>JAFASQ010000167.1 GCA_019244395.1 Solirubrobacterales bacterium | reverse complement strand
GGTGCGTGTGGTAATGCGGGTGCACTGTCTCTTCGTCGCGCTGCGGCTCGAGGGCGTCGTAGACGCCCGGCAGGGGCGGGACATCGGAGGCCGTGAGCCGCTCGTTGGAGGACGTGTCATAGGGCCTGACCCTTTTATCAAACCGCGCGCGCAGGTCCGATCAGCGGGGAAGGCACCGAGGATCGGCTTCTTCTTCGTGCTCGACACCTGGACGCCCCCGAGCGCCACCTGGGCGGCTGGACTGACTCACCTCGCTCATCCGAGTCGCCAAGTGACGAGCCCACGGTTACCGCACTGACGCAACGATAGGAGTGACCTATCTCGCCGCGGCAAGTCAACCGGAAACGACGTCGGGGCAGCGAGAACTCGGGAACGGAGAAGTCACTCATCACCCAGTAGTCGGTCGGTGCGGTTTGACGTCAACAAGCCGCAAATCACATGCGCCCGCGAATCGAACATCCCACGGCTGCGCCCAGCTCCTCATACGTGCAGCGCTCCCCGCCGCTGACGCGAAGGACTGCGGCCTTTCCATGGACGGCGCCGCCGGAGGCAGCCGGCGACGGGTGACGCGCGCGTAGCTCGGCGCCTCATGACATCCGCGTGTGGCGGGCGAGCTCCGATTCGACCTCCAGATAGGTCACGTGGTCGCGTTCCGCCAGCAGCCGTTCGGCCGCCTCACGCGCGGCGACGACGTCGACGGCGGAGGCGGTGCGCCGCTTCTCGTGGCACACGGGCACCGCGTCAATCACGCCGAGACGCCATCCGAAGCGCGGCGCCACCGCGGACCAGTGAAGGTCCAGCCCCCAGCCCATCCCCTCCGCAGGGAAGGGAGCAAGCCGCTGGTACACATCGCGCCGCATCAGCACCACGGGGCCGATCTCGACAAAGCGCGTCTCACGGCAGAGCACCGGATGACGGCGGTTCACGCTGTGCCAGCCGTAGCTCGCCCTGCTCAGCGCGGGTTGGGCGAGACCAAAGCTGAAGCGCTCCGCCACCGCCAGCAGGCGGTCAAGGAAACGATGCCCGATGTCGATGTCATCGTCGACGATCAGGATCCAGTCCGCGGCGAGCGGCCCGGCCGCCTCCGCCACCAGGTTGAGGTTGGCGAACTTGCCGCCCCGCATCTCGGTGAGCACCGTGTCGCCGACCAGTCCGGGCGCCGCTGCCCCCATGGCGCCGAGCGCGACGCGGACGCTGTGCACCGACTCGCGTAGGCGACGCAACGCCTCCTCGAGCTGTCGCCCATCTACTCCGTAGATTCCCAACACCAGAACGTCGCGCCGCGGCCCCTGAGCGGCCACGGCGTCCAGCTGGCGATCGATCCCCAAGGCGCGTTGGCGCGCGGTCAGCGCCAGGTCCGCCAGGCGTCCCGCGCCCCGCGTCAGGCGCGTGCGCCGAAGGCGCCGTCGAGCCTTGCTGCGCAGCCGCCAGTCGAGCGGGTAGGGATCCTGCCAAGCGCCGATCCTCAGCTGGACCCCTCGTCGATCGTCTCCGGCTGGGGGGCCATCACGCTCACCTGGCCCGCCCGTCATACGGAGCCGCCCCGGCGACTGGTCGCTTCTAACATGCGTATGCCTAGATCCGCAATCACGGAGTGAACGGATCGGGGCGTTGAGCGCGCTTCGATCATTGGGAGCGACCGAGATTACCGCTCGCGACGTCTCCGGCAGGCTCCGCGAAGACGTGGCCGCGGCGGCGTAGGCAGCTGGGGCGAGCTGATCTACTAGTGTCTGTAGTCGTTGCTACGGCCGCGTGGCCGCTGGGGACTTAGCGGCACTCTCCGCTCCTCTGTTCTCGACGGACGACATCGAGCCAGCAGACGGTGGCGCTCGTGTCCGTGGCGGCCACCGGTGGCTGATATGTTGCCGACCCGATCATCATGACGATGCGCGCGAGGGGCGAGAACGGAGTGGTCGGGAGTTGCCCGTACCGCACCGACAACGTCCTCGACCGCCTCACGAGCCCGGCGACGCTCGACGTGCACTACCAACGCCTCGCCGCGCAGGAGCAGCAGCTCCTCGCGAGGCGCGTTCCGCTCACGCGTGGCGACGTGCTTTCGGTTGGCTGCGGGGCAACTGCAGAGCGACACCTCTTTCCCGCCCCGAGCTTTCGCCTCACGGCGGTCGATGCCAACCCAGCAGCGATCCGAGCCGTCGTCGAGGCTGGCCGGGCCGACGACGCATTCGTCGGGCATGCCGGTCGGCTTGACCTGCCGAACCGGTCGTTCGACATCGTGCTGTACCGACTGGTGCTCCACCACATCGCCTATCAAGGACCGCTCGCGCCCTGCTTTGCAGAGGCAGCACGACTGCTGCGGCCCGGCGGCGCGCTGATCGCAGTCGAGCCGGGGCTATGGCATCCGGTAGGCATCGGGCTGTCGTTGGCGAACCGGCTTGGCTTAGCCACCGCGATCCACGGAACGCCTGACGATATCCCCCTGTCTCCGCGTCGCCTCACGGCCGAGGCGGCCGCCGCGGGCCTGGTCCCCGAGCTGCACGCGCTTACCTACTCGTGGCGCCGCCTCCCAGCGTGGCTGCAGCGGCTCGTGCAGCGACTCGACGTGATCGGCTCTCGGCCTCGTTCGGCACCGTTCGGCCACACCCTGGCGCTGATCGCGCGCCGCAACTCGCTTTAGCGGACTCCCGGTCGAGGAGTGACCGACTCCGCACAACGTGCGACCTCGCGCCCGTTCCACGCCTGCCGGTGCCCCCAGATGGCCCAGCTACCCGCACTACTGCCCGACGGAAAAGAGCGCTTCAAGGTCGTGACGCGAATAGACCTCAAACGCCACCATCGTGTGCGTCCGGGCCACGCCGGAGAGCTGCGAGATCTGCCCGGTGACCACCTGCGCGAGTTGCTCGGGCTCGCGCAGGCGCAGCACCGCCACGAAGTCCCACTCGCCCGTCACCGAGTACGCCTCGGCCACGCCTTCGAGGTCGGCCAGCTCGCCGCCCAGCGTGGCCAGCGCCGAACGGTTCGCCTGGATAAGGACGATCGCGTGGGTCACGCGGAATGCGATTGGCCGGGGTCGAGCACGGCCACGTTGGAGCGCGTGGCCGACTCCACGTCGGACTTGAACGCCTGGGCGTCGGTCTCGATCGGGGGGAACGTGTTGTAGTGACAGGGGATCACGGTCTTGGCCCCGATCAGCTCGGCCGCGTCGACCGCGTCCACGCGGTCCATCGTGTAGTGGCCGCCGATGCACATCAGGGCGATGTCGATCGGGTTGTGCTTGCCAACCAGCTGCAGGTCGGAGAACACGCAGGTGTCGCCGAGGTGGTAGACGATGCTGTCCTGAAAGCTGATCAGAAGGCCAGCCGGGACGTTGGCCGTCCCCTTGGGCGTGGTCGAGGTGTGCCAGGCGGGGACCAGCTTGACCCAGCCCCAGTCGAACCTGACCGTCCCGCCCATGTTGGGGTCGCGGACGTCAACCCCCTCGTCGCGGAGCTCGTTGGCGATCTCGACGATGGCCACCACCGGCGCACCCGTGCGCTTGGCGATCGCCACCGTGTCCCCGATGTGGTCGCCATGGCCATGGGTGAGCAGGATCGTAGTGGCGGCCGCGTCCTCGGCGCTGATCGCGGCCTTCGGATTGCCGCTCAGGAACGGATCGATCAGAACCGTGGCGTCACCATCAGCCAGCTCGAAGCAGGCATGGCCCAGAAAGCGGACTTCCATCTCGTCTCAATCCTCCTCTGTCGTTTGCGTTACCCCGCCTCCGGGCTCGCGCCGAGCTCGCGCGCCAGCTCGAAGCCGACGGCGACCCCGACCAGCATCCCCAGGCGGGTCTCCTCGGCCAGCATGGTTCGCACCGCGCGGACCCGCTCGCCGACATCGTCGTACCCGGCCGCTTCACGGACGGCCTGGTTGTGGCCCAGATCGAACCACCCACCCTCGTCGAGCGCCGCGGCGAGCACCCGCTGGAGCGCGGGCGCGGTGCGTGCGACCAGGTTTTGCGCCTCACGCAGTCGCTCCGGGTCGGCAATCGCTGCGATCGCCGCCTCCAGCTCGGCGTCGGTGTAGGCGCGGTCGACCACGGGGCGCCTCGGATCATACGTGCGGCGGTCCGCCCGGGGACGCAGCGATGGCTACCGCTCGCCGGCGAGCGCGAGCGGCAGTCCGATGAGGATGCCGGCGGCCGCGCCGGTCGCTGCGGAGATCCAGCTTGCGCCGGGCGCCGCCAGCGGCATCAGCGCCACCACCACCGCGATCACCGCGGTGCCCAGCAGATCCCCCTCGATCTCCTCCCGCGCCCGGAGCGACAGAAGATCTGGGATCGCCCACGCGACGAGCAGGGCGAGCGCTCCGCCGTTACCGCCCAGCGCGATCGGGAGGCTCGAGTCCGCGGCGGTGATGGCGGCGCCACCGACCGCCCCGACGGCGAACAGGGCGAGCACCACGACCGGGCCGTGCCGGCGTTCGAGCAGCCAGCCGAAGATCGCGATCGTGCCGAGTGCCACGAGCGCATAGCCGGTGTTCACGTAGGTGAACGGCGCCACCAGCAGCCGCCACCACAGGTGGGTGCCGAACTGCTGCCACACTTCGATCGCCTGCGTGCTGCCGACGAGCGCCGCGCGCCAGAGCAGCGTCCCCGCGAACCCGGCCAGGAGCAGCGCGATCGTCGCGTAGGGCCGCGCCTCAGGGCGGATCCCGGGGATCTCGCCCCGGCGCAGCCGCGGCAGTGAGGGGCTCGGCGAGCGCCGCTTGCGCTCGGTCACGCGGCCGTTGCGGTCGAGCTTGGGGGCCCGCTTTCGCAGCCGGCTGCCGCAGTACGGGCACTCGGTGATGTAGGGGCTGACCTCGGACTGGCAGTTCTTGCAAATTACGAACAGGTCCGGGCCGCCGGTGCTCATCGCTCGATCGATTGTATGACGGCGGCGGGGCAGGCAACAGGTATCGGGTGCTCCGGGGACGATGTCCTTTGCGATTGCCGTTCTTGGCATGCCCGGGTCTCGGGCCGCAGCCGGCCGTCTACGCAGTGGTGGCGGCCACGATCTCCGCCATCACCTCGCGCAGATCGTGGTTGGCCTCGTAGACCACGACCTGGCGCGCGGCGCCGTTGCCACGGTCGAGCAGGTCCTGCACCGCCTCGAGCTCGTCCAGCGACCCAAGGTCCTGGCAATGCTCGCGCATCCGGTCCAATAGCCGGCGCGCGAGCGCGCGGGCGGAAACCCGCTCCCAGCGGGGCAGGTCGACCAGCTCCCCGTCCAGTCCGTGCCGTGCCGCCAGCCACTTGTTCTCGTCGAGCATCTCGAAGGGGTACCGCGAGAGCCGCTTGCCCGCGTCGAAATGCTCGGCCAGCTCCTTGACCAGCCCTTGGACTAGCGCGGCGAGGCCGAGCGTGTGCTCCACCCGCGTCTGGGAATCCATGACCCGGACCTCGACCGTGCCGAAGTTCGGGTGAGGCCTCACGTCGTGCCAGAGATAGGTGTAGTCCTCGATTACCCGGGCGTTGATCATGAACTCGATCCGCTTCTCGTAGTCCTCCCAGTCCTTGTAGGTGGGGGGGATGCCCACGCGCGGAAAGGCCCGGAAGATCGGGGTACGGGTCGAGGCCAGACCGGTCGCATCGGCCCGCCAGAACGGGGAGTTGGCCGACAGACCGAGCAGCACCGGGATGTGCACGCGCATTCCGTTGGCGACGTGGATGGCCTTGTCCGGATCGTCCAGCCCCACGTGGACGTGCACCCCGAAGATCAGCTCCTGGCGCGCGACGAAACGCAGTGCCGAGACCAGATCGCGGTAGCGCGGCCGGGCCACGATCCGCTGGTCCTCCCACATCGCGAACGGATGGGTTCCGGCCGCGCCGATCGTCAGGTTCTTGCGGGCGGCGGTCTCGCGGACCTGTGCGCGCAGCGCGCGAAGCTGCTCGCCCACCGCGGCCGTGTTCGCGCACGGCTCGGTCGAGATCTCGAGCACTGACTCCATCAGCTCCGGCTTGATCTCGCCTGCCGGCGCCGGCTCGAGCATGCTCTCGATCGCGTTGACCAGCTCGAGCGACTCGGCGTCGAGGATCATCAGCTCCTCTTCGATCCCGATCGTGTACGGGTCGCCCCTGAACTTGTGCTCCATCGCGCGGCAGAGTAGCCCTAGTGCCGTGACCGGCAACGTCTGCCCTGGCGGGCGAGCGAAAATCAAGGATGGCGAGGACGCAGGAGTCGACGCGTAGCAGCGCTACGCGAGACTCCGAGGACAAAGCCAGCCGAAGGTTTGCAGCCGCCCGACAGGGTAGAGGTTGACGGGAGCGGCACTAGACTGGGACGTAGACGATTTCCAGAAACGAAGGGGACGACCACATGGCACTCGGCTATGACGGCAAGCTCTACATCCTGGCCTTCGATCATCGAGGGTCGTTTCAGAAGAAGATGTTCGGGATTGAGGGCGACCCAACGCCCGAGGAGACCGAGAAGATCGCCGATTCCAAGCATTTGATCTTCGAGGGGATGCTGAAGGCGGTCGAGCAGGGCGCCGAGGCGGGCGCCACCGGGGTGCTGGTCGATGAGCAGTTCGGCTCGGACATTCCCGAGCAGGCGCGCGAGCACGGCTTGAAGCTGGCCATGCCCGTCGAGAAGTCCGGCCAGGAGGAGTTCGACTTCCAGTACGGGGAGGAGTTCGGCGCCCACATCGAGCGCTACGACCCGGACTTCGCCAAGGTGCTGGTGCGCTACAACCCGGACGGGGACGCAGCGATGAACGAGCGCCAGGTGCGGCGGTTGAAGGAGCTGGCGGATTGGCTTCATGCCCACGATCGGAAGTTCTTGTTCGAGTTGCTGGTGCCGGCCACCGATGAGCAGCTGGCCAGCGTGGACGGCGATGCGGATCGCTTTGACGCGGAGCTGCGGCCCGAGTTGATGCGCCGGACGATCGAGGCGAGCCAGGCGGCCGGGGTGGAAGTTGACGTGTGGAAGATCGAGGGTGTCGATGAGCAGTCCGACGCGGCGATGCTGGCCGAGCAGGCGCGCTCGGGTCCGGGCCGGGAGGGCGTGACCTGCGTGCTGCTCGGGCGCGGCGCGTCAACCGAGAAGGTCGAGCAGTGGCTGCGTGAGGCCGCGCCGGTGGACGGATTCGTCGGGTTCGCCATCGGGCGCTCGATCTGGTGGGATGCGCTCAAGGGCTTCCTCGGCGGCGACCTCGACCGAGAGGCCGCGGCGTCACAGATCGCCGAAAACTACCTGCACTTCGTGCGCGTGTACGAGCAGCAGACCGTTCACTGATCGCTGCGCGCGCATTAGGGTCCGTAGGGAAATAAGCTTGTTGCTGGGGCGGTCTCGGGGCGAGCGGGGCGGTGCCGGCGCGTGCGCGGTAGTAGCAGCGCTACGGTGCGCACGCGCCGGTGCCGCATCCGCGAAGTCATCCAGGCCGGATCCAGTGCCGAGATTGTTCTGATACGGGCCCTCAGTTACATAACGCGGATCGACGCTGCTTGGTAGGCTCGCGGCCGATGGCGATGAAGATGCGCCAGAGCCTCGCCGAGCTCGAGCAGGACTTCCGGCACGAGATGCAGCTCGATCGCAGCCGCAGCCAGATGATGTGGCGGCGCGCGAGCTCACGGACCCGCAAACGCAGGCGTGAGCGTGAGCGCAAGCGCAGCTCGATGCGCTTTTGGCTGCTCGCGCTCTCGCTCATTGCCACCGCCGTCGCCGTGACGATCGCGATGTTCGAGACGCTCTACTACCTCCTGGGGTGACGGACTTGGCCGCTCTCAGGAGCGAAGGTTGTCTGACTACTTGCTATCCCCCAGGCCGCGCAGCGCCGCGTCGACCTCCTCGCGGGCGCCTTTGCCCGAGCCAAGGCGCTCTTGCTGGATCTCCAGATAGACCTCCTTGCGGAAGACCGGGATGTCGCGTGGCGCCTGAATCCCGATTCGCACCTTCTCGCCCATGATCGCGAGCACGGAGACCTCGATGTCGTCGCCGATCATGATGCTCTGGTTGGACTTGCGGGTGAGTACCAACATTTGGGATGTGCCTCCCTGCTCGCCTGGTCGCCGGCCGTAGACCGGAGCATCCCTGATCCACGGGCCTCCGGTCCGAGTAGGCCAGCATAGCGGCTGGCCTCTGATCCACACAACCCAGCAGCCATCCGTTCGACGGCACGTGTCCACACGTCGAACGAACGACGTGCCGCCGCCCTCCAGCCGTTGCCTGTACTAGTCTCCGCGCGACATGGCTCGCCGATCGCTACGACCCGAGCTCAACCGGATCCGCGCCTGGGTTCGCCAGGGGCGGACCGACGCGTGGATCGCGCACCAGCTCGAGGTGACCGTCCAGCAGATCCAGGCCTTCAAGCGCGAGCAGGGCCTCGAGCCCGACGGCGACCCCGACGCCGGCCTGGGCGTCGACTTCGACGACGAGATCGATCTCCGGGCCGAGGATGACGCGTTGATCGCCGCCGAGCTCGAAGCCGCCGAGGCGCGGCGGACCGAGCAGGAGGAGGACGAGGAGGGCGACGAGGATGAGGACGAAGACGAGGAGGGTTCGCGGGGCCGGGGCCGGCGCCGGCGCGGTCGCCGGGGCGGCCGGCGGGGCGCCCGGCGCAAGCCCACCACGCTCGAGGCCACCTTTGACCACGGCGAGGAGGGCTACGGCCTGTGGCTCGACCCCGCCGTCCAGGACGACCCGATCTACGCCGAATACTGGGCCGGCCACCGCCCGGTCGAAGTCGCCATCGAGGAGGATCAGATCGTGATCCGCCGGGTGGGCGAAGACGACGGCGAGGACGACGGCGAATAGCCGGCGCTTCGGCTGCGCAGCGACCGGGTGTTGCCGGGTCGGGCCGCGGGTCACATATGTTGCCGCGGTCACATGTGGGGCCGCCGGTCACATGTGGGGCCGCGTCACATGTATTGCCGCGGTCACATGTGTCGCCGCGGTCACATCTGTCGCCGCGGTCACCTGTGTCGCCGCGGTCGCATCTGTAGCCGCGGTCGCATGTGTAGCCGCGGTCGCATGTGTAGCCGGTCGCATGTGTTGCCGCGGTCAGGTCCGCGCCGAGCGTGAGACCGGCAAACGGCGTTCAAGATGCGGCGGCGCGCGTGGGTTTCCGCCGGCGGCCCCGCCGGCCGGACGCGCCCCCGGGGCGGTGCAAAACGCAGAAAAGCCACCCCCGCCGCCGGCACCGAGCGCACATAAGCGCCGTGGGGGCGCTTATGTCCCCAAGGCGTCCGGGTCGGCGGGCGCTTTGGGGTGTTTTGCACCGTGATGAGCGCCGCGCCGCCGCTCCGGTGGGCGGCGCCGCCGCCCCCGGGCCCGAACACACGCCACTGACCCAGCGCTCGCCACCGACCCCCGCTGCACCCCGTCGGGCGCTCGCCACCGACCCCGCTCGCCACCCCGTCGGGCGCTCGCCACCGACCCCGCGCGCCACCCCGTCGGGCGCTCGCCACCGACCCCGCACGCCACCGCCACGGCAGCCTGTCCGGCGCTACTCCTCGCGCACGACGCGCGCCCCGCCGGCGTAATCGCTCGCCTCCCGGACGTAGCGCGCGAACGCCGCCCCGCAAACGGTGGTCATGTCCCACGCCTCGGGCGTGCTCGGCGCCGCCCGGAGCGCGACGTCGAAGCACCAGTCGGTCCCCGCCTCCCCGTAGAAGCGGGCCAGTTCCTCGGTGGTGAACGTGCCGCCGACGCGCCGGCGCAGTTCGGCCACGATCTCGTCGGTCACCCGCTCGAGTGCCGGCCGTAGTGCCGGCTCGGCCTGGGCCAGGCGGCGCTGGCCCTCCCGCCACAGGACGATCACGTCATCGAAGCGAAGCACCGCCATCCGGCCCGACTACCCCCGGGCCGCCGCGGAAACCGCATCCGCTCGCGCTTGGCGCGCGCTCGGCATCCGGCCGGGCGCTAGTGGCTCGGCAGACCCGTCACCTCGTACGGGTGCTCGCCTGGGCGCACCATCCCGAGCGCCCTGGCATCGCGCAGGATCGTCGCCGGATCGTTCAACGAGCGCTGCTGCGCCTGCAGCGAAGCGTTGTCCCGGCTGAGCTGGTGAACGATGGCGCGCTGGTGGGTGGCCTGGCTTCGCACCGCCAGGTAGGCGAGCGCCTGCTGCACGTACAGTCCCGCGACGACGCAAAGCACGACAAGCAGGCTGACCCGCCCGACGCGGTCCCAACGAACCCGCTCCCGCAGCGCGCGCGTGGGCACCCGCCGCGGCCGCGGGGGTGCCGTGCGACCATGCCGGCGCGGTGGCGCAGTTGCGGGGCGGGCTGACGGCATCCGCTGCGCCCTTCGTTCGACGCGCGGAGGCTCCTTCCTGCTGCACCGAACCGTGCACCGCGCTCGCTACGACCGGAACGCGCTGCGCCCCGGGTAGCGTGCGTCGGCGCCCAGCGCCTCCTCGATCCGCACCAGCTGGTTGTACTTGGCCACGCGATCGCTGCGGGACGGCGCACCGGTCTTGATCTGGCCGCACCCCGTGGCGACGGCCAGGTCGGCGATCGTGACGTCCTCGGTCTCGCCGGAGCGGTGCGACATAACCGCGGTGTAGCCGTTATCGCGGGCCAGCCGGATCGCCGCGAGGGTCTCGGTCAGCGTCCCAATCTGGTTGACCTTGATCAGGATCGAGTTGGCCACGCCGGCATCGATCCCGCGCTGCAGGCGCTCGGTGTTGGTGACGAACAGGTCGTCGCCGACCAGCTGCAGCCGGTTTCCCAGGCGCTGGGTCAACGCCGCCCAACCATCCCAATCCTCCTCGTCCATGCCGTCCTCGATCGACAGGATCGGGTAGCGATCGGCAAGATCGGCCCAGTAATCGGTGAGCTCGGCAGCCGCGAGCGTGCGGCCCTCGTGCCCGAGCACGTACGAGCCGTCGTGATAGAGCTCCGACACCGCCGGGTCCATTGCGATCGCCACCTGATCACCGGGCACGTACCCGGCGGCGCCGATCGCCTCGACCAACACCCCGAGCGCGGCCTCGTTTGACTCCAGGTTCGGCGCGAACCCTCCCTCATCCCCGACCGCGGTTGACAGGCCGCGATCATGCAGGGTCTTCTTCAAGTTGTGGAACACCTCGACGCCCATCCGGAGCCCCTCTCGGAAGCTGGCCGCCCCGACGGGCACGATCATGAACTCCTGGAAGTCGACCGCGTTGTCGGCGTGCACGCCGCCGTTGACCACGTTCATCATCGGCACCGGAAGCACGTGTGCGCTCTCCCCGCCCAGGTAGCGCCACAGGGGCAGCCGCTCCTCTGCCGCCGCGGCGTGGGCGGCGGCCAGCGACACGGCCAGAATCGCGTTGGCGCCCAGCCGCGACTTATTCGGGGTCCCGTCCAGCGCGATCAGCATGCGGTCGAGGGCAGCCTGGCTCGAGGCGTCCTGGCCGTGCACCGCGGTGGCGATCTCCCCGTTGACGTTCTCGACCGCGCTCGTCACGCCCTTGCCCATCCAATCCGAGCCGCCGTCGCGCAGTTCGGTGGCCTCGAACTCTCCCGTCGAGGCGCCCGACGGCACCGCGGCTCGTCCCCATGCCCCGGAGCGCACGCTGAGCTCGACCTCGACCGTCGGGTTGCCCCGGCTGTCGAGGATCTGCCGGGCGTGTACGTGCTCGATCTGGCTCATGGGGCTCCTTCAATCAGGCGCGCGCGGGAGTAATAGGCGAGCTGCTCCTCGGGAGCGAGATCGTCCCAGCTATGGCCTTCGGATGCTGCGAGCTCGCTGCCGGCCAGCACCCGACCCCTGAATCGGTCCGCCGCGGCGCGCAGGGCCAGTTCCGGATCGACCACCAGCTTGCGCGCCACGTTGACCGCCGCGAACAGGAGATCGCCCAGCTCGTGGAAGCGCTCCGCGGCAGAGCCAGCTGCCTCGAGCTCCTCCAGCTCGTCGCGGACCGACTGGATCGGGCTTTCGACCCCGGGGAAGTCGAACCCGCTCGAGGCGGCGCGACGCTGGAACTTGCGGGCGTAGAGGGGTCCGGGGAGATTTTCGGGCACCTCCCCGAACAGCCCCTGCTCCCGCCCTGGCTCCGAGCGCTTGATCTGATCCCAGTTGCGACGAACCTCTACCGAGGTCTCGGCCTGGATCTCGCCGAACACGTGCGGGTGCCGGCGGATCAGCTTGTCGGTGACGTCGATGGCCACTCGGGCCAAGTCGCCGGCCCCTCGTTCCTCGAGCAGCAGCGACAGGAAGTGGACCTGGAAGAGCACGTCGCCGAGCTCGTCGATCATCTTGGCGTCGTCACCGCGCTGGGCCGCATCGGCCAGCTCGTAGGACTCTTCGACTGTGTGGGGGACGATCGAGCGCTCGTCCTGCTCGCGGTCCCAGGGACACTCCTCCCGCAGCCGGCGCGTGATCGCGTCGAGGCGCGCCAGCGCGTCGGCGATCGCGGCGGGATCCTGTCGGCTCACCCGGTCGAGCTGCCGGTGGTGGCCGTGCTTGGCCCCTTGTAGCCCTTGCAGTCGGTCATCGCGTACTGGCTGCGGCAGGTGGTCTGGCTGAGCCAGTTCTTCTTGGCCTGGTTATCGATTGCGGTTTGGGCGTTTTGTTGCTGCTGGCTGGTGAGTTGCTGGCGGATCAGCGGCGTGGCCTGAGCCAGCGACTGGTGGGTGCCCGGGGTGACGTGAGTCACCTCGAACACGTAGTAGCCGAATTGACCCTTGATCGGCCCGAGCAGCTTGTTCAGTGGCGCCGAGAAGGCGGCACTGGCCAGTGCGGTGTCCGCCTGCTGTTTGGTCACCCCGGTGAGCAGCCCGCCGCTGTTCTTGGTCGTCGGGTCGGTTGAATACTTCTTCGCCACCGCGCTCCAGCTCTGACCGGACTGCAGCGCCTTCTTGGCCGCCTGCGCCTGGGCCTGGTCGGTGGCCAGGACCACACGCATGTTCCGAGACTCCTGAGTGCCGAACTGCGAGGAATGACTGTTGTAATAAGCCTGGATCTGCGCCGGGGTGATCGTCGTGTTGTGCTTGGCCACCAGCTTCTGCACGATCTCGTTGATCCGGAAGCGGAACAGGATGTCTTCCATCGTCTGCCCGGTCTGCTTGAGGAAGTTGTTGAACCCGGCCGCGGTCGGGAACTGCTGGTTCTTGGCCGTGGTGAACGCTTGCTGCACCTGGGCGTCGGTCACCTTCACGCCCAGCTTGGTCGCGTCCGCCTGGTACCAGTAGGCCTTGATGAGAAAGTCCATGACCTGGCTGGAAAGCGAGGTGAACAGCTGCTTGCAGTCGCTGCGCAGCGTCTTCACCGGCGTCTTGGACAGGGTCGGGATCTCCTGGCGGACCTGGGCTACGCAGTTGTCGAAGTTCGGGGGATCGTTGGGCACGATTACCGGCTGACCCGGGCTCTGGGCGGCCTGGCTCTTGGCCGCGACGTACATCCAGTGGTTGAACGCCTGTGTAGTGATCGGGTTGCCCGCGACGTTGGCCACGGCATCGCCGGAAACGCTGCTGCCGCAAGCGGCCACGCCGATCGCGAACACAAAAAAGGCGCCAAGCGCCGAGAGGGACCTCCGGACCGTCATCGGCCGACGATGGTAGCGGGGGTATTGCGGGCCCGGGGTGTCACGTGTGAAGAATGCGCTAAGAATGGGCCGCCTTCGGCGGCGTCCCTGGGGCCTGAGGCCGGGCATCCGTGCCCGCCCGGAGCGTGGCGACCGCGACCGCCGGGCATGGACGCCCGGCGGAACGGTCCCATGGACGCCGAGCGCAGCGAGGCCCAGCTTAAGCCGCTTCTCGCGTCACCGCGAGCAGCACATCCGCGGCCTTCACGACCGCTGGGAAGCGCTGAACAGGATCCTCCGGCACCCGCACCGACAGCTGCGACTTGCCCGATTCGTACAAAGCCTCGGGAATCTCCTGACGGATCCGCTTGGCTCGCACCGAGTCAAGCTCGATGGGCGTCACCGCGAGGCGCCCGTTGCGGAAGGTCACCGCCCGCGCGCCGGCTTGGCCGAGCTTGATGCGCGCCTGCTGGAGCGCGATCAGGTTGCGCAGCGGATCGGGCAGCTCGCCAAAGCGATCCTCGAGCTCCTCGCGCAGCTGCGCGAGGTCCGCCACCTCGCGGGCGGCGGCGATGCGGCGGTGCACGTCGACCTTCGCCTGCTCGTAGGGGATGTAGCCGGCCGGTACGTACGCGTCCACGTTGACGTCGAGACGGACCGGCTCCCAGTCCTCCTCGTCGCCGGCGCCGTCGGTGGCGGCGGCGACCGCCTCGTCGAGCATCTGCATGTAGAGCTCGAACCCGAGCGCGGCCACGTGCCCGGACTGCTCGTCGCCCAGCAGGTTGCCGGCGCCGCGGATCTCGAGGTCGCGCATGGCGATCTTGAAGCCCGCGCCGAGCTCGGTGTAGTCGGAAAGGGCGCTCAGTCTTTGCGCGGCGTCCGGGGTCAGCGCCGCCGCGCTCGGATACAGCAGGTAGGCGTACGCTCGCTCTTTTGAGCGTCCTACGCGCCCGCGGATCTGGTAGAGCTGGGCCAGCCCGAAGGTGTCGGCGCGCTCGACGATCAGCGTGTTTGCCTGCGGGATGTCGATGCCCGACTCGATGATGCTGGTGCACACCAGCACGTCGGCGTCGCCGCGGAGGAAGGCGAGCATGCGTTGTTCGAGCTCCCGTTCGTCCATCTGCCCGTGGGCGACCTCGAAGCGCATGCTCGGACACAGTCCGCGCAGCCGCTCGGCCGTCTCGTCGATCGTCTCGATCCGGTTGTGGAGGAAGAACGCCTGGCCGTTTCGTTGGTGCTCGCGCACGAGCGCGGTTTTGACGAGCTCCTCGTCGTACTCGCCCACGTAGGTCTTGATTGGCCGGCGGCCCTCCGGCGGAGTCTCGATCACGCTGATGTCGCGGATGCCGGCCATCGACATCTGCAGGGTGCGCGGGATTGGCGTGGCGCTCATCGAGATCACGTCGACCTTCAGCTTGAGCTGCCGGAGGAGCTCCTTCTGCTTGACCCCGAAGCGCTGCTCCTCGTCGACGATGAGGAGGCCGAGGTCCCTCGCCCGGACGTCCCTTGAGAGGAGCCGATGGGTCCCGATCAGGATGTCGACCTTGCCTTCGGAGAAGCGCTTGACCGCTTCGCGCTGCTCGGCCGGCGGGCGGAAGCGCGAGACGTGCTCGATCGCGATCGGGTAGTCCTTGAGGCGCTCGGTGAACGTGCCGTAGTGCTGCTGGGCCAGGATCGTGGTGGGCACAAGAAGCATCACCTGCTTGCCGTCCTGCGCCGACTTGAACGCGGCCCGCAGCGCGACCTCGGTCTTGCCGTAGCCGACGTCGCCGCAGATCAGCCGGTCCATGGGACGCGGCGCCTCCATGTCGGCCTTGACCATCTCGATCGCGTCGCGCTGGTCCGGTGTCTCGGTGAACGAAAAGGCGTCCTCGAACTCGCGTTGCCAGTCGGTGTCGATCGGAAAGGCGTGGCCCTCGCGGCGCTTGCGCTCGGCGTACAGGTTGAGCAGCTCGCCTGCCAGTTCCTGGGCGGCGCGGCGCGCGCGGGCCTTGATCGTGTCCCACCGGGTGCCGCCGAGCCTGGACAGCGGCGGGTGCGCGCCCCCGGCACCCACATAGCGACTGATCTTGGCCAGCTGGTCGACCGGCACGAACACCCGGTCCGAGCCCGCGTACTCGAGGTACAGGTAGTCGCGCGTGACGTTCGCCACCGTCTTGGTGTCGAACCCGGCGAAGCGCGCGATCCCATGGTCCTCGTGCACGACGATGTCGCCCGTGCGCAGGTCGGCGAAGCTGCGCAGGACGCCTCTCCTGCGGGCGCGTTCGGGTCGCTCGGGCGCGCGCCGGCGGCGGAACAGGCGGTGCTCGGGAATCACCGCCAGGTGGAACTGAGGGACGATGAAGCCGTTTTGGAGGCGGGCGTGGGCGAAGGTGATCTGGCCGTCGGGCGTCCGGTCGTCGCCGTCCAGCCAGTGGACCTTCAGGCGTCCGAGGTTGTAGGCGGCCCGCTCGCCCTCGCCTTTGCGGGCGAACGCCACCACGGTGCGGTAGCCCGAGCGCTGCAGCTTCTCGAGCTCGGGCTCGGCCTCCCTCAGGCTGCGAGCCTGGACGTCGGCCGCCTGCGCGCGGAATGAGAACCGTTGGTCCTGGTCGATGCTGGAGAGGCGGATCCGCGAGCGGTCGTTCAGGGTGTCGGTGATGCTGTCGGCGTCGACGTAGAGATGCCGGGCGTCGCGGTCCTTGAAGGCGGCGCTCACGTCCTGCCAGTGGTCTGCCAGTGCCGGCGCCACGTCCTCCTCGCCGGCGATGAAGATCGCCGCGTTCTCCGGCGCGAGCGTGAGGAATGGCTGGAATTGGTCGATCGGGAGAAGCTCGGCGATGTCGGGACGATCGGCCTCGTCCTCGAGCGCGGCGATCTCGGCCAGCTCGCGGTGTTCCTCGGCCAATTCGGCCGCCGGCTCGATTTCGACCCGGTCGGCGTCGCCGAGGGAGCGCTGGGTGAAAGTGGAAAACCATCGGAGCGACTCGACCTCATCGCCGAACAAGTCGACCCGCACCGCCCGGTCCTCGGTGGCGGGAAACACGTCGAGCAGGCCGCCCCGGATGGCGAACTGGCCCCGGTCCTCGACCTGGTCGACCCGCTCGTAGCCGGCGGCCACGAGATCGTGGGCGATCTCGTCGAGATCGAGCAGGTCGCCTGGCCTGAGGACGAACCCGTGGGGTCGGAGCGCCGGATCCGGCACCTTCTCGGACAGCGCCACCGCGCTGACCACCACGACCGGAGCCCCCGGGCGTGGCACATTTTCCTCGCTATTGGCGGGAAATTCGCCACACCCCTCGAGAAGCGCATCGAGCGCCGCGATCCTCAGGCCGACCAGGTGGGGTGGGGGCGTGAGATGCGACTCGTACGTGACGCCGCGGCTGGGGTAGTACCGGACCGGCCGCGGCTCGAGCCATGTCTTCAGACCAGCGGCCAGGTCGCGCGCCGCACGGTCGTCGCCGGCCACCACGACCGCGGGTCGTTGGCTGTCGCGGTCGAGCAACGCGGCCAGCAGGTATGGCCGCAGCGACTGCGAGACGAACGCGCGCCCGCCGTCCCGCGCGAGGGTGGCGATCTGCTGGTCTTCGTCGGCGTAGGCGAGGAGGGTGCGGAGCATCTTCTAGTTCGAGTCTAGGTCGTCGCTTGGGCGTCCAGCACGGTGCGTTCGGCGACGTCGGCGGCCTCGGCGATCAGCGCGTCGACGTCGGTTTTCGGTTCCCGGAAGCGGCTCAAGACGTAGGCGGCGACGCGGTCGGGGTCGGTGGTCGGCGGCCGACCGACACCGATCCTGATGCGGGTGAAATCCGCCGACCCGAGGCCTTGTTTGAGTGACTTCAACCCGTTGTGGCCGGCCAGGCCACCGCCGGTGCGGGTACGGATCTCGCCGAACGGCAGGTCGATCTCGTCGTGCACGACCAGCACATGGTCGAGCGGCACCTTGAACGCGCCGCGCGCCGGCCCGACCGAGTCGCCCGTCTCGTTCATGTAGGTCTGGGGTTTGAGAATCGCCACCCGCGCGCCGCCCGGACCCGCGCGGCCCTCCGTGAGCAGGCCGCGGTATTTGGATTTGGCCTTGGGCAGGCCCCATCTGCTCGCCAGCACGTCGGCGACTTCGAAGCCGATGTTGTGACGGGTGCCCTGGTGCTCGGCGCCCGGGTTTCCGAGCCCGACGATCAGCCAGTCGACCGGCGCGCTACTCGCCACCGAGAATGCTTTCGCGGACGGTTGCGCCGCGCACCGGGGCTACGCGCCCTCGGACCCGCCCTCGGTCTCGCCGGCGGCCGATTGTTCGCCGGCTGCCTCCTCGGCCTGCTCGGCGGTCTCGCCCTCGGCCACGCGCTCGGTCTCCTCCTCGATCTCCTCTTCCGCCTCGACCTGGAGCCTGGGCGGCGTGACCGTCGCGACGACGGTCTCGGGATCGTCGGTGAGCGTCACGCCGCGGGGCGAAGTGACGGCCTCGAGCGTGATCGTGTCGCCGATCTGAACACCCGAGACGTCGAGATGGATGACGTCGGGTATGTCGCCCGGCAGGGCCTCGATGTTCAGTTCGCGCGTGACCTGCTCGAGCACGCCGCCCTCTTTGACGCCGGGGGCGTCCTCGGCGCCGGTCAGGTCGAGCACCACGGTCGCGCTGATCGCCACGTCCATCCGGACCCGCAGCATGTCGACGTGGATGGTCTCGCCGCTCACCGGATGCCGGGTGAGCTCCTTGACCACCACCGGCGTCCCGCCGGCGCCGTCGACGCTCAGCTCGATCACCGCGTGGGAGTGCGCCAGTGTCTGGCGAAGCACGCGGGCTTCAACCTGAAAGGCCACCGGCTCCTCGCCGCCGCCGTACAGGACCCCGGGAACGTTGCCGGCTCGACGCAGGCGGCGGGCTGCGCGCGAGCCTGCGGCCTCGCGGCGCTCGACTGTCAGCGTTGTCGTTTCTGCCGTGGCCATGACCGGCGAGTGATGGTAGCGAGCGCGGCGCCCAGCCGGGCGGGCGCACCCCGCGGCCGGAACGAGCCACTCCGGCCGCGCCGGGCACCCACGGCAGCGTACGTCCCCCTCCCCCGCTTCACCAGTCCCGCCTACCCGTTCACCGGCGTACGTCGCGCCTTCCCGTTCACCGGCGTACGTCCCTCCTTCCCGTTCACCGGCGTACGTCCCGCCTTCCCGTTCACCGGCGTACGTCCCGCCAACCCGTTCACCGGCGTACGTCCCGCCACCCGTTCACCGGCGTAGGTCCCGCCTCCCCCTTCACCCGGGGACTACGTCGCGCTAAGCTAGCTCCAATGTCGGGCGACGCTCAGCTGATGCTGATGATCGCCGGGATGCACCTCCTGGGGCTTGTCTGCGCGGCGGTGCTGATCATCCCCGCCCTGCGCGAGAGCCCGGAGTTCCCGCAGAACCGCCCCGATCCTGGCTCGGATGGTGGCGGCGGGGGCGGTCCGGAGCGGCCGCCGGCGCCGCAGGATCCGCCCCGCGGCGGCGGCATCCCGCTGTCCGACGCCGAGCCGGCGCGCGTACGGCTGCGCGATCACCGCAAGCTGCCCGAGCGCCTGCCCAAGCGCGAGCGCCGGCCGGCGCGCGAACCGGACCGCACGCCGGTCAGAACCGGCTCATAAAGCCCAGAACCGCGGCCCCTAGAACCGCGCCGGGCACGCCGAGTCGCTCTTGATCCTGCGGCTGATCTCGAGGAGCTCCACGCGCAGGCCGCTGATCACGTTCCCGGTGCGCCGCACCCGGACGCACTGGACGATGGGCAGCGATCCGCCGACGTTCCACGCCACACGCGCGGTGCCGAGCGTGCCGGCGATCGAGAAGCTGGTCGAGGGCTGGATCTGGATGATCGACACGATGCCGGGATGCCGGAGGGTCGTCGCAACCTCGGTGGCGCGGCGCCGGCAGGCCGCGGTGGCCCGGCAGTCGGTGATGGCATCCATGATCGCGCCGGTGTCCCCCCGCGCCTGCGCCTTGACCAACGCGGTGATCGCGGATTGCTCGGCGGAGTTCGCGCTCAGGACCCTAGCCAACAGCGCGCTGATTGCGAGAAAAGCAAGGACTGCGACCGCGATCGCGATGAGATAGGCGCGCCGCACGCCCCGAAGCTAATCGAAGCCGCGTTCGCGGCCGCGCCACCGGTACCCCCGCTGTTCAGTCGCGCTCGACGGGGTCGGTCGCGGGGCTGGGGTCGGCTGCGGTCCGCTGGGGTCCGCTGCGGTCCGCTGCCGTCCGCTGCGGTCGGCTGCGGTCGGCTGCGGTCGGCCGCGGTCGGCCGCGGGTCTACTCGCTCAGCTCGAGGAAGCGCTCGACCGACGCCTCCTGGTGATCCAGCCGCTCGGCTAGCGCGCGCGCGTGCTCCGCCGCGGCCTCCAGGAAGTCCTCGACGCACCGCGCGGGATCGTCGGCCAGGGGATAGATGCGGATCACGTCCTGCTGCGCGCAGGCGATTCCCATCGGCGGCTTGCCCTCGGCCAGCGTGCGTGCCCCGCACACGGGAGTGACCAGCATGTGCGACTCGGGCGCGACCAGTGCGGTGGGCAGGAGCCGGTGCGCCGGCAGGCGGACCGACAGCTCGATTGAGTGGTCGACGGTCACCGCGCTGCCGAGCAGCTCGCCGAGCGGCTCGCGCCACACGTCGAGCACGACATCGGCCCCGACAAGCGCGTCGCGCAGCGCGGTCGCCTGCTCGATGTAAAGGCGCTCCGCGTCGGCACGATCACCGGCGTCGGCCAGGTCTAGGTCGCACGGGACGCGCAGAAGCTCGTTCGCGGCGACCGTCGCGCCGGCGCCCCGGCTGCCGCGGGTGACATAGGTCTGGAGCGTCCCCAAGTCCCGCCGGCCATGAAAGATGACGGTCACCGACTGGCTGAGCGGAAGGCCTCCAACCTTGAGCGAGACCGCCACCGAGGAGGAGTCATCCAGGAGCGCCTGCCGTAGCAGCTCTTCCGCCGAGCTGTTCCCGGGGCTTGAATCCTCTCCGAGCATCTTCCTCCTGCTCCAGTGCGTCAGCTACAAGGCTTAACTTTTACCCCATCAGCAGCGAAGTCTCGCCGCTTCGCCAATCTCTGTACGCGCGCAGTAAAGACTTGGCCGCCCGGTTACCAGGTAGGCTCCAGCGGCCATGAAGATCCTCTACAAGCCGTTCGGGATCATCGCCGGATTGATCGGCGCGCGAATCGCCACCGCCGTCTTCAAGGCCATCTGGTCCCACATCGACGAGGAAGAGCCGCCTAAGCCGACAACCGAAGAAGCGAGCTTCCCGAAGGTCGTCGGCGCCGCCGTGCTGAAGGCGTCCACGGCGGCCGGAATCGGGGCAACCGTCGACCGCGCCGGCGCCCGGGCGTTCCACCACCTCACCGGGATCTGGCCGGGCGAGCAGCGACCCGAGAAATGAGCGGGTCTCACCGTCGCGGGGGGTGCGGCGCCTAGTCCTGCGCCGGCGCGGTACTCCTTCCCGACGTCGTCGGCCCGGCCACCCGCCACGGCTCGAGACCGTCGCGCAGCCAGTCCGGCAGGGGCGTCTTGACAACGGTGGCACGGTCCACCAGAACATGGCGGAGCTCGCCTTCCGCCACCAGCTCGCCGGCGCTACTGCTGGCGGTGTGGTGGGTGAGCACGCTGGTGGTCCCGATGTGGGTCACCCCGATGGCGAGGGTCAGCTCGTCGTCGAATCGGGCGGGCGCGCGGAAGCGCAGCCGCGCCTCGGCCAGCACGATGTCCACGCCACGGTCGAGCATCGCCTGGTAGCTCCCGCAGGCCGCGCGCCATAGCTCGGTGATACTCGTGTCGAAGTAGCTCAGGTAGTGGGCGTTGAAGACGATCCCCTGGAGATCGCACTCGCCGTAGCGGACCCTCAGGGTGTGCACGAGCGGCTGGCCCACGTCGCGCTCAGCCGCCGCCCTTGAGCACGAACCCCCGCTCGGCGAGCGCCGCGAGCGCGTCCTCGAACGCGCCGAAGTCTCGCCGCAGGAGCGCCTCGATTGGCCTGCCGCCGGGGCCGGATGCCCGGACCCAGCGCCTGAGCAGCGCCGGGCCAGCGCGCTCGGATGCCTCGTCGAGCAGGTCGAGCAGGATCGGGAGCTCGACCCGGTG
>JAFASQ010000522.1 GCA_019244395.1 Solirubrobacterales bacterium | reverse complement strand
CCCTTGGACAGGGTCACCAGCCGATCGACGGTCCACGGATACGGCAGTAGCGGATCGCGCATGCGGAGGCTGGCCGCGTCGTCCAAGTTGGAGTCACCGCATCGGGTCGAGGTCTTTCCGGCCGAACCGGCGGGCGAAAACCGGATGTCGACGGCCCGGTGCGCGGAGCAGGCGGCCGAACCAAGTCGTTCGGGGATGAAGTGCCGCGGCACGCGGAGGAGAGTGCGGTTGCCTTCGCGCGTGGCGGAGGTCCAGAGTGGAGTTGCAGGAGCCGCGGCGTTGGCTACGCGTCCGGTGCCGCCGGCCTCGCCTATGGAGGCCTCGGCATCCGGTTAAATGACGTCGACATGGGAAAGGACCGAGAGATGAGCGCGCCCAGCGAACGACCGAAATCGGTGGCAACCGAGGCCCAAGACTATGGCGAGAGCTACTTCCAAAGCCATCTCGGCTCCGACGAGCCGTATGACTGGGGTAGTCCGCACTGGCGCACGTTCTTCATAATGGTCGCGGAGCGTATCCGCGCGGTTACCAATCCCAGTGCGGTACTCGATGTCGGCTGCGCGCGCGGGCTGTTGGTTCAAGCGCTTTGCGAGCAAGGCGTTGACGCTTATGGCATCGACGTGTCGCACCACGCAATCGATACGGCCCACCCCAATGTTGCCTCCCGCCTATCGGTCGGGTCTGCCGAAGAGATTACAGGTTCCTGGGATCTCATCACGTGTATCGAAGTGCTGGAACACATGGCGCCGACGGACGCCGAACGAGCGATCGACTCGATGTGCGCCGCGAGCGATAGGGTTCTCCTATCTTCGACTCCAACCAATTTCACAGAGCCAACGCACGTTAACGTCCGGGAGCCTGCGGCATGGGCCGCTTCGTTCGCCGAGCGCGGGTTCTTTCGTCGCACGGATGTCGATTTGTCGTTTTTGGCTCCATGGGCGGTGTTGTTCGAGCGAGCTGACGTGAGCACGCGCGACCTCGTCTATCGCTATGAGCATTACGCGTACCCGATGCGGGTCGAAGTCCTCGAGAAGCGTGCGGCGCTACTGGATGCGTACCGCAAGATGGCATCCAGAGGGTTTCAGAGTCGGCTCGATGAGGTAATTGCAGCTAATCTGGATCTCCGTCACAAGCTGCTGACCAGCCGCGATCACGCGATCGGTGCCGAGGCCGAGGCAGGCGAATGGCGGCGTCGCCACGAGGAGGCGGTGGCGGAGCTAGATGAGACCCGCGGCCACCTCCACAGGGCCCTCACTTCAAAAACCTGGCGAGTGGGGAGGACCATCGCATACCCACTCGCCAAGCTCCGAGAGAGGCATCGATGACCCCGCTGTTTTCTGTCCTCACACCCGTTTATGAGCCGCCGCTAGCCGTGTTGCGGGAAACCATCCAGTCGGTTCGTGATCAGACTTTCATGGACTGGGAACTCATCCTTGTCGATGACAACTCGCCGTCAGACCATGTGCGGAGCGTCCTTCGTGAGGCGGCCGCGAGCGACGGGCGAATCCGAGTAGTGGAGCGAGCTGTCAACGGCGGAATTGTGGCGGCATCCAACGACGCAGTCGCTGCTGGCGCTGGCGCGTTCTTTGCGCTGTTAGATCACGACGACCTTCTAACGGCGCGCGCTCTGGAGGTAATGGCCCGCGCGATCGCACAGCATGGCGATGCCGACTATCTGTATTCGGACGAGGACAAGATCGACTCGACCGGCACCTATTCCGATGTGTTTCGCAAGCCGGATTGGTCACCAGAACGTCTGCGGCACCAAATGTACACATGTCATCTATCAGTCCTCCGCGCGTCTGTGGTACGCGAGGTCGGTGGCTTTCACGAAGGCTTCGAAGGGTCACAGGACCACGACATCGTGCTCCGTGTTTCGGAGCGCGCGCGCCGCATCGTCCACGTCCCCGAAGTGCTGTATCACTGGCGCATACTTCCGGGCTCGGCCGCGGTTGCTGTCGGAGAGAAGCCATACGCGTGGGAATCCGGCAGAAGAGCGGTGCAGGCGCACCTCGATCGGCTCGGAATCGCGGCGACGGTCGACCTGGGACCGCGTCCTGGGATGTACCGAGTGCGTCGACTCGTGGACTACACGACACCAGTCAGCTTGATAATTCCGACGCGTGGCGCCTCGGGAAGTGTCTGGGGAGAGCGGCGTTGCTTCGTGGTTGAGACTGTTCGCTCCGCATTGGCGAAAACACAAATGACCGGTGTGGAGATCGTCGTAGTATATGACGAAGCGGCCACCCCGACGGCTACACTCGACGAGGTGGCGAGGTTGTGCGGGGACCGGTATGTTTCGGTGCCGTTTTCCCGCGAGTTCAACTTCAGTGAAAAGTGCAATCTGGGGTTCCTTGCCAGCACGGGGGAGGTCGTTGTCCTACTGAACGATGATGTAGAGGTGATATCTGACGGGTGGCTCGAAGAGCTTGTAGCGCCAATCATCCAAGAGGCGGATGTCGGCATGACAGGTGCGCGCCTGCATTTCAGCGATATGACGCTTCAGCACGCCGGCCATCGGTATGGCGAGCGATCCTGGAGCCACGCCTTCCTAGGAGAAGTCAATGATGAGGAGGTTGATTTCGGTGCGCTTGCCCTCAACCGTGAGGTCTCCGGGGCGACGGCCGCCTGCGCGGCCATTCGCCGTGATGTGTTCGAGGAGGTTGGCGGACTCACCGAGGAGCTACCTGGAAACTTCAACGATATCGATCTGTCGCTGAAGATCACGCGGGCCGGGTACCGGATCCTGTGGATGGCACACTCAGCCCTCTTTCACTTTGAATCGCGCTCGCGCGAGCGAATCGTGCACCAATGGGAAATCGATGCGATCATTCGCCGGTGGGGGGAGCCTGACCGTGACCCGTATGTTCCGAATTCTTAAGGACGAGCGCTTATGTCCGGAGCCTCTTCACATGCTGTTTTGCGGCTCGCGCCGGAGCCGTGACGCGCCAGCTCGTTGATCCTTGAATCGCCTCGAGCGAGGCGCGATACCGGCCGAGATCCTCCTCCGCCGTGCGAAGGTTCTGCTCCGCCATGCGGACTTGCTGCGTGAGCTCGGCGATTTCCCCGATGCGCTGCGTGAGGTCGGTGTGCGCGGCCTGAAGCTGGCCGCCGAGGTGTGCGTTTTGCCGCCGGAGCTCGGCTGCCTGGTGGCGCAGTTGCCGGACGCTGTGCTGGAGGGACGAGATCTCGCGTGGCTCGTCCGGCTCGAGGCGCGTCAGATCCCGGACGGTCAGGCGAACCGGTTTCCGGCGCAGCAGGATCATCCCGTGGGTTGGGGTCGGCGCATCGTCCGCCGTTGGCCGCCGCGGCGGTGACACGGATGGCCAGAGATCCAGGATCTCGAACGCTCGTCCCCAGTGAGCTCTGAGCCACCAAGGGGAGTGGATAACCGTCGGGCCGCCACAATCCCATGGATTGCCCTCGTTGAGGATGTTCATCCCGATACGGTCTTCACACCACTCTTCGGAGGTGAGATGCTCGACCATCCCCTCACCGATAAATGACGCCAACAGCAGGCCGTCGTCAGCCAGAACGCGATGGTGCTCAAGCAGCCATTCGGCCCAACGATCCGTGATGTGCGTGTACACACTCCATGCAAAAATGAGGTCGAAATAGCCATCGGGCTGCGGAAGGCTGGCGCCTTCGCGACATTCGAAAGCTCGGAACGGTGGGCACATGTTGCGCTGAACCCACTCGATGCTCGGACGGTCGATGTCGCATCCCCAGAATTCGGCCTCGTTCGCCTCATCCGCGAAATGGCAGAGCACCTTGCCGGTCCCGCAGCCGAAGTCAAGGACCCGCTGGCCGGGCCAGCTCCAGCCCGGCGGCAGAATCGCCTCCATGTGCGCTCGTAGCTCGTGTCCAAGGCGCAGATATGCGCCAAAGGGATCCTCATCGCCCATATGTCCCGCCCTATGCACGAGGTCGAGCGGCGGGAGGGGGAGCGGCGAACGCGGTGTTGTCGTCACCGTCAGTCTCGCTGCCGATCACGCATGAGGTGGCGACTCCACACAGGCAGGAATGACGAACACGCGGCGAAGCTTAACGTCCGTGCCATGTGCCGGCTTTGGTCTCACGTCCCGCCCAAGCGCGCCTACTAGAGCGCGTAGCCCGCGGCGCGCGCGTCCTCGTGAAACATACGAACCGTATCCAGTGACATCGCGGTCAGGTCATACCCGAGCAGGTGCACCTTCTTCAAGAGGTCATGCGTGACGGTGATGATGTGACACCCGATCTGGTCGGCCTGAACGAGGTTGAGGAGCTCTCGTGGGCTGG
>JAFASQ010000412.1 GCA_019244395.1 Solirubrobacterales bacterium | reverse complement strand
GACTGCGATTCCTGCGCCTCCGCCGTCAGTCTCATGGGATGCCGAGGGGACCCGGAGACGATCGTCTCGCGATCGATCTGCAGGTCCGGGCCGACGTGGACCAGCTCGCCGGGTCTGATCTCCTCCCAGCCTGGCTCGTCGCTGATCCGCTCGCTGGCGATGAGCACCAGCGGGGCCTCGGCTCCGTCGTCGGAGTGAAGCCGTAGGTCGCCGCTTGCGCTCGACTGATCGAGCTGCGCCGCACCACTCGGACCTCCGGGCCGACGACGCTGCAGGTGCAGCGGGTTGTGCTCGGGGTAGCGAAATGCCCAGAAGTGCCCCAGTTCGGCGAGCAGGAAGTTGATGCTGTAGAGCTCGAACTCGGACACGACCTCGCGCACGGCGGCTGTAAGCCCCGCGCGGACATCCCCCTCTGCTTCGCGGATACGAAGAGTGACGAGTGCAAAGAGCCGCTCGGAGTCGGTGTCGCCCATCACCATCGCCCGGTTAGACCCCAGTCTCGCCTCGATCCGGTCGAGATCGCCGACGACGCCGTTGTGGGCGAACAGGCGCCCGTCCTGGCTGAAGGGATGAGTGTTGAGAAGCGAAGTGCCGCCGGTATTCGCGTAGCGGAGGTGAACCATCATCTCGCAGGCCTCGAGCCGCCGGGCGATGTGCCGGTAGGCGGGATCCTCGGACGCCTGCATCGGGTTGCGGAACAGCATCATTGCCCGCCGAGCCGTGAGTGCCGCCATTCCGAAGCCGTCGGCGTTGAACTCGCTTTGGCGGGCCATCGAGACGGGCGCGTCGAGCAACCAGAACTCGACGGAGACGTCGTGTCGCCCCGCGTGCAGAGCAAACAGCCGACACATAGACGCCAGTCTACTTTGACCAACGTTGATGAGAGCCGCTTCGTCGCCGCCGCAGCCCGGGAGACGGTGCGCCGGCGTCGCACGCTCGGGTGGGCGGACGCAGGACGGGCGCGCCGCGCCCACCGGGCGCGACCGTTCTGCTGGTAGCGTGGCGGCGTGACGGAGAGCTTGGGGCGTCAGGCGGGGTCGGCTGGGACCGTCCTGGTGACGCTGGCCGCGGGGCAGTTCTTGATGACGCTCGACAGCTCGGTGATGAACGTGTCGATCGCAACCGTCGCCAAGGACGTGGGCACGACTGTGACCGGGATCCAAGCGGCGATCACGCTGTACACGCTGGTGATGGCAGCGTTCATGATCACCGGCGGGAAGTTTGGCCAGATCGTGGGACGCAAGCGCGCGTTCGCGCTCGGCTGTGTGATCTACGGCTGCGGGTCAGCGATCACCGCGATCTCGCCGAACCTCCCCGTGTTGATCTTGGGATGGTCGTGCCTGGAGGGTCTGGGCGCGGCGCTGATCCTGCCGGCGATCGTCGCGTTGGTCGCTACGAACTTCTCTCCGGAGGGACGTCCCCGCGCGTACGGGCTGGTTGCCTCGGCGGGCGCGATCGCGGTCGCCGCGGGCCCGCTCATCGGCGGGCTATTCACCACCTACCTGTCCTGGCGGTGGGTGTTCGTCGGCGAGGTCCTGATCGTGTTGACGATTCTCGCCCTTGCTCGCCGGATCGCCGACGTAGCGCCCGAGACGCGCGTGCCCCTTGACCTGATCGGCACTGCGCTGTCGGCGCTCGGCCTCGGCCTGGTCGTGTTCGGCATCCTCCGATCAGGTTCCTGGGGATTCGTTCAGCCCAAGCCGGGCGCGCCAGAATGGCTGGGCCTGTCCCCGACGATCTGGCTGATCCTCGGCGGCGGCATCGTCGTCTACCTCTTCATCGCCTGGGAGAACCACCGGCTCACCGGAGGCGAAGAACCGCTGGTAAACCCCTCGATACTGCGCAACTCGACGCTGCGGGCCGGACTGACCTCGTTCTTCTTCCAGTACCTGCTGCAAGCCGGGCTGTTCTTCGCGGTGCCACTGTTTCTCTCCGTCGCCCTGGGACTTTCCCCGATCGCGACCGGAGTGCGGGTACTGCCGCTGTCGATCACGCTCCTATTGGCCGCAGCAGGCGTCCCCAAGGTCTTCCCGACCGCATCCCCACGCCGCGTAGTCCAGATCGGCTTCTTGGCGCTGCTCGCGGGGATCGTGGTGATGGTCGCGGCACTCGACGCCGGCGCCGGCGCCGAGATCGTGACCTGGCCGATGCTGCTCGCGGGTCTCGGTGTCGGCGCGTTGGCATCACAGCTGGGGGCGGTCACGGTCTCGTCGGTCCCCGATCGGCAGAGTGGCGAGGTCGGCGGCCTTCAGAACACCGTCACCAACCTCGGCGCGTCGATCGGCACCGCGCTCGCCGGCGCGGTGCTCATCGCCACCCTCACCACATCGTTCATGACCGGCATCCAGAACAACCCCGCCGTCCCCGCCGAGGTCAAGTCGAAAGCCAAAGTCGAACTGGCAGGCGGTGTTCCGTTCGTCTCTGACGCCGATTTGAAGAGCGCGCTTTCCAAAGCCGGGGTATCCCCTGAGGCGACCAACGCGATCGTCGACCAGAACGCGACCGCACGCATCTCCGGACTGCGCTCATCGCTGTCGGTACTAGCCATCATCGCGTTGATCGCCGTGTTCTTCAGTCTCCGAATCCCAACCAAACAGCCCGGACTCGAGGATGAGCCTTGACCCCGCTCACCGCGTGCGATCTGAAAGAGTGCCGCGCCCGCCCGCCGCGGGCGAAGCGTCCGTCACGAAGCCATCGGGCCACCTGCCCAGGGCACTGCGAGGCATCCATCAACCGAGGGTGACCAATCTCGTGAGGAACTACACCTAGCGCTTCGGCAGGCGACCGGCCGCGGCATCCCCGCTGTTGGCGACTGGGCTCCAGCTGCTGCGGGGCCCGCAGCCGCAGTGCACGTCGCGTCTTGAGCCTCACCGAGGCAGCTCCGCCCCCCGGCCTTGCCACCAGGCTTGGCCTGTTCCTTCGCGGGCCGATATGCAATCCGTATTCAGCGGTCGGTCTCGACGGCTCGGGGTCGATTCGCGTGGCGGAAGGATGGATGTGGTTGTTGAGGTCGTGCGGGCTGCTGCACGGGTCGAGGGTCCTCTGGAAAGCTCGCGCCGTTGTGGCCAACTGCTCATTCGAGCCCGCCGCCAAGCGCGAATGTTGACTTGAGCCACCCATATGGTGACCTTCTCAACACTGGGCATCCGCGCCGCGCCGAGTGCCGGGTTGGCCACCTCGCCAAGGGAGACCATGCCCCGGCGGCGCCGGCTAATCGATCCTCGACGCCTTGACTGCGTCAATTTCCCAGGCAGCTCGCCAGGAGTCGGCGATCACACCGACCTTGTCCTGACCGCCCTGGCCTTGATCGCCTCAAACTCCTCCTGGGTGATCGTGCCGTTGTCGAGAAGCTCCTTCGCCTTCGCGATCTCACTTGCGGGCCCGCCGGTCCCGGCGGCCTTCCGCACGTACTCATCGAACTGCGCTTGGGCGGCTCGGCCCTCCCGCTCCCTTCGCTCGTTCATCCCAGTGTGGTTGAAGATCAGGTAGGTCAACACCCCGATCCATGGAAGGACGACGACGAAGACCACCCACGCGGCTTTGGCCCAGCCCGAGATGTCGTGACGTCTGAAGACGTCGATCAGCACGGTGATGGCAATCCAGATAAAGATCACCCAGGCGAAGAAGATCAGTATGTCCCAGAGGACGTTTAGGAAGGGGTACGACGTGGCTGCGATGAGCAAGGTGATCCGCCTCCGATCCGGTCCGTTGGTTGCAACTAATTCGACGTCTTTGGTTCAAGCTCCTACTCGGTCTACGTCCTGGAAGCAATGCGCGCCGTCGTGGAAACCGGACGTACTTGCTCGCAGATTGTTCCATTGGATCGAGCAGCTGCGGCAACACAATCGCTGCGTCGGTGGCTGCACCTGGCATCTGGAACCGGGCCTGGTGCGCCTGATGCGAACGTCGACGGTCGAGGAGTTACGGATATCGGCTCGTCCTATCAGTTGTAGTGCGAAAGGCGCGGCCAGAGCGTCGGCCATGGCGCGCTCGGGCGGCAGAGCATGACCGGTAGTCCCTGCTCCTGATTGTTGAGACCGACGCCGTCATCAACCGTCGCCAGCGTTCGGCATCGCGCGAAATCGGGTGTGGCGTCTGCCTGGCTGTTGAAGCCGATGAGCAGGACTCGGCTGTCGGCGGCCGGTGGCTCTCCCCATTCGCTGAAGCCGTTGTGGGCGCTGTAGGCATCCGGAAGTCGGAGGGTATTGCCGAGCAGGTCGATCGCTCCCGCCTCGCCGTAGCTGCCGGTGAAGATCGCGGTGTGCCGGCGTTCAGGAGCTGGAATCTGCCGCCACGCGCTCGAGACAGTTTGGGCGAAGCGGGGCCAGCCAACCGTCTCGCCCTGGGCCGGGTTGAGCGCCATCACGATGCTCCCTTGTAGGTCTCGCTCCGGGAGCAACGGCAGCGCAATAATCGAGCTGATGGCGGCGCTGAGCGCGATCGCGCTCGTCATCAACCACGTACGTTTGGGGATGCGCATCATCCACTCGGCTGCCGGGACCGCGCCGAGACCGAGTAGCACGGGGTAGAGGCTCGCGAGGTAGTACGCGTGGCCGTTCCCCGCGAAGTACAGCACGGCCATCGCCGCGTAGGTGACAGCCACGAATCGCAGCCGCCGCCACCCAGGCCTACGAAATGGAGCCACCAGCCCGGCGCCCCACACCGGGACGAGCACGGGGCTGACCATCACCAGCTGGAATGGGAAGAAGCCGGCCCGTCCACCCTCCTGGGAGCCGGCGATGTTGCCAGCCACCGTGACCTGAGGCCAGCCATGGGTCTGCTGCCAGACCAGGTACGGCGCAGCCAGCACCGCCGCGGCGATGGCACCGCCGGCGGCCCACCATGACCGCAGCACGGATCGCGGGCCGAGAAGAATCAGTGCTGTCACCATCACCGCAGCCACCAGGCCCACCTGGGGCTTGGCCTCCATGCCGACCCCAGCAACCACGCCCGCAGCAAGCACCGACCGGCTGCTGCCGCGGACAACGGCACGGATCGCCAGCCATCCGAGGAGGGTCGTGCTCAACAGGTCGTAGGTCGTGGTACTCACTAGATGGCTGACCGCGAGCGCGAAGCCCGACGATGCTGTGCACGCGGCGGCGACGATCTGCGCGCGCGTTCCGCCTCCGAGCTCGCGCGCGATCAGCGCCGCGAGGATCGTGGTCGCGCCGGCGACCAACGCCGAGGGCGCGCTCAGCAGCACAAGCGAGGGAGCGAGTCCATGCATGGCCCAAGACAACAACGGCACGAGCGGCGGCTGGTCGGGGTAGCCAAACGCTGGGTGCGACCCGGCGACGATGAAATACAGCTCGTCGCGGTGATAGCCGTACCGCATGCTGGTCGCGAGCAGTACCGCAACCTGGGCGGCGGCAATCACCCCGACCCAAGCGCTCAGACCCACTCGCGTCGACGCCGAAACCCCCGCGCGCTGCACATCTTGGTCGGCGAGAGATGCGGGCTCAACGCCC
>JAFASQ010000238.1 GCA_019244395.1 Solirubrobacterales bacterium | reverse complement strand
AGTCCGAGCGCGATGAGCACAGGTCCGAGGAGACTGTTCGGACGTCGGAGCCTCCAGTAGAGGCCGACCGCGATCGGGCCGAGGATGAAATCAGCCTTTTGCACCGCCAACCACCCCGGATACGCCAGAAACCGCGCGCGCAGCGTGACCCAGAACGCCAGCACCGCGGCCACGATCGCAAGCGCCGCCAGCGCGCGCTCCCATCGCCACGGCCACACCCGTGGCACCGACGCGCGTCGGGTCGGAAAGTTCCCGTGCTTCGCCGTCGGAGCCGAAGCATGCGGCTGAATCGTCACCGCCCCTGATCCTCCGCGCCGTGGAACCGGCTGCCTAGGAGAGGCAGATCCGCCGCGTCCTCCGAAATCACGTCGCCGCGAAATCCACGCCGGGCGGCGAAGGGCGGAAGCCGACCCTCAGTGCACGCCACCATCACAGCCACCCGGCGCCAAAGAGGAGACCAACAAGCCGCTCCGCCTCACGACCCCGCTCACCTCGACGAACATCAGGTCTTGCGCGACCGCCCACCCATGACCGCCGTCCCAGGCGGCTGCTTCCGCCGAGCCCCGCGCGGTGGCTGATTCGATCCCCATAGACTTCGTCCGCCAAGCGTCGTCCACGGAACAAACTACTCGATCCTTCCGCGACCGCCAAGCGCCCTGATCGTGCCTGTTACAAGCTTGTGAACGGCACGCCGCGCTCCCACAACGCGGACATCAGCCGAGACCGGTGTCGGCGTCGCGTGAATACCAACCCCACCTGCGCCGGTCGAAGGTGGCCCAGCTGGCGCGGGATCGGATTTGTCCGGCCCGATCCAGACCCTTGCCCGATCATCGTGATCGGGCGAGGAGGAACGCGTGTGATCGACGCTGCGGACCGGTCTCGAGGCCATCGGCTCTATCGGTCCGCGAGGAAAGCGGCCGCGACGGCAGCGTGGCCGACATTGGCGTGACCCAGCCGCCGGGTGGCGGAGCCGCTGCCGCTGCCCTCCCGCGCGAGCAGCAGCCGGTGCTTGCCGGAATCGGCTAACGGCCGCCGCCCCTTTGGACGAGCAGGAGCGGCCACGCTCGGCAGCTCCTTTGGCGCGATGCAGCAGTGCGCAGTGGCGTCAAGGTCGAACGAGCTGCGACGCCAACGGACCGGGCCAGAGGCCGCCGCTTCACTCGGAAGCAGCAGCGGGCCGTCACCGTCGCTCCTCGTCCAAGACGGCGGTCGGCGTTAGCGCGACTCGAGCAAGCACCGGCTCCTGCGTCGGCGGGAAACCAGGGCTCCGGGATGATCGATCACGCCGCCGCTCGGCCGGCGGCCCGGGGGGAACCCGGGTCTGGCGAATACTAGGTCTCTGGTGAACGCCGGGTCGACACCTGCATCCCTGTTGGCGCGCGCATCGCCGCTGGCGGCGGCGTGGCTGCCTTGTCCGAAAGGGGACGCGAGATCGTGGCCATGAAGTGGCACCGGCGTGGGTGCGTTTGGGTGATCGGGGAAGTGTCTGAAACGGCCGGTGGTGTGTCAGCGTCCAAGCGGGTCTCGGTCCGGCGGGTCTGGATCCTCGTTTAGATTTCAGATCGCTCCGGTCGGTCAGGAGATCTTTCGGAGTTGCCGAAGAGCCGGACGGTAGCGGTGTTGAAACGGTTCATCTGGCGTTGACGTTTGCCGGGGTCGTCGTTCGTATTAGGTGGGCGGTTTCATGATGCCAGCGCCGGCCGATCTTGACCCCGGTGCGCGGCGTCCGAGCATGTTGCGGACGCGGCTCGAGTGCCGGATTCGGAGGCCCCGACAGGCTCGCGGGCAGGTTGGTCAGGCGCGGAACCCGGCTGGCGCGCCCGTCGGGTCGGGATGGAGCTCACCGCGCCCGTAGTTGGGCCAGAAGTGCTCTTCGTATAGGCGGGCTGCCAGTTGTCTGCGTGAGCGGACGCCAACCTTGTCGAACACCGATTTGAGGTAGTCCTGGACCGTGTAGGCGGATAGGAACATCTCGGCGGCAATCTCCTTCGTTGATAGGCCTTGGAGGATCCGTCGTGTCACTTCGGCTTCGCGTTCACTGAGCCGGTAAGCGGAGACGATGATCGGAGCGATCTCTGCCGGTTTGGCGTCTTCGATGATGATTGCCGTCGACGTCTCGCCGCCCTTCGCGTCTTCGGTGCGGGAGCCGTGGATCATGATCCACCGTCCGGAACGCCCGCGCACGCGGGCCCATGGGCTGAGCCAGGCGGGGGCACTGTTCGGGCTGGGGCTCGCGAGCGAGGCGGCGACGGCGACGACCGGTTCCGGCAGACCCAGCGGGCTTGCGTCGAGCTCCTGCAGCCAAAGCTGGGCGCTCGGCGTGATGCCCTGGACAGCGTACGAGTCGTCCAGCAGAATCAGTCCGGGGCCTTCCGAGGTCCATCCGGTCTCGCGAGCTCCGCTGACCAGCGCGACTCGAAGCCCGGAGGCAAGCGTCGGCCCGAGTTGGGCGGCTGCGGTCTGATCCTGCTCGGTGAAGTCGGGCGAGTCCGCCGCGCGCCACAACATCGCGGCGCCCCAGCAACCCGAACCGTCCACGACCGCTAGCCGCAGCTCGTGTGCGAAGCCGAGAGGTTGCAGCATCGTCCGGTAACGGGCGCTGCGTCCCAGGTCGCCTCCCGTGGCATCGCTAAGCACGCCGACGTGCCGGGACTGTCGCGCCAACACTCGGAACTTGTTGAAGTCGGGCTCGACGAACTCGTTTCGGTGCGACATCCGGCAATAGACCATGTCCGGGTCATCGACCGTGGAGTTCGGCATTGCGCTCGTGAAGAAGCCCGTCGCTGGGTCGGTCGTCCACAGCATCCCGTAATCGTGCGGGATCAGCTTCCGGAGTTCGCCGAGTGCGCGGTCCCGGTACTCGAATGAGTCGACTCCAGCGCACGCGAGCCTCTCGAGCTTGGCTCGCGTTCGGGAAACTCTGGTAGCGGCCGCCACGGCGTGAGTATCGGCCGCGGCGTGCGGTCATGCAACCCAAAGTGCTGGGAGCGCAGAACCCCAGATTTGTGGGGTGGCGGAGCGCCGGATGCGGCGATGAACTACCGAAGCTAACTCGCAAGCCATCGGAGGACGCCGTGTCACACTCGGCCACGACCATCGCCAGCCTCGCCTCGGACTTCGCCGGAGAGTTGATCGAGCCCGACCAGCCTGCGTTCGACGAGGCAAGGAAGGTCTTCAACGGGATGCACGACAAGCGTCCTGGGCTGATCGCCCGCTGCACCTCGAGTCGTGACGTTCAGCTCGCCCTCGAATACGCCCAACACGACGGGATGCAGATCGCCGTCCGCGGCGGCGGCCATTCGACGCCCGGATATTCCACGTGTGACGGCGGGCTCGTGATCGACCTGGGACCGATGAAGAAGGCCGAGATCGATCCTGAGCGGCGCACCGGCCGCTTCGGTCCCGGGCTAAGGTGGAGCGAGCTCGATGCGGCAACCCAGACCCACGGGCTGGCGGTCACCGGGGGACGGATCAGCCATACCGGGATCGCCGGCCTGACACTCGGTAGCGGCTCGGGCTGGCTAGAGCGGAAGTTCGGGATGACCGCTGCCAGCCTGCTGTCGGCGGAGCTGGTGTGCGCGGACGGCCGAGTGCTGCGCGCGAGCGCTGAGGAGAACGCGGAGTTGTTCTGGGGCCTGAAGGGCGGCGCCGGGAACTTCGGCATCGTGACGGAGTTCGAGTTCCGCTTGCATTCCGTGGGGCCGCTGCTGTTCGCCGGGATGATCCTGCACCCGCGGGCGGTCGCTCCCGAGCTGATCCGGTTCTACCGCGACTTCATCGAGCGCGCTCCGGATGAGGTCGGCGGCGGTCTGGCGCTGATCACCGCACCGCCGGAGGAGTTCGTGCCGGAACCGGCACGAGGACAACCGGCCTGCGGCGTGATCGTCGCCTACGTCGGCGACCCGGACGATGGTCCGAGCGCCTTCGGACCGCTGCTCGAATGGGGTGACCCACTGCTGACAATGGTCCAGCCGATGCCATACGTCGCCGTTCAGCAGATGATCGACGGGGGCTTCCCCTGGGGGATCAACGACTACTCAAAGAGTGACTACCTGCCCCACCTCCCCGACGCCGCGATCGACCAGCTCGTGGCGGAGACATCGGGAACAACCTCGCCCTTCTCGCAAGTCATCCTTTGCCCGCTCGGCGGCGCCGTCGCACGCATGGATCAGAGCGCGATGGCACTCACAATCCCCGACGCCAAGTGGATGTACTTCTGCGAAGCACTCTCCTGGGACCGTGCCGAACAAGACCGCGAGATCGCGTGGGCCCGGGCATTCATGGAATCGATGCGGAGATGGTCGGTCGGTAAGGCGCCGCCCAACTTCCTTGAGCCGGACGAAGGTCACCGGCGACTGCGGGTCTCATTCGGCGAAGAAAAATTCGGCCGGCTCGTCGCACTCAAAGCCGAGTACGACCCACACAACACGTTCTCCCTGAACGCCAACATCCCGCCGACCGCTGGGTAGACCGCGCTCGGGCAGAACACCAGCCACGGCTTGGCTAGGCCGATCGCGGGCTTGTCCCGCCGGTTGCCGTTGGCGGCGGCAGGTACCCTCTAGGCATAGCAACGCGCGAACGAGTCAACGTGGACCTCGATGCGGAGGTCGCAGCGATCTTGCGCAAACATGCGGCGGAGGCGCGCGTTAGCGAGGGCGAGATCCTCGACGGCGCGGTCCGTGCCTACGACCTTCGAGCACTCCTCTCCCGCCTCCAAGCGCAGAGCGACCTCGATGATGATCAGGCGATCGCCCTTGCACGCGAGGAGCTGAAGGCCGCCCGCATGGCCCGACGCGCCGCCGGTTGATGCGCGTCGTCGCCGACGCGAACATCCTCGTGTCGGCGGCGTTGGGTCGCTCGCCCCGATCTCCGTCAGTCCGAATCATCGACGCGGCGCTCGACGGGCGCATCGAGCTGGTGATGTCGCCGGCACTGCTCGAGGAGATCGCCGACGCGCTGTCGCGGCCTCGGATCCGTAAGCGACTGTCGGCCGACGATGCTCAGCTGTTCTGGCCGACGTCGCGGCGCAGGTCGTGATGCTTGCCGATCCGCTAGATCCTCCGACGGTCTGCCGCGATCCCCATGACGACTACCTGGTTGCGCTCGCCATAATCGCCGGCGCCGAGCTGCTCGTGAGTGGAGACGACGATCTACTCGCTGTCGAGCCCGCGGGCGGCGGGTTGGAGGTCGTGACGCCACGACAGCTGGTCGACCGGCTCGGCTGAGCCGTCGGCACCGCGTATCCGTCGGCGCCGAGCTGCTTCAGGCCGCGGGGCGGTGGACCCCAACGGCAGTTGGATCGGCCTCGCGCATCTCGATCGCCTGCTGTTTGATCGTGTCGAGCAGGATCAACGTGAGCCCGAGGTCGTCGTACCTGAAGGCTCGCCCCGTGTTGGCAGCCTTCCTGATCCGCTTGAGTCCGTCTTCGTGACCGCAGATGTAGTGAACGCCGTTGCTCTTGCCGGCGTGGCGCCACACGGCATGCCGGAACAGGATCCCCCTGAGGCGCTCGATCGACTTCGGCGCACGATCTCGTACTTCATCGCGGCCGGTCTCGACTGGAAGCGGATCTCGACCTGGGCGGGCCACGGCGATGTCCGCCAGACGTGGAACCGCTACGGCCACCTCGTCCCCGGCGGTGAGGAACAAGCCCGTAAACGTCTCGATGCCTTCCTGACGCCGACACAACCAACCCCGACTGTGGCGCACACTGTGGCGCACGACCCCCACAACGACGAAACCCCCAAAAACGCGGGGGTTCTGAAGTACCGCTACCGGGATTCGAACCCGGGTTTCCGCCGTGAGAGGGCGGCGTCCTAGTCCCCTAGACGATAGCGGCGGGGGAATGCGGGCGAGAGGAGTCGAACCTCCACGCTCTTACGAGCACACGGTCCTGAGCCGTGCCTGTCTACCTAGTTCCAGCACGCCCGCGTCGCGAAATTAGTCTAGACGGTCCATCGGACGGAAAGCGTGCAATTCCTCGGTGGGCAACGATCCGTCCGAACGAGATGCGAACATATGTTCCCCCCGGAGGACCGTCCGCAACGACGATGCATTCATACGAGACCATCCGCGCTGCGCTCGAGTTATCCGCCGCAGGAGCAAAGTCGCCCGAGATTGCCCACCGGCTCGGCGTCCCTCGCCGAACTGTCTCCGATTGGCTGAGTGGTGTTCTCCCGCACGCGGTGGACGCGCCGGCCAGGTGTCTGGATCACGGCGTCGGCCTGGGTCCTGAATACGTGTACCTGCTCGGGCTGTACTTGGGTGACGGGTGCATCTCGTCGCATCGGCGTGGCGTTTACCGACTCGAGATCGTCCTCGACGTGAACTATCAGGGGATCATCGCGTCTGCCGCGGAGGCGATGCGCAACGTGCGTCCGGGACCCGTCCTGACTCAGCTGCGTCCACAGAACTGCGTCGAGGTCTCGTCTTACTGGAAGTGCTGGCCGTCCCTCTTCCCGCAGCATGGTCCCGGAAGAAAGCACGCCCGATCTATCGTCCTCGCGGATTGGCAGCGGGAATTGGTCGAGCGCTGGCCTGACCAGTTGCTCCGCGGCCTCATCCACTCCGACGGCGGTCGCTTCCGGAACACCGGCCGGAACAACTGGACTTGTCCTCGGTATACCTTCACGAACCATTCGGCGGATATACGCGACATCTCCTGTCGCGCGTGTGACGCGCTCAGGGTGCGATGGACGCCATCCGGCCAGTACGTCATCTACGTCTCGCGCGAGGCTGACGTTGCACGCCTCGACGAGTTCATCGGGCCGAAGCGATGAGCGAAGAATTCGGGCGTCATCGCGCAGATCCTCAACCCCGCGGGCAGGTGTCGATGTCGGACGCGCGCGAGCGACGCCATGCATACGACGCGAGAGCGCTCACAACCAGCCTTGCTCCTCCGCCATCCGCACGGCCTCCCCCCGGTTGCGGGCGTCGAGCTTCTGCATCGCCGAGGAAAGATGGTTACGGACGGTGCCCGGGGAGAGGTAGAGGGCCTGGGCGAGATCCGCGACTGTTGCGTGTTGGCGAGAGGCGCGCAGGACCTCGTGCTCGCGGGGCGTGAGTGGGCTCTCCCCCTGGCTGAGCGCGGCGGCCGCGAGGCCGGGATCGACGACGCGCTCACCCGCGACGGCGCGGCGAATGGCTGAGGCGAGTTCGCTGGCGGGAGCGTCCTTGAGCAGAAAGCCGGCGGCGCCGCCTTCCATCGCGCGGCGCAGGTAGCCCGGACGCCCAAACGTAGTCAAGATCAATATCCGGCAGCCGGGGAGCGCGCGGGCCAGCTCGTCCGCGGCGTCGAGGCCGGTGCGGCCCGGCATCTCGATGTCCAGCAGGGCGACATCGGGTACCGACGCGGCGGCGGCGGCCGCGACCTCGTCTCCGCGCGAGACCTGGGCCACCACCTCGATGTCGGGCTCGAGGTTGAGCAGGCTGGCCAGTGCTCCGCGGACCATGGTCTGGTCCTCGGCCAGGAGTACCCGGATCACGCGCGCGGCGCGGGGATGGTGACGGCAAGCCGATAGCCACCACCGGCGCGAGGCCCGGCCTCCACCATTCCGTTCAGGAGCCGGGCACGCTCGGCCAGCCCGGCGAGACCGTGGCCGCTGATTCCGTTGGCCGTGGCGGCGTCGTGGCGGACGGCCGTCCGGTCGCTTTGTGCGCCGCCGTTGACGCTGCTGTCGTGACCGGGGGTGCCGGCGCGGGCAGCATGTGCGGCCCCGGCGCGGCTCGCGTGCCCGGCCTCGGCGCGGTTCACAAGCGGGCCCTCGGCGCGGCTCGCGTGCCCGGCCTCGGCGCGGCTCACACGCGCGGCGCCGGCGCCGCTCGCACGCGCGGAGTCACCGACGCCGTCGTCTATCACCTCGACGCCGGCGTCGCTCAGGCTGGTGGTGATCCGCAGGGTGCAACGGCGCGCGCCGCTGTGACGGATTACGTTCGTGGCGCCTTCGCGCACGGTCCAGGCGAGGACGGCCTCGACGGCGGGATCGAGCGGCACATGCGCTTCCTGGACGTCGGCCTCGATTCCGGCGGCCGCGAGGGCCATGCGAGCACCGGCCAGCTCGCCGGCGAGCGTCGGCTGGCGGTAGCCGCTGACCGCCTCGCGGACCTCGCCCAGCGCGGTGCGGGCGACCTGCTCGAGCTCGCGCACCTCGGTGGCGGCGCGATCGAGGACACCGGCCTCGGGGGCCGCGCCGGTCTCGCGGTCCATGAGCATCCGTCCGGCCAGCTCGGCCTTGAGGGCGATGACCGAGAGTGAGTGCCCGAGCAGGTCGTGGAGGTCGCGGGCAAACCGCTCGCGCTCCTCGGCCACGGCCATGCGGGCAAGCTCCCCGCGTGCCTCGCTGAGCTCCTCGTTTCGCAGGCGAAGGTCGCGCATGACCAGGATCAACATTCCGATGCCGGCGCTGCTGGCCACCCAGCTGATCACCTGTCCGCCGCTGGCCCCGCCGAGCGCCGACGTCACTCCCGCGAGGACGCTGCACGCAACCACCGCGGCGAACCCGAAGCGACGGGAGATAAGTCCGGCGCACGCCGCGCAGTAGGTGAACAGGAACCCCCAGCTCGTCCCGTCGCTCAGCGTAAGGCCGATCGCCACCACGACGAGGAGGCCGAACAGGATCGGCAGGGCGCGATCGGCGTAGCGCCAACGCCAGATCGAGACCAGCGCGATGTAAGTCACCACGAACACCAACGCCCCGGCGATCGTCAGAGCGTGATGCAACGCCGTTCCGCGCTTGGCGAAGGCGTTGACCGCCGGAAACAGGATGAAGGCCAGCCAGACGAACGCGCCAGTCGTCTGCGCGGTGCCGCGTGGTCCCCCTCTGAACCAGAGACCACGCGGCGACATCGGACCCTGCCGCCCAGTGGAGTCGGCGATCACGCCTGCACCCAGCGGGCGATGATCTTGGCACTCCGTCATCTCACCTCGCCCTGCGGCTGGCGCAGGAACCGAATCATCAAGAAGACGCCGACCGCCGTCCAAATGGCCAGCGTGCGTAGGTCCTGGCCATTGAGGCCCGACCCCAGCGTCCGCGGGTCGAAGGCGTACTCGAGGCCATCGGCGAGCGCCCGGATCGGGAAGATCTTGGCGATCTCGATCAGCGCCTTGGGCATCCCGGTCGGAGGGAACCAGATGCTCGAGATGAACGTGAGCGGCAGGATCACCAGGTTGACCACCACGGGCGCGGCTTCGGCGTTGGGGATGAAGCGCGTGATCCCGATTCCCAGGGCCGTGAACGCCGCGGTGCCAAGCACGAGCGTCGCGATCAGTCCGGGCAGCGTCGACGCCCGGAGATGCACGCCGTAGGCGACGACACCGAGGGCGACGGTCACGGCCGTCATCGACAGCACGATGATGACGGTGGAGCCGATCCGGGCCGCGACGTATGCCCACCTCGGCAGGGGCGTGCCCTGCATGCGCTTGAGCACGCCCTGGTCGCGGAGGATCGCGGTGCTGATCGCCATGTTGACAAAGGTCGTTGCGATGACGCCGTAGGCGAGGATGCCAGGGACGAAGAAGGCGTCATAGGCAATCCCGCCCCGGCTCGAGATGTGGGCTCCCTTGTTCAACGAGGCGAAGATCACCAGGAACATCAGCGGGAACACGAAGGTGAAGATCCCGCGCCCGCGATTGCGCCAATAGGCGCGCTGCTCGTAGCGGACCTGCCAAGCAACCAGGCCAAGGTCCCGCTTCACCGAACTCGTCGCTACTGGGCTCATCGAACGACCTCCTCGGCCGGAGCTGACTGATTCTCTTCCCCTGATCCGGTGAGCTCGAGGTAGATGTCCTCGAGGGTGGGTTGGCTGACCGAAAAGTGCCCAAGATCCACATCATGATCGAGGGCCCAGGTGGTGATCCGCTGCGCCGCCAAGACCGGCTGTTTGGTCAACAGGAGGACTCGGTCGCCATCGAGCGCGCGCTCATCGCACGGCACGTCCGGGAGGTCGCCCAGCGACCACGCAGGCGGCAACGAGAAGCGAATCTCGGCGGGGCGAAGGTCGCGCCCGCCCAGCTCCTCGGGCCGACCCATGGCGATGATCCGCCCCTCGTTCATCACCGCCACGCGATTGGCCAGGTGCTGCGCCTCATCCATGTAGTGGGTGGTGAGGAACACGGTCTTGCCGAGGTCGCACAGCGAGCGGATCGTCGACCAGGCCTGGCGCCGTGCGCCTGGATCGAAGCCAGTAGTCGGTTCATCGAGGAAGACCAAGTCCGGATCGCCGACCAACGCCAGTGCCAGGTCCAGGCGCCGGAGCTGCCCGCCCGACAGGTTGCGCGCGCGCACGTCTCGCTTCTCCCTGAGCTCGACCAGTTCGAGGAGCTCGTCGACTGAGCGCCGGCGCGCGTGGTAGCGACCATACATCTCGAGCAGCTCGGTCACGGTGAGGTCGCTCTGCACGCCACATTGCTGGAGCACGATCCCTACGCGCTCGCGGAGTTCGCGCTGCCCGCGGGCCGGGTCCATGCCCAGCACCCTGGTCTCCCCTCCGCTGCGCGTGCGGTAGCCCTCGAGGATCTCGACGATGGTTGTCTTGCCGGCGCCGTTGGGCCCCAGCAAACAGAACACCTCACCCCGAGCTACTTCGAAGCTCACGCCGCGCACAGCCTCCACGTCGCCATACGATCTGCGCAGAGCGCGCACTTCGATGGCGAGTTCGTTTGTCTGTGTCTGAGTCGTCGTCATAGCGAGGAGAGTAGGTCGCGCCGCTGCGCCGCGTAAGTGGCGAGCGACCGAAATGCAGGGTGACAAACGTCACGGGCGACCCACGGCGAGCCGCGCGACCGCGGCCCGTGTCGGCGGTCTTGACTGTGACGACCGGTAAAGCTGCGAAGCCGCTACCGCGGCGCGTCATTCCAGAGCGAGATGACCTCGGTCTCTCGCTCGTAGCCGAGCACACAGATCGCGCCGGCCTTCAACGCCAGCCGCGCCCCGCCGCACGCCGGCAGCTGGATCCACCGCGCCGCCAGTACCCGGAAGATGTGACCGTGGGCGAAAGCCAGCACGTCACCGCCGGCGCCCCGCATCCGTTCCAGCACCCGATCCGCCCGCGCGCCGATCTCCGACGGCTGCTCGCCGCCGGGGCAGCCATCACGCCACAGAAACCAGTCCGACCGGTCCTCGCGGATCTGATGGGTGGTCAGGCCCTCGTACTCGCCGTAGTCCCACTCGCGGAGATCGTCGAAAACCTCCGCCCGGTCCCCGAACCCGGCCAGCTCACAGGTCTCGCGAGCCCGGCGCAACGGACTCGTCAGCACCGAAGAAAAACTCCATTGCGCCAGCAGCGGCCCGAGGGCCCGCGCCCGCTCGCGTCCGACCTCAATCAGGGGGAGATCGGTGCGGCTGGTGTGCTGCCCGCTAAGGCTCCACTCGGTCTCACCGTGGCGAACGAGAACGATTTGCATGCGCTGCCGACCCCCCGGGAGAACCGCCGCCGCCGGCCTCAGGCGTCGCCGGCGTCGTAGGCCTCGCGCTCGATCATCTCGCGCGCCTGGTCTTCGTCGAAGGCCGCCTCCTCGTGCTCGGACGCGTAATGCCGCTGCACCTGGCTCAGCAGCTCGCCGTCGTTGGCCGCCGACAGCGGCTCGCCGCAGACGTTGCACTCGATGACTCGCTTGGTCATGACCCGCTCGCTTCCTCGTGGGCTATCAGTGGCTGTGTACCCGCGGCGTTCGACCCGACCGCGCCCGGACCATAGCCTTCCCGCGGCCCCTGGGACGCGGAAATCTCCTGAGCCGCCAGCAGCGCGGCCCCCAGCACGCCGGCTCGCACCCCGTGCCAGGCCAGCCGAACGGTCGCGTGCCCCCGCAGGCCCGGCACGACATACCCGAGCGCCACCCGCCGTGCTGGCTCGAGCAGCAGCTCGCCGGCGCGCGCCGCTCCGCCGCCGATCACGACCTCTTCGGGATCGAACGTGTTGATCGCGTTGGCGATCCCGATCCCCACGCGCTCGGCCCAGATCTCGACGATCTCGGCCGCGGCGCGATCACCGGCGTGTGCTGCCTCCACGGCCTCGGCCCCGAGCACGTCTTTCCCCTCCGCCTTCAGCTTTCCCAGGGCGGAATCAGGGCGCTCGCAAGCCGCTCGCACGGAGAGGCGGTCGAGCGCATGGCCGGCCGCCGCGTGCTCGAGCGATCCAAGCTGGGGGAAACTGTCGCGCGGTGCCGGAACCCTTGCGGTGTCCTCCAGCGGTAACCCGACCAGCGTGTGGCCGAACTCGCCCGCTCCACCGGTGGCGCCGCGGTAGATGCGCCCGCCGAGGACGATCCCTCCGCCCACGCCCGTCCCCACCGTGAGCATGACCAGGTTGCGGGCGACCAGCCGGAGGTCCGTGTCGTGAGCCTCGGCCAGCGCGGCCACGGTTGCGTCGTTATCGACGAACACGGGCACGCCGAGCCGCTCGCCCAGGACCTGGCGCAGCGGCACGTCGGTCAATGGGATGTTGACCGACGACACGACGCGCCCGGTCTCGAACTCGACCACCGACGGGACCCCGATCCCGACCGCGGTCAGATCGTCCGGCCGGATGCTTCCCACCATCGCCACCAGCTGATCGATGAGGGCGGCGCTGCCGGACCGGTCGGTCGGCTTCAGAACGGATTCACTGAGCTCTCTTCCCCGCAGGCGGGCCACGATCACCTTGGTCCCACCGAGGTCGACCCCGATGACCGAGCTCACTCAAGCCCCCGAAGCCGCCGAGCGCACCAGAGCGCCGGCCGCGGGGTCGAGCAGCACCTTCACCTCGGAGGCCAGCGGCGGCAGCAATGACGAGGGGATGTGCGGATCCGGCTTGGCATCCGGACCGAACGCCGCTGCGACCGGTTCCGCCTTGGAGTCTCCCGTGGCCAGGAACACGATCTGCCGGGCGTTCACGAGCGCGGGAAACGTGAGGGTCACACGCGGCACATACGGCTCCAAGCCGGCATGCTCCACGCCGAGCACCAGCCGCGAGCGCTCCGACAACGAGTCCTGATCGGGGAACATCGAGGCGAGATGCCCATCGCCGCCGATTCCCAGCAAGACGAGGTCGAAGCGGGGTGGTCCCGCGGCGCGTAGCTCGCGCTCGTAGTCGTCCGCGGCCGCATCGGGGCGAAGCTCGCCGCGCATCCGATGCACCGTCGGCAAAGACCCGCCGTCGCGAGCCAGCGGGTCCAGCAGCGCCGCCTTGACCATGCCGTAGTTGGAGCGCTCATCCTCGGGCGGCACGGACCGTTCGTCGCTGAACCAGAGCGTGCTCCCGGAGACGTCAACGCCCACAGTCCGGACAGCGTCGACGAACTCCCCATAGGCCGTCCGCGGGGTGGATCCTCCCGTCAAGACCACATGCCCGGAGCCGGCGGCCACGCCAACCAGCATGGCCGCGCAGGCGCGCGCCGGATCGTCGAGGATCTCGATCTCAACGCCCATGGACACCGACCCTAAAGAGGCGGGTCAAGGCATCAATCAGCATTGGGGCAGAACTCTCTGGCGGCTCGGAGCGCCGGGCCGTAGGTGGGATCGCGCAGATGTGCCTGTCTCACTCCCTCGCCCAGGATTCCTCCCTCCCCGCGTGACGCCCCCAGCACCAGCCAGGTCTGCTCGCCGCGATCCGGCGAGTACTCGCGGGCACACAGCCCGCCGTCGGCTCGGTCCAGGGACAGCGTGCATCCTGCCCGCCACGCCACGGTCACGCCGGCCAGCCCCGGTACCTCCTGCTCGAACGGCTCTAGGCCAATGTCGATGTAGCGCGGGCTTTCGGTGTAGGCGCGGCCGCACAGCTCGGAGCCAGTGGCCGCCTGCAGCGGCCGGATGTCCCAGTGCAAGCGCGAGGACATCCAGCCGGCCATCAGCAGCGCGCTGGCCGCCGAGTTCGCGTGGTGGCGTACCCTGAAACCGTCCAGGGAGGCGAGCATCGCCCGGCGCCGCGGAGTATCGAAGCTTGCCGCCAGACGCTCTCGCCACGGCGTCGTGCGCAGCCAGGCCAGATCGACGACGTAGGCCGAGCCCAGCTCCTCCTGGGCGCGCGCCAACGCCGCGGCCGGGTCGGGCGCGTCGTCGGAGTCGACCAGCATCACGTCGATCAGCCCGCGCAATGCCTCCACGGCTTCGTCGTGGCCGTGGGGAGACCACACGATGGTGGGGATCTCGGCGATCACGATTGGATCTACGATCGTCGCCAGCGCACCGAGGTGCTCGGGCCCCATGTCGATCTCGACGCTCTCGCGAATCACCCCGATCCCGGCGCGCTCGTCGTAAGTCATCACGGCGACGGCGTCGAGGGTCTCGCGTCGGTCTTCGACCGCACACAGGATCGTGCGCGAGGCGTGATAGCGGCCCACTCGCTCCAGCCGGTTGGCGACCTCGCCCTTCCAGGAGCGGTCAACGATCACGATCAGGTTGAGCACGCGGGCCGGCGCCAGCCCCTGATTGGCGGCATGGCGCTCGCGCAGCATCCCGCGCAGCGCGGCTTCTATCGCGTCCGGGTTGGTGTCCTGCTCTGACCAGACGTCTTCGCTCACAGCCGGCGCCACCTGCGGTCGCTTCCGAGCAGCCTGTCGGCCTCCGCAGGTCCGGCTGAGCCGGCTGGGTACTGCGGGACCGGCGAGCTCGTGTCTGCGTGCCACGCCTGCAGAATCGGATCGATGATCCCCCACAGGGCGATGATCTCGTCGCCCCGCGTGAACAACGTGGCGTCGCCGCGCATCGCGTCAAGGATCAGCCGCTCGTACGCCTCCGGCGACTCCGACAGGAACGAGGTTCCGTAGCGGAACTCCATGTTGACCGGGCGGATCCGCATCGTCGCGCCGGGAATCTTGGCGCCCAGCGAAACCGACACGCCTTCGTCGGGCTGCACGGTGAGGATGATCTGGTTCGGCTGGACCCCGACCGACCCGATGTTCTTGAAGGCCAGGTGGGGCACCGGCTTCAGCGTGACCACGATCTCGGTGACCTTGCGGGCCAACTGCTTGCCCGTCCGCAAGAAAACCGGGACGCCCGCCCACCGCCAGTTTGAGACGCTCAGACGCAGCGCGGCGTAGGTCTCGGTACGCGAATGGGGATCGACTCCGTCCTCCTCCAGGTAGCCGCCGACCTTCTTGCCGCCGACCACTCCCGGGCCATATTGGGCGCGAACCGCCATCGCCGCCACGTCGCCGGGGGAGGGCGGCACGATCGACTCGAGCACCTTGAGCTTCTCGTCGCGCACACGATCGGCGTCGAACGAGGACGGCGGCTCCATCGTGAGCAGCGCCAGCAGCTGCATCATGTGGTTCTGGACCAGGTCGCGCAGCGCCCCGGCGCCCTCGTAGTAGCCGGCCCGCCCTCCGATCCCGATGTCCTCAGCCGCGGTGATCTGGACGTGGTCGATGAAGTTGCGGTTCCAGACCGGCTCGAACAGCGCGTTGGCGAAACGCAGCGCCATCAGGTTCTGGACCGTCTCCTTGCCCAGGTAGTGGTCGATCCGGAACACCTGGGACTCTTCGAACACGTCGAGCACTTCGTCGTTTAGCCGGCGAGCCGAAGCCAGGTCATAGCCGAACGGCTTCTCGATCACGATCCGCGTCTCGGCCTTCTCGCACTGCGAGAGCTCGGCGGCGCCCAGTTTGCTGGCGATCACGGGGAAGAACTGCGGCGCCGTCGAGAGATAGAACACCCGGTTGAGCGGCTGGCCGGCCCGCTCGTCGAACTCACGCAGGGCGCGACCGAGCTCGCCGTACACCTGGTCATCGTCGAACACGCCAGGGACGTAGCGCATCTCGCTGAGTAGGCCGTCGAGCACTTTTTGGTCGGGTCGGCGGCGCGAGAACCGCACGATCGACTCGCGCACCATGTCCTGGAAATCTTCGTCCTCCTGGCCGCGCCGGGCGACGCCGATCATCTCGAAGCGCTCGGGCAGCGATCCTTCGTGTGCCAGGTTGTACAGCGCCGGAAGCAGCTTGCGGTGGGCGAGGTCGCCGGTCGCGCCGAAGATCACCAGCGCTGTCGGCCGGACGGGCAGGCGCTCCAGCCCCTCGATGAGCGGGTTTTCCTGCTCGGATTCTGTGGCAACGGCTGCGCTCTGCATCGGTCTAGCTCTCCTGGAGGATTGCGGTGATCCGCTCGGTCAGCGCACGAATGGCCTGGGCGGGGTCTCCCTCTAGGTCTACCCGCTCGGCGGGCCGCCCGTGCGATCGCAACGTCTCGAGATCGCCGGTCGCCTGCGCGGCCACCAGTGTCCCGAACGAGTAGCCGGCACCCGGGATCTCGGCGTCACGCTCGGCGGACGAGACGAGCTGGAGGAACCGCCCGGTCGGCGGCCCGCCCTTGTGCAGCTGCCCGGTGGAGTGCAGGTACCGCGGCCCGTATCCGAATGTGGTGGCGGCACCGGTAAGCGACCGGATGGCGACCCGCAGCTCTGCGACGGCCTCCTCCACACCGGCCGACGGCGGCACGTAGCCGAGAATCGCGACGTAGTGCGGCGGCCGCGCGTCGGCCAGCAGCGTCCGTAGCTCGCCGTCGCCCGCCGAAGAGACCAACGGCGTCGACCTCGCGTCCAGCACCCGCCTGGTGTTGTCCTTGGCCTCTTGCACGTTGGGCTGGTCGAACGGGTTGATCTCGAGCGCCCACCCCGCCACCGCCACCGCGAACTCGGTCAGGAAGAAGATGCGGCCGAGGTCGACGGCGCCGTGGGCCGGCAGCGTGATCGTTGGATGCCCGGCGGCAGCGATCTGCTCGATCGCGGCATCCAGGCGCTCGTCGGGATCGTCGGGATTGCGCCGGTACACGAAGACGCGGTCGTCCCCGTACACGTCGGCCGAGTCGCCGAGCGGCTCGTCGGCGACCGGCAGGATCCCACGCCCCTGCTTGCCGGTCGATTCCGCGACGAGCTGCTCGGCCCACAGCCCGAAGCTCTCGATCGGGTGCGATATGACGAACGTCAGCTTGTCGCGGCCCCGACGCGCCAGCTCACCCAGGACCGCGCCCAGCCACAGGCCCGAGTTCGACTCGCTCGAGTCGTAGTGGGCGCACATCTGCTCGGCGACCTGGCAGCGGTGCAGTAGCGCCTCGATGTTCACCCCCATCAGTGCCGCCGGAACGAGCCCGAAGTACGACAGCACCGAGTAGCGGCCCCCGATGTCGGCCGGACCCCGGAAGCATCGCCGCAGCCCGTCGTCGGAGGCCAGGCGCTCGAGCGGACTTCCTGGGTCGGTCACCACCACGAACTGCTCGGGCCGGGCGAACGTCTTGAAGTATCGGTAATGCGACAGCGTCTCGATCGTCGAGCCGGACTTGGACGAGACGATGAACAGTGTCTTCTCCAGGTCGACCGAGTGCTGCACGCCGAGCACCACATCGGGGTGGGTGGAGTCGAGCACGGTCAATCGCAGCCCGTCCGGGATCTCGCCAAATGAGCGGCGAATCACCTCGGGTCCCAAGGACGACCCGCCCATACCAAGCAGCACGGCGTCGGTGAATCCGTCAGCCCGGCACTCCTCGGTGAAGGCATGCAGGTCAGCGGCGTGCTCGAGCATCGGCTCGGACACCGTGAGCCAGCCCAGGCGATCCTCGAGCTCGGGCACTCCAGGCCCGCCCCACAAGGACGCGTCGCGCCGCCACACTCGCTGAGCCACGGTGTCGGCGACAGCCTGGCGAACCCGGTCCGCGACGGCCGGTTGCAGCGGCCGCGGGAGCCGGGCTTGGATCCTGCTCGGCTGACCGGTGACGACCGCCGCCCGGCGCTCCTCGATCCCGGCCAGCAACCGGGTCATCGCCTCCTCGAACTGGCTAACGCCATCGACCAGCAGCTCGTCGGTCACCTGGTCGAGGTTGACGCCGGCCTCGGCCAGCGCATCCAGATCCCCGCTCGGGTCCTCCTCGGCCGTCGGGCCGGTCACCTGGCCGTGGTCGGCGAAGGCGAGCAGCGTCGGCAAGGGCATCGTGTTGACCGTGTGGGCGCCCACCAGGCCGTCGACGTACATCGTGTCGGAGTAATGCGGATTCTTGGTCCCGGTCGAGGCCCACAATGGCCGCTGTACGGACGCGCCGGCATGGCGTAGTCCCTCCCAGCGAGGCCCAGCAAAGAGTTCCTTGAACCGCCGGTACGCCGCGCGCGCGTTGGCCAGCGCGGCAGTTCCGGCCAGGTCGCGCCGATCCAGCTGCTCCAACCGTCGATCGACGGCCGTATCCACACGCGAGACGAAGAAGCTCGCCACCGAATTGACGTCCAGCGACAGCCCTTCGTTCTGCCGGCGCTCCAGCGCGCCGATGTATGCCTCTATCACCTTCTCGTACGCCGCACCTGAGAACAGCAGCGTGACGTTGACGTTTATGCCCTCGTACAGAGCCTGCTCGATGGCGGGCACGCCCTCCGGTGTCCCCGGGATCTTGATCATCACGTTGGGCCGGTTGACACGCTGCCAGAACGCGCGCACCTGCTCGAGCGTGCCCTCGGTGTCGTGCGCCAGCTCCGGCGCGACCTCCAGCGAGACGAACCCGTCGCGCCCGCCCGAGCTGCGGTGCACCTCGGCCAGCACGTCGGCCGCCAGCTGCACGTCGTGGATCGCGATCCGCTCGTAGATCGCCACCGAGTCGAGATTCTCGCGCGCGTGCGTCCGCAGATCGTCGTCGTAGTCGGTCGAGCCCAGAATCGCCTTCTCGAAAATCGACGGATTCGACGTCACTCCCCGTAGCGACTCCACCGCGACCATGCGGGCGAGCTCGCCGCCCTCGACCATCGAACGCCGGATCTGGTCGAGCCACACGCTGACACCGGCTTCCGTGAGTGCCTTCAGACGCGGGTTGAGCTCGGTGACGGTGCTCATCGCGCACTCCCTCCGATCAGCTGCCTCGTACCCGCTTGACGACCTCCCGCCCCGCCTCGCCGACCCGTTCGGGTGTAAGCCCGAAGTGCTTGTAGAGCGCGCCGGCCGGGCCGGACGCGCCGAAGGTCTCCATCCCGATCGCTTTCCCCAGCTCGCCCACCCACTGGTGCCAGCCGAACGTGGCCGCAGCTTCGACCGACACGCGGGCGCGGCAGGCCGGCGGCAGCACGCGGTCTCGGTAGGCGGCGTCCTGGGCGGCGAAGTTCTCCATGCACGGCATGCTGACCAGGCGCGTGGCGATCCCCTCCGCCTCTAGCGCGTCGGCGGTGCGGGCGCAGATGTGGACCTCCGTGCCGCTGGCGATCAGGATCAGGTCCGGCTCGGGCTCTTTGTAGGAGTAGCGCAGGACGTACGCGCCGCGCTCAATCGCGTCGGCCGGAACCGCGGCTGGATTCCAGGTGGGGATCCCCTGGCGCGAGAGGACCAGCGCCGTCGGATGGTCGGTGGACTTGATCGCGTAGTGCCAGGCCAACCCAGTCTCGTTGGCGCCGGCCGGCCTCACCACCCTCAACGTCGGCATGGCGCGCAGGCCCGCCAGATGCTCGATCGGCTGATGCGTGGGACCGTCCTCGCCGAGCCCAATCGAGTCGTGCGTGTACAAGAAGATAGACGGGAGCTTCATCAGCGCGGCCAGCCGGACCGACCCCCGCATGTAGTCGCTGAAGGTGAAGAACGTCGAGCCGTAGCCGCGGAAGTAATGGAGGGTGAGACCGTTGACGATTGCGCCCATGGCGTGCTCGCGGATCCCGAAGTGCAGGTTCCGACCCTCGTACGACCCGGCCTCGACATCCCCGCCCCCGTCGATCAGGGTGAGCGTGGAGGGGGCCAGGTCGGCGGAGCCGCCCACCAGCTCGGGCACCCGCGCCGCAGCCCACTGGAGCACGGTCTGCGAGGACTTGCGGGTCGCGGTCATGCTGCCTGAGGCATGGAAGCGGGGGACGTCGCTGTCCCAGCCCTCCGGGAGCCTGCGGGCGATCATCCGCTCGAGCTCGCCGGCGAGCTCCGGGTGCTCCTCGGCGTAGCGGTCGAAGCGCTCGCGCCACTCGGCCTCGAGCTCCTCGCCCCGCTCGACGCAGCGGCGGAAGTGCTCGAGCGCCTCCTCCGGAACGTAGAACGGCTCGAGTGAGGGCCAGCCCATGGCCTGCTTGGTCAGCTTGACCTCCTCCTCGCCGAGCGGCGAGCCGTGCGCGCCCGCGGTGTCCTGCTTGTGCGGGCTGCCCTGGGCGATGTGGGTCCGGACGATGATCAGCGACGGTTTGTCATCGACCGCGAGCGCGTTCTCCAGCGCCCGCTGGAGGCTGTCGAGCTCGACGTCCTCCTCGAGGTCCTGGACGTGCCAGCCGTAGGCCTCATAGCGCTTGCCGACATCCTCGGTGAAGGCCAGCTTGGTGTCGCCCTCGATCGAGATGTGGTTCTGGTCATAGAAGGAGACCAGCCGCCCGAGTCCGAGATGGCCGGCGATCGAGGACGCCTCGCCGGAAATCCCCTCCTCGAGGTCGCCGTCGGAGGCGATCACGAACGTCCGGTGGTCGACGATCTCATGTCCGGGGCGGTTGAAACGAGCGGCCAGCATGCGCTCGGCCAGCGCCATGCCTACCGCGTGCGAGATCCCCTGCCCGAGCGGCCCGGTGGTGACCTCGATGCCGGGCAGGTCGTGGTATTCCGGGTGACCCGCCGCTCGCGACCCGAGCTGACGGAACTGCATGATGTCGTCGTCGAGGCTGACCTCGTAGCCGGCCAGGTACAAGGTCGAGTAGAGGAGCATCGACGCGTGCCCGGCCGAGAGCACAAAGCGGTCCCGGTCGGGCCAGTCCGGATGCCGCGGGCTGTGGCGCATCACCCGCGCGTACAGGACGTAGGCCACCGGGGCCAGGGCCATCGGCGTCCCCGGATGGCCCGAGTTGGCCTTCTGCACGGCGTCCATGGACAGCGTGCGGATCGTGTCCACGCAAAGCTTGTCCAGCGTGGTCGTGTCCGTGGCGGTCACGGGCGGAGCATAACCCCATCGACCGCCCGACAAGGAACGTGGCAGGAATTCAGCCGAACAGCACGTCGAAGTGCTGATACTGCTCCACCGGCACGTGACGTACCTCCGCCACCGCGTCGGCCAGCGGCACGAGCTTGACCTGGGTCGAATGCAGCGCGGCCATCATCCCCCACCTCCCGTCGTGCACGGCGTCGATCGCGGCCAGCCCGAGGCGCGTCGCGAGCACCCGGTCGAACGCCGTTGGGGTGCCGCCACGCTGGACGTGGCCGAGCACGGTGGCGCGCGTCTCGAACCCGGTCCGCGCCTCGATCTCGCGCTCGAGCGCGTACCCTATCCCGCCCAGCCGCACGTGCCCGAACTCATCCGTGGAACCGGTCTGAGCGACCTCCATCGAGCCATCCTTGGGTGTCGCGCCCTCGGCCGCGACCACGATCGAGAAGTACCGGCCGCGTTCGTGGCGGCGGCGGATCAGGCGGCAAACCTCGTCGATGTCGAACGGGATCTCTGGAATCAGGATTACGTCCGCGCCCCCGGCCACGCCGGAGTGCAGCGCGATCCATCCGGCCGTCCTGCCCATCACCTCGACCACGAGGATCCGGTTGTGGCTCTCCGCCGTGGTGTGGAGTCGGTCGATTGCCTCGGTGGCGATGTGCAGCGCCGTGTCGAACCCGAACGTCACGTCGGTGCCGCCCAGGTCGTTGTCGATCGTCTTGGGCACGCCGATCACCTTTACACCGTCGCCGGTCAAGCGGTTGGCCACGCCGAGCGTGTCCTCGCCGCCGATCGCGATCAGGCCGTCCAGGTTGAAGTCCGACAGAGTGTCGCGGACGCGCTGAACGCCGTCTTCGCGCTTGTACGGATTGGTGCGGGAGCTGCCCAGGATCGTGCCGCCCCGGGGCAGGATGCCGCGCGTGGAGTCGATCGTCAGCTCCTCGAACGAGCCCTCGAGCACCCCCCGCCAGCCATCGCGGAAGCCGATCACCTGATCGCCGTAGGCGTCGATCGCCTTGCGCACGACGGCGCGGATCACGGCGTTGAGCCCAGGGCAGTCGCCACCGCCGGTGAGGATCCCGATCCGCATCGGCGGGAATCCTACGCGTCTAGGGTTTTGGGCCCGGTTTCGCCCCGCTGACGCCCGGGCGCCCCTTGCTCTGGCACAGTGTGCGAGTGGGAGTGAGCGCCGTGTCCCATTCGCCGTCGCTGTGTCATGTGTTGCGGGAGGACCCGGAACTGGCCGACGCGATTCCGCTCGACCGCCGCGCGCAAGCGGTCGAGCAATGCACCGCGCCCCAGCTGTGGATCGAGCCCGGCCCGTGGGCAGGCCGGGGATCACTCGGCTTCCGCGGCGGGATCGGCGTACTCGTGCTGAGCGGGTTGATGATCCGGCGTGTCGGAATCGAGGGCCGCTACGGCGCCGAGGTGATCGGCGACGGCGATTTGCTGCGTCCCAACGAAGAGAGTGTCTCGCCGCTCTTGCCCCTGACCACGCATTGGTCGATTGTCCTGCCCACCCGGGTGGCGGCACTCGATCGCACCTTCGAGCAGCACATCGCCCTGTATCCAGAGCTGGCGCGCTGCCTGGTGGCGCGCGCGATTCAGCGCTCGAAGAACCTCTCGGTCAACATGGCGATCGTGCACCAGGCGCGCGTAGACGTGCGGCTGCACATGCTGCTGTGGCATCTTGCGGCGCGGTGGGGCCGCGTCCGCAGCGACGGCACGGTGCTGCGGCTACGCCTGACTCACGCCGTCCTGGCCGATCTCGTGGCCGCGCGCCGGCCGACCGTCACCACCGCATTGTCGGAGCTCACTCGGCGCGGTCTGGTCAGGACCGACGGAGAGAACTGGGTTCTCTCGGGCGAGGCGCCGGCCGAGCTGATTGCGTTCGCGCGTGAAGGTCCCCGCCGAGCCGGCGAGACCTAATTGCACATCGATCCATACATCGTCCTGGGGAGTGCGATCATCGGCCTGCTCGTCGGCATGACCGGCGCCGGCGGCGGCGCGTTGATGACGCCGATGCTGATCTTGCTGTTCGGCGTCAATCCAGCAGCGGCCATCTCGAGCGACCTCGTGGCCGCGGTCGTGATGCGGCCGTTCGGCGCCGCCGTGCACCTCCGTGCCGGAACCGTGAACCTCCGTCTGGTCCGCTGGATGGTGCTCGGGTCGGTTCCCGCGGCGTTCCTCGGCGCCTATCTGCTCCACGCGCTCGGAAATTCGAAGTCGGCCCAGCAGCACATCGAGACGATCCTGGGCGCCGCCCTGCTCGTCGGCGCCGGAGCGATGGCCCTGCGCTTCGTCCTCGACCGGCGCACCGGTCAGCGCCGGCTGGGGGTCGTACACAATCTCAAGGCCCGGCCGCTGCCCACGATCGCGATCGGCGTCATCGGGGGCGTGATCGTCGGTATGACCTCGGTGGGCTCGGGCTCGCTCATGATCGTCCTGCTCCTGTTCGTGTATCCGAGCATCGGGGCCAACCAGCTGGTCGGGACCGATCTCACCCAGGCCGTCCCGCTGACCGTGGCGGCGGCCCTCGGCGCGCTGATCTTCGGCCACGTCGAGTTTGGTATCACCGCATCCCTGATCATCGGGAGCGTGCCCGCCGTGCTCGTGGGCGCGATGCTTTCCTCGACCGTGCCCGACCGCTACATCCGACCGGCGATCGCGTTCGTGATCTTCGCCTCGGGCCTCAAGTACGTCGGCCTGCACACCACGGCGCTCGGCTGGACGCTGTGCGCGACGTTGCTCGCCGGCGCAGTGCTGTGGCTCCTCTTCGCCCGGCCCTGGCAGGCCCGGGGTGAAGCGCTCGAGGAACTCTCACGGTGACCGAGCGGCTCGACGTTCCGGTGGCCGGCGGGACACTCGCTGTCTTCCGGCTCGCAGAAGGCGGGGAGCCGGTGCTCGCGGTCCACGGCATCACGGCCAACAGCCACGCCTGGCTGGCCGTGGCCCGCTCGCTCGAGGGCCGCGCGGTGCTGCTCGCGCCCGACCTGCGGGGCCGGGGCGCCAGCAGCCGTCTTCCGCCGCCCTACGGGATGGAGGCCTACACGAGCGACATGCTCGCCGTCCTCGACCACTGCGGCATCGAGCGTGGCGTCCTGGTCGGTCACTCGCTCGGCGCCTACGCGGTGGCGCGCTTCGCCGCCGACCATCCCGAGCGCGTTCGCACCGCAGTCTTGATCGACGGCGGCCTCGCGCGCCCGCTACCCGAGGATGTCGATCCCGAGCAGTTCCTCGCGGCGTTCCTCGGCCCGGCCTTGGCACGACTGGAGCTGACCTTCGAAGCGCCCGAGGCCTACCGCGAGTGGTGGCGGGCGCACCCCGCGATGGCCGGGAGCGATGTCTCTCCGGATGATCTGGTCGCCTACGCGAACCACGACCTGGTCGGTAAGGCAGGTGCGCTGCGCTCTGGCGTGGCCAGGGAAGCGGTCCGGGCCGACGCCGGCGAGCTGCTCGAGCTCGGCAAGCCAGCCCATCGCCTGTCCGTGCCGGTCGAGATGCTGCGCGCGCCGCGCGGGCTGCAGAACGATCCGACTCCGATGATCCCGGCGGAGCTGGCGAACGCCTGGGCGGGCGACGCGCCGCACGATCGGCGCGTCGGCGAGGTGCCGGACACCAACCACTACACGATCGTGATGGGCGCGTCGGGCGCTCGCGTCGTCGCTCAGGCGATCGTGCGCGCATTGCAAAGTCCGGTCGAGGATCCTCGCCTACGATCACCGCGATGAGCAGTGCTGGCACGGTCGGGATCAGGCTGAACCCCCCGGAACCGAGCCTGACGCAGGAGGAGATGGTCGCCCGTGCGGCGGCGCTGCGGCCGAGACTGGTCGCCGATCAGGCCGAGACCGAGAAGCGCACCTACTACTCGCGGGACATGCACGAGGCTTTCTTGGCCGCGGGCTTCTACCACCTGTACGTCCCCCGTCGGTACGGCGGCTACGAGTTCGACGTACCCACGTATGTCCGGGTTGTCCAGGAGATCGCGCGAGGGTGCGTGTCCACCGCCTGGTGTCTCGGGCTGGCCATGAACCACGCGCTGATGGTGGGCTCCTGGTGGCCGCCGGTGGCTCAGGACGAGATCTTCGCCGGCGGGGACTTCCGGTGCGCGTCGGTGGCGGCGCCGGTCGGTCGCGCGGCGCGGACCGATGCGGGCTGGGAGATCAACGGGCAGGTGGCGTTCGCCTCGGGGGTGCCGTGGTCGACGTTCTACATGGGGCAGGCGCTGCTCGCACCGCCGGAGGGCGCCGCGCCTGACGACCTGCCGCCGATGCTCCTGTTCGTCGCCCCGCGCTCGGAGTGGGAGATGCTCGACGACTGGGGCGACATGCTCGGGCTCAAGGGTTCGGGCTCGCACAGCATCCGCTTCACCGGGACGCGGATTCCGCTCAGCTGGGGCTTCGAGGGCAACATGCTCGACGTCGAGGTAGGTGGGGGAACGCCCGGATCGCGGCTGCACGGCAACCCCATGTACTCGGGCCGCGCAGTATCGATCTTCACGATCTCGTTGGCCGCGGTGATGGTCGGGGCCGCCTACAACGCGCTCGATGAGTACGAGCGGTTGATGCGCGAGCGCAAGACGCCCCTGCCCCCGTTCGTCCCGCGGATCAAGGACCCCGAGTACCAGCGCTGGTACGGCCGGGCGCTCACCCATATCGCCACCGCCGAGGCCGCCACGCTCAAGGCCGCGGAGCGCCACATGGACCTTTGTCGGCGCAACGTCGAGGACGGGATTCCCTACACCTACGGGGACGACATGCTGCTCGGAGGCATCGCCCGCGAGGCGATGCTGATGTGCTGGCGGGTGGTTGACGACGACCTGTGGCAGACGGTGGGCGCCAACATGGCGCGCGACCGCGAGCGGACCACGCGCGTGTTCCGCGACATGGCAGTTGCCGCGGCGCATCGCAACCTCCAGCTGCGCGACATGTTCTACGGCGACATCGGCCGCGCCGCCCTGGGGGAGCCCCAGCGGATTCCCGGGCGTTAGCTCCGGAGCCTCTCGGCCGCCCAGCGCGTAAGCACGGCCAGCGCGTCGGCGTGGTTGCGCTCGAGCATGATCCCGTGCGCGTTGCCGTGCACCCCGCGCTCGGCCAGCTGCACCAGCTCGACGTCGCAGCCGGCCTGCTCGAGGAACGCGACCAGCTCGTGGTCGAACAGGCGGAACATCGAGGCCTCGCCGGTGAGAACCGCGATCGGGAACTGGCTCAGGTTGGGCAGCCGGCGCGGTGGCCCGGTGTGCAAATCCTCGGGGGTCTCCGCCGGCGGGTCGTAGGTGAGTGGCGCACAGGACAGTCCCCAGGCCAGGTCGAGGCCCATCTCGGGCCGCTTGGCGAACGGCGGCCCAAGCGTCTCAATCGCGATCAGCGCCGCCACCTGATCGGGCCGCGCGTCCGCGGCGAGGAACGTGCCTGGGCCGGCGGCGGAGTGGGTCACGAGCACGGCCGGACCAACCAGGTCGAGGAGCTCGGCCAGCCGGGCCTGCTCAAGCGCGTGCATCCGAGTCCAGTCGGCCAGCATCGGTCCCGACGGGGCCAGCCACTGGTCGTAGATCGGGTCACCCGGCTCACGCCCGCCCGGCCACTGGGTGTGCAGACCGGCCCACGGATTGGAGTCGGGACCGTCAGGCGGCGGAACGAAGATCGGCCTCAGCGCTTGGGCGCCGAGTTGCGGGCCCATCGGACCGAGGACGTCGGGATTATGCGGGGAGCGGCCGTGCCCCGGGCGGTCCACCACGTACACCGTATGGCCCTGCTCCACGAGCAGGCGCGACCAGCCGAGTCGCCCGTCGGGAGTCGTTAGGTAGTCGGTGCCCTGGCCGCCGCCGCCGTGCACGAGCACCCAGGGCGGATGTGCTGCCGGCTCGGCCGGCGCCTCCCACTCCACGAACATGGGACCGCACAGCACGGTGCCGAGCGGACCGTTGACCCGGTCGGACACCCCGACCCAGAACGAGCCGCGCCGCGACGTGGTGACCGGCCCGGCCGGCACGTGACGGCTCACGCCGGCGCGCTCACCCGCGCGCCGGCCCGCCGCGCGCCCTCGGCCAGCGAGGTCAGCTTGGCCCAGCAGATGTCGGGGTCGACCGACCCGAAACCCGACCAGGTGCCGAAGCCGCAGTCGGTCCCGCCCATCACGCGTTGCGGGCCGACGATGTCGGCGTAGGTCTGCAGTCGCTGCGCCACCAGGTCCGGGTGCTCGATGTAGTTGCAGGTGGAGTCGATCACACCCGGAGCGAGGATCTTGTCGGCCGGGATGTTCGCCTCCCGCCAGCTCGCCCACTCGTGCTCGTGGCGCGGGTTGGCCGCCTCGAACAGGATCGTGGCTGGCTTGGCCCTGAGCACCACGTCGGCGATCTTTCCGGCGTCGATGTCGAGATGGTGCGGGCCCTCGTAGTTGCCCCAGCACAGGTGAAGGCGCGCCTTCTCGGCCGGGATGTCGCGCAGGGCGCGGTTGATCGCCTCGACGTGCCGGGTGGCGGCGGCGGCGAACTCCTCGTCGGAGCGGTCGCGGTACATGATGTGGCGGCCCATGGCCAGGTCGGGCGAATCGATCTGGACCTGGAACCCCGCCGCCACGATCGCCTCGTACTCGGTTTTCATCGCCTCGCCGATGGCGTCGAGGTACTCGTCGACGCTCGGGTAGTACTCGTTGGGCTGAAACAGCGCGATGATCCCGGGCGAGGGGGCATTCATGAACGCGCCCTCTATCGGCTGGCCCCCGATCGCGCGGGCCAGCCGCTCCAGGTCACGCTCCACCGGTTCCCGATGCTCGTAGGTGATCGGGCCGCGGCAGATCGGGCGCAGGTAGCGCGCGCTGCCACCCTCATCGGCCAGCCGGTCGCGGTAGCGGGGATACGCGTCGAGGTCGGCCGGCGTGGCCCGCGGCACGTCACCCACCTCGAAGCCGCTGAGGCGATGGCGGATGTAGGTGGCGTAGCCGATCTTGCTCATCTCGCCATCGCTCACGAAGTCGATGCCCGCCTCGACCTGGCGGCGGACGCGGTCGCGCACCGCCTCGTCGAGCAGGCGGTGGTAGCGCTCGCGGTCGACCGGCTCCCCGCGGTCCTCGGCCCATACCAGCTCGACCAGCTCCGGCGGGCGAGGCAGGCTGCCGACGTGGGTGGTGAGGATCCGGACCACGGGGGTTACCAGATCTCCGCGAGGAGCTCGTGGATCGCCTGGGACGGCGCCGGCCGTGGGTTGGCCTTGGCCGGCGCGCGTTCGGCGATGGCCTCGGCCAGGGTGGCGAGATCCTCGCGGGGGACGTCGTAGTCGCGCAGGCGGGTCGGGCCCGCCAGCGCGCCCAGCTCGCTCACGCGCCCGATCGGGTCGTCGTGATCCATCGCCTCGCCCAGCCGCGCGATTTCTTCGCCCGCCACGGCCCGGTTGTAGCGCAGCGCCGGCGGCAGGCAGACCGCGTTCATCGTCCCGTGGGCGAGCCCGTACCGCCCGCCCAGCGCCTGAGCCATCGCGTGCCCGAGCCCCATCCCCGCGCGCAGCGCCGCGCCGGCATGCATGGCTCCCTCGAGCAGCTTGCGCCGGGCCTCCGCATCGCCTGGCTCCCGCACCACAACCGGCAGCCAGTCCGAGATCAGCCGTGCCCCGGCCAGCGCCTCCCGGTCGGTTTCCTCCCCGCGCCCGGCGCTGTAGAGCGCCTCGGCACAGTGGGCGAGCGCGTTCATCGACGACCCGGCGCTCTCGGACGTCGGCAGGTCAAGCGTCAGCGCCGGCTCATAGACGACCGCCACCGTGCGGGCGCCGCCGCCCGCGCGCTTGACGCCCGCCTCCCGATCGCGCATGCCGAACCCCTGCGTCCATTCCGCGCCCGAGTAGGTGGTCGGGATCGAGACGATCGGCAACCCGGTCTCGGCCGACACCGCCTTGGCCGTGTCGATCGCGCTGCCGCCGCCGAGCGCGATCAGGCCGTCGGCGCCGTCGGCCGCCGCGGTCGCCGCTTTGACTCCACTGACCTCGGCATGCGGCTGGGCGCCGTGAAAGCGCCGGCGCACGGTGGGCAGCTCGAGCGACCGCCACCGTTCGGTGCTGATCAACAACGGCTCGCTCACGGACAGCTCCTCGAGCACGTCCGGAAGCGCATCGAGGCCCCAGCGGACGATCATGGCGGCGATCAAATCACAGTCGGGCCGGTGGCGGCGGCGTC
>JAFASQ010000114.1 GCA_019244395.1 Solirubrobacterales bacterium | reverse complement strand
CGGCGTTGCCGGCTCCGTTCGGTGGATGGGCGGCGCCGTGCCTGAGCGAGATCGATCCGGTGGCGCTGGCCCGAGAGCTGGATCGCGGGTTTGTCGGGCTGCAGCTGCCGGCGCCGGTGCTGCTCGACGCTGACGGCTACGAGCGGGTCGGGCCGCTGCTCGAATTGCTCGAGGCCTCGGGCAAGCCGCTGCTGGTGCATCCCGGGCCGGCGGCGGGCGGGGCGGGTGGCGCGGTGGCGGGGGGGCGTGGCACGGTGGCGGGGGGGCGTGGCACGGTGGCGGGATCGGGTGCGGCGCCGCTGGCGCCGCGCTGGTGGCCCGCGATCGTGTCCTACGTGCAGCAGATGCACGCTGCCTGGTTTGCCTTCAGGGCGTACGGGCGGCCGCGCCATCCTGCGCTCAGGGTGTGCTTCGCGATGCTGGCCGGGCTGGCGCCGTTGCACGGCGAGCGCGTGGCGGCTCGGACCGGCGATCGGAACGTGGTCGACGAGGATGTGTTCCTGGAGATCTCCTCGTACGGCACCAAAGCGGTTGACGCGACGATCCGGGTCCTCGGCGTCGATCCGCTGGTGAACGGCTCTGACCGTCCGTACGCGGCACCGGCCGAGCTGGAATTGGGCGCCGCGGCGCTCCAGGCGCTGCGCGGCGCGAACCCGATGCGTCTTCTCTACGCCAAGGAGGTGTCTCATGAACTGGCCATTGCTGCCTCCGCGTAACCTCGAGCGCACAGAGCTGCAGGCGTTGGTCGAGGAGCTGGCGAGCAATCCGGAACGCTGGGCCGAGCATGTGGCCTTCTCGGGCGAGAGGCGCCACTACGTCTCGCTACACCGCGACGAGTATGTGGACGTGTGGCTGCTCTGCTGGCAGCGGGGTGACGACACGGGCTGGCACGATCACGACACCTCCTCGGGTGCTGTGCGCGTATTGCGGGGCGCGCTCAGGGAGTCCAGCCCGCGCCTCGGTGGCGAGCACGCGAGCCGCGTCATTGGCACCGGAGGATCGTTCTCGTTCGGACCCGAGCACATCCACCGGCTGGCCGGCGAGGACGAGCAGGCGGTCTCGATCCACGCCTACTCGCCGCCGCTGTGGCGCCTGGGCCAATACTCGATCGACTCGGATGGCGTGATGCGGCGTGAGTCGGTCAGCTACGCGGATGAGCTGCGCCCGCTCGAGGTAGGGGTGGGCGGCTCACAGGCGAGCCTTGCTGCGTGAGCCGCTCGACGATCTCCTCGAACACCCGGTCCGCGTACCCGTGCAGCTCCTCGAGGCTGAGCAGCTGCACGGGATGGGGCACGTAGACCATCCGGTAGTCGGGCATACCGAGCAGGCGGGCCTGCTCGAGTGCCTCGTCGACGAACGGCTCGGTCGCCACCGCGGCGGTGGCGAGGCCCCGGCGCTCGAGCTCGACCATGTCGCGCACACTGCACGACGTGCACGAGCCTCAGTCGGCGAGGCCCTCCACGGCAAGGTCGCCCCGGTCGGCGATCCGGCGCACGATCTCCGGCCCGGCCGGCTTGGAGAAGATCTCCTTGACCAGCCGGAACGTCTGGGCGCCACGGGTGTGGAGCAGCTCCTCGATCCGGTCGAGGAACTCGTCGCCGCGCCGCTTGGAGATGTCGAGCAGGGCGACACGTGCCCCGTCGAGCCTGGCGGGACGCGGAGCGAGCGGCGCGACCACCCGCCGGCGTTCGTCAAACGGACTCACGTAGTCCACGGAACCTCCTTCGAGATCGCAGTGGCGTCCATGCCGAGACAGGGTCCGCACACGGCGGAGAAGCGGCCGGCCTCGCCGCCGGCGACGACGATCAGGATGTCGTCGGGGCTCGACCACTTGCCGACCGGCTGATCGTCCGGAGCGGCGCCCACCAGGGGCGTGGTCTCGCCCCAGCGGAGCTCAGCCGCCGGGCGTCGCACGGCCTCGAACAGCTCCGCGCGCAAGCGCTGCTTGCTCCACCCCCACTGCGCGAACGAGCGCGCGTGCTCCGGGCAGATAACGAACAACGAGGTGCCACCCAGCGGCCACCAGGTGGGGCTCCAGGTCGCGGCCGCGGCCTCGCCCAGCACCCGGGCGAGCTCGGCGGGCGCGGTGCTGCGGTGGTCAGACACGGACAGCGGCGCATCGGCGCCGAGCACGGTCACCACCGATCGACCCGCATCAAAGCCTCGCTCGACGTGCAGCGGCTCCCACGGACTGGCCTCCTCGTCCTCGGCGAAGCACAGCCCCACCTTCCCGGGCTGACCCAATGTCGAGCGATCCAACCGCCCTGGGAATCCGCCGCCGGTGAGGCTGACCACCAACCGCAAGGCGCGCCCGATCGACATGTTGGCCCGCCACCCAGGCCCGAGCGCGCCGACCGACCCGTTCAGCCCGACGGCCTCGCGCACCGGGCCGTTGACGACGACGACCTGGCCGACCGGCTGCGTGGTCACCGCCTGCCCCCCGACGTTGAACGCCGGTTCGAGCGCGGCCTGCACCGCTGCCACGACGACGGGAAAGTACTCGGGCCGGCAGCCGGCGAGCACCGCACAGGCGGCCACCCGCTCGAGGGTGACCCGGGCCATGGCCGGCGCCATCTCGCCGAGAAGCTCATCCGAATCGCGCCCGCCGAGCATCGCCTGCACTCGCTCGGACGTCGGCGGGATCACCGGCAACCCATCGGTCCAGCCTCGCGCAAACATCTCCTCGGCGTCGTCGAACCCGGCGCCGTCGAGCGCGCGCAACGACGCGGCATCGTAGGTATTCTTGGCGGCACAGCCGGGCTTGCGCTCCGGCGCCTCGTCGCTCACGGGCACGGACAGCAGGGCCTCGAAGCCACCTGCATCCCATCCGACGACGCGGCCCGACTGCCGGCCCTCGGAGTTGACGAGAACGGCGGTCGGAAGGCTCTGGAGCCCGTACGCCCGCGAAATCTCATAGGGCGCCGGTTCGGACAGGACCGTGCCGGTGAACCCGGTGCGCCGCGCCACGCGCGCGGCAACCTCGGGCGGGTCCTCAAACACCGCGACGACCGTCATACCCGCGACCGTCAGCCCGTCGACCAGCGGCGCCAGCCGGCGTAGCGTCAAGCTGCAGGTCGGGCATTCCTCAGACACGAACAGCAGCAGCGCAGGTCCGTCGCCGTGAAGGTCGGCCAACGCGAGCGAAGGGCCCGCGACAGACGGAAGACTGAAGGTGGGGGCGGCGATCAGAGTCTCGGGCGTCATACGGGAGTGGGCACGGAAGGGGTGGCGTGTCCGGCCACGATGGACGCGCGCTGCAGCGAACCGCGGCTGGTGCCGTGGATGACGCGGGCGTTGGTCAGCACCATATGCTCGGAGACCGTACACCGCCGACGAGGTGGCCCGACGCCACCAGCTTTCGTGAGCGCTCCACGTCGCCGGCGAGCACGCGGTCCTCCGCCCCCTGCGTCACCGCCTTCAAGGCGATCCGGCGGTACGGCGGGAGGTCGGTTGATCGTGGGGCTCGAGGAGGATCACCAGGGGCCGACGGACGCATTGACGGGATTCTCGGCGGGTCCGAGACTCTGGTTGCGTATAGGGCAGTCAGCTACGCTGCCCGCGGTGAGGGAGGAGCGTCGCGAGCTGGATGAACTGGAGCGGCGGGTGGTCGCGCGCATCGCGCAGCGTGAGCACGACCTGGTCGAGCTGCTTCAAACGCTGATCGGCTTCGACACGGTCACGCATAGTCCGGGCGCACCCCCGCGCGACGAGGCGCGGCTGCAGCGCTATCTGGCGGAGCGCCTCGCGGCACGAGGCGCCGAGGTGACGGTGGAGGAGCCGGACGTTGCGTTGATTGCCGACCACCCCCTGGTTCCCGACGAATTCTCCTTCGCGGGGAGGCCGCAGCTCGTCGCCCGCTTTGCCAGTGTCGGCGGCGGACGCACGCTGCTGCTCAACGGGCACGTTGACGTCGTCGACGTCCATCCGCGGGGAGAGTGGTCTTCGGATCCGTTTGACGCGGTCGTGTCCGACGGCGCGGTTTGGGGTCGCGGAGCTTGCGATATGAAGGGCGGGGTGGCGAGCATGGTGATGGCGGCCGAGGTGCTGGCCGAGCTCGGCGTCAGGCTGACCGGAGACCTCCTGGTCAACACCGTGACAGAAGAGGAGTCGACAGGCGCGGGCGGACTGGTTTCGGCCCGCACCTTAAGGGCGGATGCAGCGATCGTGCCAGAGCCGAGCAGCCTCGACGTTGCGGTGGCATGCCGCGGCTCGTTGCTGGTGGCGATCACGCTCGAGGGTCGCCCCGGGCATGCCGGGACGCCGCCGCGGCACCCGGACGCCGGCGGCGCGGTCAGCGCGATCGACAAGGCTGCATACCTGCTCGAGGCGCTGCGGCGCCTGCGCGACGAATGGGCGCTGCGACCCCGACATCTCTACCTGCCGGCAGCCGACTGCGTCACCACGCGGATCAGCGGAGGCGAATGGATCGTCAGCTACCCCGCGCGATGCCGCCTCGAGTGCCACATCGAGTACCTCCCCTCACCGGGCGGTGGCGATCCGGCACCGGTCGTACGGCGGGAGTTCGAGGATTGGATCGCCCGTGCGGCCGGGGCCGACAACTGGCTGCGCGCACATCCGCCGCTGGTCGAGTGGACCCAGGGCTGCGTGCCGCCGGCCGAGATCTCGATCGAGGAGCCGGTCGTGCGCACGCTTATCGGAGTCCAGCGGGCGCTCCGGCGCCCGGGGCGTGTCGGCGGCTTCGACAACTGGCACGACGGTGCGTGGCTGATCCTCGAAGGGGGCATCCCCACAGTGGCCTTCGGTCCGCGTGCGCTGAGCGTCGCGCACACCATCGACGAGCGTGTTCCAATCGCCGATCTCGTCGGCTGCGCGCAGGGGATCGCCGTGACCGCGATGCGATTCTGCGGGGTGCGATGAGGGACCGGCGGCGTCCGACCGCACCATGCGGAGACGGGATCGCCCTCGGCCTGGCAGCGGCGTCATCAAGCCTTGACGATTCGCGTCGGCAGGCTCTATCGTCGGGGTCCGCTTCCGAGCCTGGAGAAGTGGGTAACCAACGCCGGGAACAGCGGTCATGAGCGATCAGCGCCAGCGGCAAGTGGATGCGATTCGCCGTCACATCGGTGAGGTGGAGAACGACCTCGTCGACGAGCTGGTCGCGGGGCGCATCGACCGGCGCGAGTTCCTGCGACGCGGAAGCGTCCTCGGGCTGTCGCTGTCCTCGCTCGGGGTGCTCGCGGGATGCGCGGCGCCGAACGTGACCCGGGTGTCCCCGCCGCAGACCAAGCCCCCGAAGGCAGGCGGCACGATCCGGACTGGGATCGTCGCGCCGGCCGCCGCACTGGACCCGATCATGATCAGTGACGAGGGCGGGCTGGCCGTGCTGGGCCAGAGCGCTCAGTACCTCGTGTGGTCGGACAAGAACCTGACCCTTCGCCCGGTGCTGGCCGAGAGCTGGACCCATGATCACACTGGAAGGGTGTGGACGTTCAAGATCCGCCGCGGCGTCAGCTTCAGCGACGGCACACCGATGACGGCCGAGGACGTAGCGGCGACGTTCAACCGCCTGTCAGACCCGAAGGTGGGGTCAAACGCGTTGTCCAACTTCGACGGCGTCTTGAGCAAGGGCAACACCAAGGCGATTGACCCTTACACGGCGCAGTTCACCCTCGACGCTCCCAACGGCAACTTTCCTTACCTGGTCAGCTCAGACAACTACAACTCGGTGGTGCTGCCAAAGAACTACGACGGCGGGTGGGACAAGACGTTCATCGGCACCGGTCCGTGGAAGCTCGAGTCGTTCACGCCTAACCAGGGCGTCTCGTACGGGAGAAACCCCCGCTACTGGGGCCAACCCACGGTCGCGGAGCGCTCGGAGGTGACCTTCTACGCCGAGGAGCAGGCGCAGACGTTGGGCATCCTCGGCAACCAGGTCGACGTGGTCGCGCATTACTCGGTGTCGGGGGGGCGCGCCCTGATCACCAATCCCGACGTCCGAACGACCCAGTTTCGCTCCTCTTCTCACCGCCAGATCCACATGCGCACCGACAAGGAGCCGTTCGCCGACAAGCGCGTTCGCCAGGCGATGGCCCTCCTGCTCGACCGCCGAGCTCTCGTCAACGGCCTCCTGGCCACGAAGTCCGACTACGGCAACGACAGCCCGTTCGCGCCCGTGTTCCAATCGACCAACCAGTCCGTCCGCCAGCGCCAGCTGAACGTGGCCATGGCCAAGCAGCTGCTGGAGGCCGCCGGCAAGGGCGCAGGTTTCAGCACGCAACTGCTCACCCTGACCCATTTCGAGCTGCCCGACCTCGCGCAGGTCGTGCAGAACGACGTGTCGGTAGCCGGCATCAACCTGAAGCTCAGCATCCTCGATCCCGGCTCCTACTACGGTTCGTCGAAGTTTGGTACCTCGCCGTGGCTGGACTCGACCATGGGCATCACCGACTACGGCCACCGCGGCGTCCCGAACCTGCTCCTCACGGCCCCGCTGAGCAGCAAGGGACCGTGGAACGCCGCCCACTTCAGGAACCCTCAATACGACCAACTGGTCGCTCACTACGTGGCAGCGCTCGACCTCGGCGCCCAGCGAGCCGCCGCCGGCAAGATCCAGGAGCTGCTGCTCGACGAAACGCCCGTCATGTTTCCCTACTTCTACTACTTCCTCACCGGTGCCCGCTTGAACGTGTCGGGCGTCGAGACGACCGCGATGGGTCACGTCGATCTGTCACGCGCCGGGTTCGCCTGAGGCACGGATCCAATGACACGGTTCATCGCTAAGCGGTTAGGTTTGGGCCTGATCACCCTGTGGCTGCTCAGCGTGCTTGTGTTCTTCGGGACCCAGGTCCTGCCCGGAGACGTGGCACGGCGGATCCTCGGGCCGTTCGCGTCCCCATCCGCGGTGACCGCGCTCAACAAGCAACTCGGCACGGACAAATCCGTCTTCGTCCAGTACCTCAACTGGATCACCGGTCTCTTCCACGGCGATCTCGGGACTTCGGTCGCGACTCGCACCTCAGTGTCCTCGATCGTATTCCCCGCGCTGTGGCACTCAGCCAAGCTGGCCATCCTCGCCTTCATCATCGTCGTGCCGCTCGGGATCCTTGGCGGCGTGCTCGCGGCCCTTTATGAGGGTAGGTTCCGCGATCGCTTGATCTCGGTCGGAGGACTGTCGGCCACCACCGTGCCCGAATTCGTGTGGTCGGTGGTGTTCATCCTGGTGTTTGCGCTGTGGCTGGGGATCCTTCCGTCAACCGCCACCGCCCCACCGGGCTCCGGCTTCTTGACGCAAATCGAGTACCTCGTGCTGCCGGCACTGTGCTTGGTGTTCGTGCTGTTCGGGTACATCGCGCGGATGGCCCGCGCGGGGACGATCGAGTCGTTGGAGGCCGACTACACCCGCACTGCGGTGATCAAGGGACTGCCGTATCGAACCGTCGTCCGCCGCCACGTGCTGCGCAACTCGCTGTTGCCGACGATCGCGGTGGTCGCCACCCAGGCGGGCTACCTCATCGGGGGACTGGTGGCGATCGAGCTGGTCTTCAATTACCAGGGGATCGGCCAGGTGCTGTACCGCGCGGCGATCCAGAAGGACTTCCCCGTGCTCCAGAGCGCGGTCCTGATCGTCGGCGTGGTCTACCTCGTGGCGACCCTGCTGGCCGATCTCGCCTACTCACTGCTCAACCCTCGCATTAGATTTGAGAGTTCCTCATGAGTTCGTTCGGTGAACCGATCGGCTCGTCGGTGACCGCGGCCGATTCGCCGGCCGTAGCAGAGCCAACCGTCGGGCCCGGGCCAGATGAGGCGAAGGTCATCCGCCGCGAGCACCTGGCTCTACTGCTTCGCTCAAAGACGTTCATCGCGGGGGCGCTGATCCTCGGCTTCTGGATCGTATGCGCGATCTTCGGCAACCTGATCGCGCCCGATGACCCCCTCCGGACCAATCCCGTCGCCGCGCTGCAGGCACCCTCGTCGGCGCATCTGTTCGGAACCGACACCCTCGGGCGCGACGTCCTCTCCCGCGTGCTCGTCGGCGCCCGGGACATCCTCATCGTCGCGCCGCTGGCGACGCTGCTGGCCACCGCCATGGGCACGCTGCTCGGCCTGGTCACCGGCTACTTCCGCGGGTTCGTCGACGATAGCCTCGGCCGCCTGATCGACGCGATCCTGGCTGTGCCGGTCGTGATCGTTGGCCTGCTCAGCATGGTCGCCCTGGGTCCCTCGACGGTCACCGTCATCTTCGTGATCGCCGTGGTGTTCACGCCCGTGATCGCGCGCACGGTGCGCGCCGCCGTACTCAGCGAGGTCCAGTACGAGTATGTGGCGGCGGCCCGCCTGCGCAACGAGCGGGCCCCGTACATCCTGTTCGGGGAGATCCTGCCCAACGTGATGGGGCCGGTGCTAGTCGAGTTCACGGTCCGACTGGGGTACGCGATCTTCACGATCGCCACACTCAGCTTCCTGGGCTTCGGCATCCAGCCCCCCGCCCCGGATTGGGGCCTGCAGATCTATCAGCACTACGGTCTGATCAGCGGTGGGTACTGGTGGCCGGTGCTGTTTCCCGCGCTGGCGATCGCCAGCCTGGTGATCGGCGTCAACCTCCTTTCCGACGGCATCAGCCAGGCGTTCGAGCGATGAGCGCCACCGCTCCCGAGCCGACCGCCGTGCAGACCGCGCCCGCGCTCGAGCTTCGCGACCTCGAAGTCGCCTATCGGGTGCGCGGGGTCTGGCGGGAGGTGCTGCGCGGCGTCACCCTGTCAATCGCGCGCAACGAGGCCTACGGTCTCGTCGGGGAGTCCGGCTGCGGGAAGTCGACTGCCGCCTTTGCGGCGCTGCGTTACCTGCCGCGCAACGGGCGCGTGATGAGCGGCTCGATCCTCGTCGACGGCGAGGACCTGCTGAGCATGAACGAGAGCCAGGTGCGCCAGCTGCGGGTGAGCAAGGTCTCGATGGTCTACCAGAACCCGACCGCGGCGCTTAACCCGTCCATCCGGATCGGCGATCAGGTGGCCGAGGTGTACGCGTTGGCAGACGGCGGGAGCGACGGTTCTGACGAGCGGGCGCGAGAGATGCTCTCCAAGGTGCAGATCGCGGATCCGGCGTCGGTGATGCGCCGCTATCCCCATCAGCTGTCCGGTGGCATGAACCAGCGCGTCGTGATCGCGATGGCGCTGGCCACGAATCCTTCGCTGCTGATCCTCGACGAGCCGACCACCGGGCTCGACGCGACCGTCGAGGGGGAAGTCCTCGACCTGATCAAGACGCTGCGCGAGGAGTTCGAAACCAGCCTCCTGTTCATCACCCACAACCTCGGAGTGATGGCCAAGATGTGCGAGCGCATGGGCGTGCTTTACGCCGGCCGACTCGTCGAGGAAGGTCCGGTCGCCGACGTGTTCGATCGTCCGAGTCATCCCTACACCGTCGGGCTGCTGCGCTGCATCCCGCGCGGCGGCGTGCGCAAGGACAAGGAGACGCTCGACACGATCCCAGGCTTTCTGCCCCAGCTCGGTGCCGACTTGCCCGCGTGCGTGTTCGCCGACCGCTGCGGGCTCGCCGAGGACATCTGCCGCCAGCAGGAGCCACCGTTTCACCGGGTCAGCGAAGGGCACTGCAGCCGCTGTCACTTCTACGACCGGGCGCATACGCTGCCGCGGACGACCGGGGCGCCGCCGGTACTGGGCGAATCGGCTCGGCAGGAGCCGGTCCTACAGGCGCGCGGCGTGCAGAAGACCTTTCACCAGGAGGGTCACGCCATCCACGCCCTGAACGACGTCGAGTTCGCGCTCAAAGAGGGGGAGACGCTTGGGCTGGTCGGCGAGTCGGGAAGCGGCAAGACCACCCTCGCCCGCCTGCTGATCGGCCTCAGCCCCCCGGACGAAGGATCGGTCGTCGAGCTCGATGGCGCGCAGCTGGCCCCGACGGTCAGCAAGCGAGAGCGTGATCAGGTGCGTGCGCTGCAGATTGTCTTCCAGAATCCCGACTCCGCGCTGAACCGCCGCTTCTCGATCCACCGCATCTTGGGGCGAGCACTGACGATGCTCACGGGCCAGCGGGGCGAGGAGCGCGAGGAACACCTGCGCCAGCTTGCCCACTCGGTACGCTTCGACGTGCGCCTGATCGGGGCCCGCCCGGCCCAGCTCTCGGGCGGCCTCAAGCAGCGGGTGGCGATCGCCCGCGCCTTCGCGGGTGACCCGCGGATCGTCGTCTGTGACGAGCCGACCTCCGCGCTCGACGTCTCGGTCCAGGCCGCGATCCTCAACCTGCTGGTCGAGTTGCAGGCCAAACAGAAGGTCGCGTACCTGTTCATCTCTCACGACCTCGGCGTCGTCCGATACCTGTCTGACCGGATCGCCGTCCTGTATCTGGGGCGTCTGATGGAGCTGGGGCCGGCTGACCAGGTGTTCGAGTCGCCGCAGCATCCCTACACGGAGGCGCTCGCGTCCGCCGTCCCGACCGCCGAGGGCACCGAGCGTGAACGCATCCGGCTGGTCGGCGAGATTCCCAGCGCCGCCTCCCCGCCGTCGGGCTGCGTGTTCCACACGCGCTGCCCGCGCTACATTGGCGACGTCTGCAAGACCGAGGAGCCTGAGCTGAAGGAAGTCGAGCCCGGGCACTTCTGGCGCTGCCACTACTCCGCCGAACAGCTGCGCGAGCTGCAGAAGACGCCACCGAAGCCTCGCGTCTGAATTCGTGGCGCGACGTGCCGCGATCGAGATCGACGCCGTCGTCCTGCGCAGGCCCGGCCGCCCGGTCGGCGTCGAGCGGGTGCGCTTAGATCCGCCGCGCGCCGACGAGGTGCTCGTCCGGGTCGCGGCGGCCGGCGTCTGTCGTTCCGATCTGCACCTCGTCGACGGTCAGCTCGGGGAGGGACGCTGGCCGATGGTGCTCGGACACGAGGGCGCGGGCGTGGTCGAGGCGGTCGGCGAACACGTCGACGGCCTCTCCGCCGGCGACCACGTGGCGTTCTGCTTCGTGCCCTCGTGTGGTGCATGTCGCCCGTGCCGCTCAGGCCGCCCGACGCTGTGCGAGACGGCGGCTCGCAACAGCGCAGCCGGGATGCTGATGGACGGAACCTCGCGCCTGCGCGCGCGTGATGGGATGCTGCTGCAGCACGGGCTGATGGTCGCCTGTTTCGCGGAATATGTGGTGGTTCCCGCAGGTGGGGCGGTGCGAGTGCCGCCGTCGATCCCACTGTGGGAGGCCGCCTTGCTCGGCTGCGGCGTCGTCACCGGGATCGGCGCAGTGAACCGCGCCGGCGTGCGCGTGGGCGACTCCGTCTGCGTGGTCGGGTGCGGCGGCGTCGGGCTGCAGGTAATCGCGGGGGCCAGGCTGGCCGGCGCCACGACGATCGTCGCCGTAGACCGCACTGTGGAAAAGCTCGAGCTTGCCCGGCGCCGCGGCGCGACGGACGCCGTGATCGCGGCTGAACGCGATGTGGTCGAGGAGGTGCGGGCGATTGCGGACGGTGGGGTCGACCATGCGTTCGAGGTCGTCGGCAGCGCGGTGACGATCCGGCAGGCCTGGGATGTCCTGCGGCCGGGCGGCACCGCGACCGTGGTCGGCGTGACCCCGAAGGGAGTCGATGTGGTCCTACCGGCGATCGACTTTCTCAGCGAACGGACGATCACCGGGAGCTACTACGGCTCGACCGACGTGCGCGTCGCGCTCGATCAGATCGTGCAGCTCGTAGTCAGCGGCCGGCTCGAGCTCGGCGAGGTCGTCTCCGACCTGATCGGCCTCGATGATGTCGAGGCGGCGCTCGAGCGGCTGCGGAGCGGAGAGGGAGCCCGCTCGGTGATCGTGATCGATGAGGGGCTGGCGCGGGCGCGGCGCGCGGTCGAGCCGTGACGCGGCGCGCCTCTCTCCGCGTGCCCCGGATGATGAGCCCGTACGAGGAGGCCGCGGGGATTCAGCCGGTTCGCCATGCCTCCGCATCAATGCGATGATCCGCGCCAAGTATGTCGCCCTGTGGAACGCCATGATCCGGCACAACCGAGAGACACGCGGAGCATGACGCACGACGACCTCGACGGCCGGATTGGCGAGGGCTGGGGCGGTGACCCGGGGCCGAACGGCTGCCACGTCAACGTGGTTTTGGCCGCACGCGGCACGCCCACGGCAGCCGCATTGCTCGGAACGTTTACCACGCCGTCACTCGGTCACACCCCGATTTTGGTCGTGGTCGGCGAGCGCCAAGACCGCTACGAGCCGGTGTGGCCGCCCACGATCATGATCAACAAGGCCACCGCGGTGGAGGAGCGCCACCAGACGATCACCTGGGGTGCGGGACAGCTGGGAATCGCCCAGGGCGTGCTCGACGCCGTCGCGGACGAGCTGATCCCGGCGAGCGGCGACCTGCTGGTGTTCGTGTGTGTGTGGATCGATCCGGGGGCGTCGGATGAGACCGCGGTGCGGCGCGCCGCGCGCACGGCCGTGCGAAATGCGCTGGGGCTTGCGGTCGGCGGTCGCGACCCGGAGGCGGCACGAGCATTGGCGGCGCGACGCGAGGATGTAACCAGCCCGTTCTACGGAGGGACGTAGATGCGGATAACCGCGATCCACCTCCAGCAGCTGCGCCTCCCACTCGACCCTCCGTTCCTCGCCGCCTGGGATCCGTCGCCCCGGCGCACGTTCGAGGCCACGATCGTGCGCGTCGAAACCGACGCCGGCCTGGTGGGCATCGGCAGCGGCGACACGATGGCTGGCTTTGATCATTATGTCCAGAGGTTCGTGGGCCGGGACCCGCTCGCCATTGGGCGACATGCCCGCGCGCTCGAGACGATCTCGTTCCACGCCGGGCGCTATTGGCCGCTCGAAGCGGCGCTGTGGGACCTGCTCGGGCAGGCGTGCGGCGAGCCGCTCTCCCGGCTGCTTGGCGGGTTCTCGACCGGGGTGCCGGCGTACGCGTCGTGGGGCTCGTTGAAGGATCCCGGTCAGCGGGCCGAGGACGCGCAGGCGCTCGTTTCGGAGGGGTTTCGCGGGGTCAAGGTGAGGATTGCGCCGGGGCGGGTGGACGACGGCGTTGCCGTGGTGGCGGCGGTGCGCGCGGTCGTGGGCGACGCGCTCGAGATCATGGTGGACCTGAACCAGTGGTGGCGGATGCCGGGCGACCTCGCGCGCGGATTAGGCCCGGTCGATGCGCGCCGGGTGATCGAGCGGCTGCGGGAGTTCGACGTGCTGTGGGTGGAGGAGCCCCTACCGGCGGTGGATGTGGCCGGGATGCGGATGCTGCGCGAGGTTTCCGGAGTCCGGGTGGCGGGAGGCGAGATGGCCCTGACGTTCGACGAACTGCGGCTTGCCCTGGAGCGCGACGCCCTGGACGTGCTTCAACCCGACGTCGTACTGGCGCTGGGCGTGTCGGCCGCGCGGACGCTGGCCGACCTCGCCTTGCGGCGCAACCGGTGGTTCACCCCGCACACGTGGACGAACGGCATCGGTCTGCTGGCCAACCTGCACGTGTGCGCGGGAGTGGGCGGCGGGCCACTCATCGAGTTTCCCTATGACCCGCCAGGCTGGACGCCGGCCCGGCGCGACTTCATGCTGGCCGAGCCGGTGACGATCGAATCGGACGGGCTTTTGCGCGTTCCGGATGCGCCCGGGCTCGGCGTGCGGCTGGACGAGGAGGCGGTAGCGTTCTACGCCCGGCGGGCCGGGGATCCGGTCGCGGTGCGGTGAAGCGGGTGGCGATGCGGGTCGCCTTTGTCGGCCTGGGCAACATGGGCGGTCCGATGTGCGGCCATCTGGTCGACGCCGGGTTTGAGGTGACCGCATTCGACATCGATGCGGGCGCGCTCGGGCGAGCGGTCGCTGCGGGCGCTCTCGGCGCCGGGTCGGTGGCCGACTGCGCGCGCGGGGCGGCGGCGCTGATCACCATGCTGCCGGCGCCGCCTCAGGTCGAGCAGGTGTGGCTGGGGGACGGCGGAGTGGTCTCTGCGCTCGAGCCCGGCTCGCTCGCGATCGACATGAGCACAAGCTCAACCGCGGTGGGTGCGCGGCTGGTTCGCGCCGCTCGCGAGCGGCGGATCGATGTGCTCGATGCGCCCGTGGCCGGTCAGTCGATCGGGGCGAAGGCGGGGACGCTCGCCATCTACGTGGGAGGTCCCGAGGAGGCGGTCGGGCGGGCGCGGCCGCTGTTCGAGGCCATGGGCGACGCCTCGCGCGTCTTTCATGTGGGCACGAACGGGGCCGGCTATACGGTCAAGCTGCTGCTGAACCTCCTGTGGTTCATCCAGTCCGTGGCCGTCGGTGAGGTGCTATCGGTGGGGGTGCGGGCGGGCGTGTCGCTGGACAGCCTGCACGCAGCCCTCGTCGGGTCGCCGGCCAACTCCGTGTTCCTGGAGCGCGATGTGCGCATGGTGCTCGATGACGGCGACTACGACGAGGCGTTTCCGATGCGCCTCGTCACCAAGGATCTCGGGCTGGTGGTCGACCTGGCGCGCGAGGTGGGGGTGCCGGTCGAGCTGAGCGCGCTGGTCGAGCAAATCCACTGGCGGGCGCGCGCTCTGTACGGAGACGACGCAGGCCAGATCAGTGCGCTGCGCCTGTACGAGGACCTAGCCGGGTTTCAGTTGCGGTTAGGGCGAAGCTGAGCATCGCGGTTTGACGCCGTAGACGCCGCGGCTGGCTAAGCCGCTGGCGCCTCGATCCCAGCGATGCGCTCGGCGTCGGCCACGCCGACGTCGATCCTGGGCGCGCGCTCTCCCGTCGCGCGCGCCCGTACCTTCAGTCCCTTCGGGGTGAGGGCTTTCTGGAGGAGCGCGAGCAGTCCCTGCACCAGGAGGGCCAGCGCGGCGATCCACAAAGCGGCGGCAAGCACGCCGTCAAATCCGTAGCTCGCCTGGTTGACGATTATCTCGCCGAGGCCGCCGCCCCCTGCGATGGCCGCCAGGGGCGAGGCGCCAATGATGAACAGCGACGCCGTGCGGATCCCGGCGAACATCAGCGGCAGCGCCAGGGGAAGCTCCACCTTAAACACGATGCCGCGCTCGGTCATCCCCATCCCGCGCGCGGCATCGACCGCCTCAGGATCGACCCCATCGACGGCCGTGAACGTGTTGGCCAGGATCGGCGGGATGCCAACGATCACCAGAGCCACCATCACGTTGAGGAAGCCCAGGCCCAGCAGGGCCAGGAAGATCGCGATTAGTCCGAGTTCGGGCAGCGCGCGGCCCAGGTTGGCGATGCGAATTGCGAAGCCCGAGCCCCGGTGCACATGGCCCAACCACACCGCCGGCGGAAGCGTCACCGCTAGCGCTACCCCCAAGGCGGCGCCGCTCAACGCGAGCGTGGACAGCGTGTCGTGGAGCAGATGACCGGTGTTGTTCGCCATGAACTTGAAGGAATCGAGGAACTGCGTTCCCAGGCTTGACCCGAGGGCGAGCATCCCTACGCCTCCCGCACGGCGGAGATCGGACGCGGACGACGCCGAATCGCGCGCACCACGCCACGCGGAACGAGCGAGGAGCGCCGGCGCGAGGCCCATGGCGCCACCACGCCCTGCAGTGCCACCAGCAGCAGGTCGGCCACCCACGCGAGGAGGATGGCGAGCGCGGCGGCGGCCAGGAACTCCGTCTTGAAATTGCCGCGCCCGATCGCGTCGAAGATCGGCGCACCGAGTCCCTGGTTGGTCACGAACGCCCCGACCGTGGCCAGGCTGATCGTGGTCACGGTGGCGACTCGGAGCCCGGCGAAGATAGCGGGGACGGCGAGCGGAAGGTCGATGCGCAACAGGATCTGACGGGGGGTGAGACCCATTCCGCGAGCGGCGTCGCGGACCTCTTCGGGCACCTCGCGGAGCCCCGTGACGATATTGCTAAACAACAGCAGCAGGCAGTACATGACCAGCGCGATCTCCACGGTGAGCCGCGTGAGCCCGGTGAAGGGCACGAGGATCTGGAACAGGGCCAGGCTCGGGATGGTGTAGAGCAAGCTCGAGACGATGACGATCGGCGCTTCCCATCGGGGCATCCGGTACGCGAGCAGTGCCGCCGCGAAGGCGATGACAAAGCCGATGCTGACCGCGATCAGCACGAGCACGATGTGCTGCACAAGAGCGGGTCCGAAGATGCTTCCCCAGTGCGAAGTGAACCAGTGCCAGCAGAACAGTCCGTTGTTCTGGGCGCATTTGTCGGCGCTGCCCCCGAAGTTGGGGATCACCGGCCCGCCGCCTGCGGCGACGATGAGGTTCATCGGGCGGCGTCCTCGCGCGCGGCGTGGCCTCCGTTGCCGACAGCAAGCGCGCTGGCGATCACGTCGACCCTCGCCAATCCGGCCACCGCGCCATCAGCATCCACCACGACGAGCGGGCGGTTGGCATCGCTCATGATCAGCGAGAGGGCATCGCGCAGCGAGGTGTCGGGCTTCCCGACCGGTCCCACCGGCTCGGGCTCTCCGTCCTCGCCCAGTCGCCCGACTGGATGGCGCCGATCGTCCACGAAGACCACCCGATGGTGATCGGCATGCCCGCGAACCGGCGTCCCGTCTGGCAGGCACTCGGCGGCCTGGAGCGACAGGTCCCCGAGCTTGGACAGGGCGAGGCGCTTCAACCCTCGGTCGAGGCCCACGAACTGGGCCACGAACTCGTCCTTCGGGTCGGCCAGGATCCGGTCGGGGGTGTCGTACTGCACGAGCACGCCCCCTTCGCGCATGATCGCGATCCGGTCGCCCATCTTGATCGCCTCGTCGATGTCGTGGGTGACGAACACGATCGTCTTGCGGATGTCCTCCTGGAGACGCAGGAACTCGTTCTGGAGCCGTTCCCGGGTGATCGGATCGATCGCGCCGAACGGCTCGTCCATCAGCATCAACGGGGGGTCTGCAGCCAGCGCCCGCGCCACCCCCACCCGCTGGCGCTGCCCGCCGGAGATCTCGGCCGGGTAGCGCTCGCGGGTCTCCGACGGAAGCGAAATGAGTTCGAGCAGCTCGTCGACACGGGCCTCCACTCGCCGGCGGTCCCAGCCGAGCAGCCGCGGTACGGTCGCGATGTTGTCCCCCACCGAGACGTGCGGGAACAGCCCGATCTGCTGGATGACGTAGCCGATGTGGCGTCGCAGCTCGGCCGGCGGACGCGAACGCACGCTCTCGCCGTCGAGCAGGATGTCCCCCTCCGTGATGTCGATCATCCGGTTGACCATCCGCATCGCGGTGGTCTTGCCGCAGCCCGACGGACCGACCAGCACGCAGATCTCACCTGCAGCAACCTCGAAGGATAGGTCCCTCAGGGCGGGCTCATCGTTGCCCGGGTAGCGCTTGGAGACATCGCGAAACTCGAGCGACGCCGCCGCCCGCGCATGTTCCCGGGGATTGCTCGACTTGGCGGTGGCCTCGGTCTCCATCTTCAATCGCTCCCCTAGGCCTACACCAGCCCGTTGGCCTTCAGGAACTCCTTGGCCACCGTCGCCGCATCGACCTTGTCGAGCACGACCGCCGCGTTCAGCTTCTGCATGACCGTGTTGGTGAGCTTCGCGTCGACGGCGTTCAGCGTCTGAGCGAACGCCGGGCCCTCCTGCTGCAGGAGCTTGGTGGAGACCACCGGGGCCACCTGCTGGAAGCCGTAGATGTGCTTGGGGTCAGTCAAGAGCGCATACTTTCCGCTGGCTAGCTGACCGTCGGTAGTGAACACGTTGGCGCTGTCGACCTTACCCGAGTCCAGCGCCTGGTACTGCAACCCAATCGCCAGCGGGACGAAGTGGACGTTGTTGAGGTGGTAGGCCTCGTGCATGCCCACCAGGCCCTCGTAGCGGGTCTTGTTCTCGGGAGGGCCGCCATTGCTGAACGACGGGAGGTTCTTGAGGTCTTCCATCGACGTGAGGTGATTCTTCGCGGCGAACGCCTTCAGCGTGGCCGTCACGTCACGGTCCTGGAACGGCGTTGGGTCCAGCAGCGTGTAGCCGCGCCCCGCCTCGAAGCTCTTGGCCGCCGCATAGGTTGCCGCGGCGCTAACCGGGACGTTGGCCTGGCCTTTGATGACGCTGAGGATGACCCCGGTGTACTCCGGGTACGCCTGGATCTGGCCGGAGGTGAGCGCCTTGTCGGTGAGCTCGGAGCTGCCGATGTTGGGCTTCAGGGTCACGGTGTAACCCTTGGCTTGGAGCGCCTGCTGGTACAGGTCGCCGAGGATGAACTCCTCGGTGAAGTTCTTGTCGCCGAGAACGATCGCCGGCTTGCCCTTGCCGGGCTGGGAGGATCCGCCGGATGCCGAGCTTGCGCTCGAGCTCGAGCTCGCGCCAGAGGCGCCGGATGCGCTGGACTTAGACGACGAGCTACCGCAGGCGGCCAGCACCACCACGGCAAGTAGAGCAATTACTCCCGCGAGCGCGGGCTTTGCGACTGATCGCATTCGGATCCTCCTACAGCGATTTGGTTTGGACTCGCATGGAGGCCGACTGTGCCTCCACTCCTCCGACTTGACTCTACTGGAGGTATGGCCGGCGACGTCCGCCGAGCCGGGTTTCCGCCCGAGGGCCCCAGCCGGAGCGCTCCGCCGCTGGCCGGCGCCCCCAGGGCATCGGATAGCCGTTCGGCGGTGGCGCGAACGCGCTCGCCGGTGGGGTGAAGACAACTTCCCAGCCGGAACTTAGGGCCCGAGACGTTGATCGCCGCCATAACGCGGCCGGTGAAGTCGCGGATGGGCGCGGCCACGGCCACCAGACCGGGCTCGGACTCCTCGTCGGCGACGGCATACCCGACCTGGCGGGCGCGGTGGATCCGCCGCTCGAGTTCGCCGAAGTCCGCCGGCGCGTTCGGGCCCCGGGGCGGCAGCCGTCCTGGCCCCAGCAACTCGATGAGCGCGGCACGGTCGAAGTCGAGCAGCAAAACTCGGCCCGAGGAGGTGCAGTAAGCGGGGACCGTGCGTCCGACCCAGCCGCGGGCCGCGATGGCATGGGCGGACGGTTGGGTAAGCAGCGTCAGGACTTCGGTGCCGCGCAGCGCGGACAAGTGGGCTGATTCGCCCACCTCCTCGACGAGTCGCGCCAGTGCCCTCCTCGACTCCTCGATCAGGCGAGGCTCACCCGCCCGACCGGCGAGGGCGAAACAACCCCATCCGAGGCGAAACGCACGATTACCGGGCGCGCGCTCCACCAGCCCGTACTCCATCAGTCCCTGCAGGGCCCGCGAGATCAGGCTCTTCTCGTGGCCCGTCAGCGAAGCGATCCGGGTGACTCCAAGACCGCCTTCGGTAAGGGCAACATCTGAACCGAGCACGTGTAGGACCTCGAGTCCGCGTCTGAGGCTGGTTCCTCGTTCGGCCATTAGACGTTGCCATTGTCCCATCGCAGTCGGCGGAGGGTCAAGAAGGGCTCGGCGCACCGGTGGGGGTGCCGCAGAGGGACGCGGTGTTGCGTTGGGCGGCGCTGGGGTCAACGATTCGTCGTGTCCCGCTCGAGCGCTGAAGGCGCGGTCTGCCACTTGTTGTCATTACAGCTATTCAAAATCGCCGTATCGCCAACGATCGTTAAGATCAGGCTAGGGATCGATTTGTCAACGACGCGAACGTGAGGAGACCGCGGTGTCTGAAGATCACGAGGTACGGCGGGGATTGCTGGAGCGACTCGATCGCGGGCCGGTGATATGTGCCGAGGGCTATCTGTTCGAGCTGGAGCGGCGCGGCTACCTGCAGGCGGGCGGATATGTCCCGGAAGTGGTGCTCGACCATCCGGAGAAAGTGCGCGAACTGCATCGGGAATTCGTTCACGCCGGCTCGGACGTCGTCGAGGCGTTTACCTACTACGCCCACCGAGAGAAGCTGCGGTTGGTCGGCAAAGAGGCGCTGCTCGAAAGCATCAACCGGCAGGCCCTGGCGCTCGCTCGTGAAGTGGCGCTCGAGAGCGGGACGTTGTGCGCGGGAAACGTGTGCAACACGAACATCTACGTCGGCGAGCAAACCGAGGCGGAGGTCCGGGCGATGTTCGAAGAGCAGGTGGGATGGGCGGTCGACGCAGAGGTGGACTTCGTGATCGGCGAGACCTTCTCGTGGCTCGGCGAAGCGATCGTCGCCACCGAGGTGATCAAGGATGCTGGGCTCCCCGCCGTCGTAACCCTCGTCCCACATCGGGATCCTGCTACCAGGGAGGGAGTGCAGCCGGCCGAGGCGTGCAAAGCCCTTGAACAGGCAGGTGCCGATGTGGTCGGCCTCAACTGCAGCCGCGGTCCCGCGACGATGCTCCCTCTGCTGGAGGCGATCAGGAGCGCGGTCTCCACGCACGTAGCCGCGCTTCCGGTGCCCTACCGGACCCACGCGTCGGAACCGAGCTTCCAGTCACTCCACGATCCGCAGGTTGCTCACCTCCCGGAGGGTCGCTCCTTCCCAACGGGACTCGATCCATTCACGTGCACCCGCTATGAAATCGCCGAGTTCGCCGAGGCGGCGCGTGCCCTGGGGGTCGACTATCTCGGGGTCTGCTGCGGGGCCGCACCTCATCACATCCGGTCAATGGCCGAGGCGCTCGGCCGTACCCCTCCCGCGAGCCGCTACAGCGCCGACATGTCCAAGCACGCGTACTTCGGGACCGACCATGCCGCCAGACCCGAGTACCGCGACTATGCCCGTGAACTGTGACCCGGTCGTTGGCGAGCACCGCTCGATACCCTCGCAGACCGCAGTACGTGCCTCACCGCCACGTAGGACGACGAGATGGCCTCAAGATCGCGCCGCAACCACGGTTCTGTCCTGCGCGTCGCGCTGGCGCAGGTCGACTGCCTTCTCGGAGACGTAGGGGAGAACCTGGCCAGGACCAAGAGAATGGTCGACGAGGCGGCCCAGCAGGGGGCTCAGCTGATCGTCTTTCCCGAGCTCAACCTCACCGGCTATGCGATCGGAGCCATCAGCGAAGACGTCGCGCTGCCCGCTGACGATCCGACCATCACCGAGCTTGCCGATTGCGCGGGCGACGCTGCGGTCGTGGTCGGATTCGTCGAGACCGGGCCGGTCCACACGTACAACAGCTGCCTCTATCTCGAGGGAGGGCGCCAGGTCCACCTCCAGCGAAAGGCGTACCTCCCCAGTTACGGGCGCTTCGAGGAGCACAAGCACTTCAGCCCCGGACAGTCCGTCCGCGCCTTCGACACCCGTTGGGGTCGCGCCGCCATGCTCATCTGCAACGACGTCTGGCAGCCGCCGCTGCCGTTTCTCTCGGTCCACGACGGCGCGCGCGTGCTCGTTGTCCCCGCCTGCAGCGCACTCGACACCAGCGTCGGCACCGACCCGGGCACCGAGCGCGACTGGAACGACTTGCTTCGCTTCTATGCTCGCTTCCTGCAGATCTACGTGATCTTCGTCAACCGGGTGGGCGAGGAGTCAGGGGCGCGCTTCTGGGGCGGCTCGCGCGTCGTTGATCCGTGGGGGAACGACGTCGTCCATGCGCCGAACAATGAACCGGCGCTGGTGCTCGCCGACATCGAACTCGACAATGTCCGGCGCCGGCGCCACGAGATGCCGCTGATCAAGGAGGCTCGTCTCACGCTGCTTTCGCGTGAGTTGAACAGGCTGATCGACAGTGGGACGTGAAGCTCAGCGTCCCGAAGGCGGAGCGAGCGTCAGCATCGCGGCGCTCGCGGGCGCGAGGTTGACCAGATACTGGCCCTCGGCGGGCGCGACCGAGACGACCCGCTGGGGTCCGTTGAGCTCGCCGGTCGAGGTCTCGGCTGCGAAGCGCTGACCCGCCAGGGTGACCCCGCCGGTGGCGCTGAGGCTGGGCGCCGTCAGGTTTTCGAGGACCCCGGGGGCTGCCGGCCCCGGCGCGGGCACCCCGACCACGTGAGCCGTGGTGGCGCTGTCGTTGATCAGCACGACGTGAATCACGCCGGTCGATGACCGGGTGGCCCACGCGCGGACGTCGGCGTTCGCCGGTGTCGAGACCGGGAGCAGCCTCGAGCCGGGAGGCGCGGCCCGGGTGAACATCAGCAGCCCGTAGTACTCAGGGTTCACGCCGGCGACCCAACGGCCGTTCACTTCCTGGGTGGTGAACAGCCGGTAGGCCGATTGCGGAAGGGTGTGGATGTTGACGCCGTCGACGCCGCCCTGGACCATGGAGAACAGGGTGTCGAGCGCCCACAGCGCCGAGGCGAAGGTGTTGCTCACGCCCCACTGCCCCTTGCAGGCCACCGAGTTGAGCTCGTCGAGCCGGAACACCACGCCGTGACGGTGAGCGAGCGCGATGGTCGGCGTCACGCCCTGGAGCAGCCCGCGCGAGGAGACGGGGGCGAGCAGGTTGGGAATGGTTGGGTATAGCGGGTCGCCGGGCTTGGTGAAGCAATGGATCAGCGGATAGCGGTGGTAGGTGACCATCCGCAGCCCTGGCTCAGCGGCGAACACCGCCGGGAGCTTGGACAGCCAGACCTGGCTGTTGGTGGCCGGACCGGCGAGCGGGCTCGAGCCCAGCAGCTTGACGAAGCGGCTCACCTCCCGCACGTAGGCCGGGAAGTTGAAGCCGCGGCCGCGCGAATAGACCGCCTTCTGGCTCGGCCCTGCGTAATACCACGGCGCGATCGGGTAGAGCTCGGGCTCGTTGCCGATCTCGAGCGCCGCGATCCGCTGAGCGCCGATCCCGGTTAGGAATGCCTGCGCCTCGGCCGCGATCTCGGCACCGCTGTTCAGCTTCAGGTTGAGCCCCAGGATCAGCCGGCCACCGGTCTGCTGCGCCAGCGCCCGTGTGGTGGCGAGCCAGCTCGGCGTGATCGTGTTGTGGATCCCCGGTGTTCGTTTCACGTGGGCCGCCGGGAACCACGTGGCGTCGGTGCTGTTGCCGCCGATCCGCAGCACGGGCGACTGTCCGGGGGCGAGGTTGCGAATGAGCTGGACGAGGACCGGATTGATGGCGCGGGGATCGGGACCTGTGTAGTGGCGGACAGCGGGGAACTCGAAGGACCAGCCGAGGAACCCGGGCGCGACGGGACGGCCGACCGGAGCGCTGCCGACGTTGACGACGACATCAGGGCTCACGGGAGCGGCGGTGGGAGGCGTTGCCGCCGCGGGCACCGCGCCGGCGCGCGTCACGGCGCCGGGGTGCGTCGCGGCGCCGGCGTGCGTCGCGGCGCCGGCGTGCGTCACGGCGCCGGGGTGCGTCACGGCGCCGGGGTGCGTCACGGGGCCGGGGTGCGTCACGGCGCCGGCGTGCGTCACCGCCACCGCAGCGCTCAGCAGGATCGCCGCGCCGGCGGCTGTTCGCTTCAGTCGCACCCGGCGGGAACTATGCCATGGCCGGCGGCGAGCCGGGTGATGGCTTGAAGATCGCAGGCCTCCAGAGGGCGTTCAGCTCGGGCGGCTTGCGGAACACGAGCCCCTGGATGGTTGCCGGTCGCTCCGGATCCAGTCGCAGCGTCGGCAGCCGGCGCAGGGCGGTGGCGATGCCCGTGCGTGCTTCGAGGCGGGCAAGGTGGATGCCGAGGCACACGTGCGGGCCCTGGGCGAACGCCAGGTGAGCGCGCGGGCGCGGCCGGGCCGGGTCGAACCGGTCCGGGTGCGGGAAGACCGCCGGGTCGCGGTTCGCTCCGGTGATCGAGATCCGGACTAGGTCGCCCTGCCTGATCAGGGCATTGGCGAGCGTCCTGTCCGTTGTCGCGTAGCGGTCGATCACGGCGGCGGCGGGCTCGAGCCGGAGTGACTCCTCGATCGCGGCGTCAAGGCTGGTTGGGTCTCGCGTTGCCTTGGCCAGCGCATCTCCGTGCTCGAGCAGGTGGATGAGTGCGTTGGTGATCATGCCCTCGGTCGTCTCGATGCCCCCGAACAGCAGGACTCCAGCGTTGGAGACGACCTCCTCGCTAGCCAGTCCGTGGTCTCCCGCGGCGGCGGCAGCGAGGAGCGAGGCCTCGGGATCGCCGCCGATCGCCGCTTGCAGGCGCTCGCGCAGGGCGGCGAACGCGTCGCGGCCGCGGGCGGGCACACCATGGCCGGCGGTGATCTCGGTCACCGCGGCCACAATGCCGTCGTACCAGCCGAGCATCGCCGTCACTTCGGTTTGTTGCAGCCCGAGCGCGCGGGCCATGATCGAGGCGGCCAGCGGGCCGGCGAACGAGCGCCGCAGCTCGGCTGAGCCGGCGGCGGCGAAGCCGTCGATCAGGCGGTCGGCCTCGGCGGCAGCGGCGCCGGCGAAGCGCTCACGGACCGCTCGATGCCTGAACGGGGCGGTGAACGGGGCGCGGTGGCGATCGTGCGCCCCGCCGTCCAGGCTCAGCATGCTCGGGCCCACGACCTGCGCGGTGCTGAAGCGGGGATCATCGACGGTGAACGTGGCCGCGTCGCGCATCACCGTCCGCGCGAGGTCGTGGCGGGTCACCAGCCAGCCGCCCAGGGCGGGCAGCCACGAGACGGGCTCGTGTCGTCGTAGGGCGGCGAGGACCGGATGCGGGTCCTGTTCGAGTTGCTCGAGGGTGACGCGCGCGCCGATCGGGAAGGCGTCCGCTTCGCGGCTCACCGGTTCGGACTGATCCGCCACGCGGCGTCCGGGCGGACATAGGCGGGCTCGCCGGCGATGAACACGGCCGCCACCGGATTGTGGCCGAGGCGGTAGGCCATGTGCTCGCTGGGCGAGTCGAGCAGCACGAGGTCGGCGCGCTTGCCGGGTTCGATCGAGCCGAGGCTTTCGGCGAGGTTCAGCACGTAGGCGGCGTTGAGCGTCACTGCGAGCAGCGCCTCGCGGGAGCTCAAGCCGTAGCGGCGTACGGCCAGGCCGACAATCAGCGGCAGCGAGAAGACCGGCGAGGTGCCGGGGTTGGCGTCGGTGGCGAGCACGACGATCGCGCCGGCGTCGATCAGGTCTCGGGCCGGCGCGGTGGCCTCGGCGCCCATGAATTCCGCGCCGGGGAGGAGCACGGCGGCGGTGTCGGATGCGCCGAGCGGCGCGATGTCGTCGGGGTGAATGACCGAGAGGTGGTCGAGGGACCGCGCATTGTGTTTGAGGGCGACGGAGATCGGCCGCATGGTCGAGAACTGCTCGACGTGGGCGCGCAGGGCCACGCCGGCGCGCGCGGCCACGCCCCCGAGCCGATCGAGATCTTCGACGTCGAAGGCGATCGACTCGACGAAGATGTCGAGCGCCGTGGCGCCGGTGTCGACGGCGGCCGGGATCATGGCTTCGACCTCGTCCATCCAGGTCTTGGCGGTGTAGCCCTCGGGCACGGCGTGAGCCAGCAGCGCCGTGCGGGCGGTCTGCTGGCGGACGCGGATTCCCAGGTCGGCCGCGAGCTTCAGCGCTCGCAGCTCGCCCTCGCGCGAGAGTCCGTAGCCGGACTTGCACTCGAACGTCGTGGTCCCGTGGGCGAGCATCTCGGCGGCCAGGTCGGTGGCCTGTTGCAGGACGGCGTCGTCGGCGGTCTCGCGCAGGGCGCGGGCGGACGAGGCGATGCCCCCGCCGGCGCGGGCGATCTCCTCGTAGGGGACGCCGGTGACCTTCTGCTCGTACTCCTGGGCGCGCCAGCCGGCGAAGGGCAGGTGCGTGTGGCAGTCGACCAGGCCGGGGACGAGCGCGCACCCGGTGGCGTCGACGTGGATGTCGGCGGATTCCGTGGGCTCGAGCGCCGCGATCCGGCCGTCGTCGTCCGTGGTGACGGCGCCGGGGTTGAGGGCGAGTTCGCCGGCGCGGTCGGTGCGCAGGTAGGGGAGGTTCGGCTCCGGGGGCGTCAGCACCTGCGCGGCGTTCTCAA
>JAFASQ010000072.1 GCA_019244395.1 Solirubrobacterales bacterium | reverse complement strand
CCCACGGACGCCGAGCGAAGCGAGGCCCGTCAGCCGTCCAGGACGCGCTCCGGATGGGTGTAGACGTTCACGCTCACGCGGCGCGCGAACCCGCACAGCGTGATCCCGCGGTCGTCGGCCAGCTCGATGGCGAGCGAGCTGGGGGCGCCGACGCCCACCAGGATCGGGGCGCCGGCCACCGCGGCCTTCTGCACGAGCTCGAACGACTGGCGGCCGCTAACGCACAGGATCCGCGGTGCGAGCGGTACCAGGCCGTCGAGGAGGGCGCGGCCGATCACCTTGTCCATTGCGTTGTGGCGTCCGACGTCCTCGCGAGCGAACACGAGCTCGCCGGCGGGGTCGAACAGGCCGGTGGCGTGGAGGCCGCCGGTGCGCTCGAAGGCCGGCTGTGCGAGGCGGTCGGGCAGGCCGGCGAGGAGCTCGCGGGTCACGATGGGTCCTTCGGGGAGAGGGGCGCTGTGAACCGCGACCTCCTCGAGCGCGCCCTTGCCACACACCCCGCACGAGGACGTGGTGTAGAACCGGCGCTCCCCGGGATCCCGGGCGAGGGGGCCCCGGACCTCCACCGTGTTCGCGGCGAAGTCCTCCGTGGGCCCGGCGGTGCGCGGGCCTTCGATCAGTCCCTCGCCGTAGAGGAAGCCGAGCGCGAGCTCCTCGTCGTGGCCGGGCGTGCGCATGGTCACGGTGAGAGGCCGGCCGTCGACGCGGATCTCGAGCGGCTCCTCGACCGCGACGACATCGTCACGCCCGTCGTGACGGACCTTGGTGAATGCGTACGCGGAGCTCACCCGCCGGCGCCCGCGATCGCCTCGTCCATGGCCTGGGTGGGATTGCGGACGGGACCGCCGTGACCGACGACGAGCATCGAGGGACCGAGCGCCCGCAACCTCTGGGCTGACTCGAGGTCCTTGGTCTTGTCCCAGGTGGCGATCGCGGCAAGCGGGAAGCGCAGGTTGAAGTGGTTGGACACGGCGAGCCCGCCGATCGAGGTGAACACGTCCCCGACGATCACGGTTTGGTCACGCGTGTCGAGCAAAGAGACGTGGCCCGGGGTGTGGCCGGGCGTGGGGATCACCTCGAGGCTGCCGATTCGCTCGCCGCCGGTGAGGCGCACGTCGGGCCTGGTCGCCAGCTTTGGCCACTGACCGGGCAGCTTGCCGTCGAGGACCTTCTCGCCGGCGTGGATCCGCGCGTCGAGGTCCGGCACGAGCACTTCGACGGACTGGCCGAGCTGCTGCCTGAGGGCGTCGAGCGAGCCAACGTGGTCCCCGTGGCCGTGGGTCAGCGCGATCCGCTTTATCTCTGCGCCGGCGCCGCGGGCGGCAGCGATCAGTTCGCCGGCGCCGCGCGGGAGCGTCGTATCGACGAGCGTGAAGCCGTCGTCCTCGCGAACCGGGAACGCGTTGATGAAGTGGTAGCGGTTCACCTGGATTAGATTCGGGTTGATCTGGGTCGTGCTCATGTCACCTCCGCCGGCCAGAAGTCTTTTTCGATAACGGCATCGCCAGTGTGGTGAGGGCCGAAGACCAGGAACTCGAGGCCGTCCGGCCCGGCCTCGAACGCCCGCGCCGAGCCGGGGGCAATCCGAATCGCGTCGAGGGCGCGGACGCCTGCGACCTCGTCGCCGATCTTGACTCGGCCGCTGCCGGCCAGCACCACGAACACCTCCTCGGCGTGCCGGTGCCGGTGGCCGAACGCCTGGCGGACGCCGGGGCGCAGGCGCTGGTGGCTGATCCCCGTGCGAGCGGCATTCAGGCGCCGGATGGGGAAACGTGCCTCGCCCTGTTCACCGTAGCCGAACCTCGGAGCCATGTCCTCGACGTCCTGGAGGTTGACGTGCGTATAACCGGTGCCGCCGGGCAAATAGCCGACCCCGCCGAGTGGGGTGAGCTCGGTCATCTCCGGCGGCTCGGCGAGCAGGGCGGTGAGCTCGGCGATCCGGGCCTGACCCTCCTCAGTGCGCAGCTGCTCGAGCGAGGCGTCGAGCGCCTTTTGGTCCAGCCACATCTCGCTGACCCAGATCTCGTCGGAGTCCGCGGCGGACCGGTTGATCACGTACAGCTCGCAACCGGGGGTGCCGCGGAGCGACTCGGCCGCCTGCAGCAGCAGCTTCGCCAGCTCGTCACCCCGGCCCGGCTGCGCGGTGAACTTGACGTAGCGTCCGACGCCCAACACGGGCGCTAATCCTAGGGGTCGTCGTTAGCGCGCCGCGGCGAGATCGGCAACGAAGCGGTCCAGCTCGAGGAGGTTGACGCTCATGACGTCACCGCCCCGGGATTTGGCGGTATACCACTAATTTGATCGAATCGACCAAGATGCTTCGTGAAGTTCGGCGACGGAGTCCGGGGGCGGTGGGGGCGCTGGCGCGGTCGGGCTGGTGCGGGGTGGGACCATCCCCCCTAGGGCGTCGCTAACCGCGCATTCGAGGTGGCGTGTGGGTCGAGTGTCCGGAAACCGACCCTATGGCGCGCCTAACCACAATCTCGAGGTGGCGCGTGCGTCGAGTGTGCGGAAACGGACCCTATGGCGTGCCTAACCACGATCTCGAGGTGGCGCGTGCGTCGAGTGTGCGGAAACGCCGGTGTGGCGTGGCTAACCGCGATCTCGAGGTGGCGCGTGCGTCGAGTGCGCGGAAACCCGCCCTGGCGTCCCCCCACCCCACAGTCGACGAACGAGTCGTGCCGAGCGCGGCCGCGGGGGCCGAAGTTCGGCTTCGCGTTGTAACGGCAGGTCAACGTTCGGCGGCACCGCGCTGGGTACAAATACCGGATGCGAGACGCCGAGTTGTTGCTGCGGAGAACCAGGCGCCCGCTGGTGATCGGCATGGGTGGCGGAGGCGATGTGGTCGGGGCGCTGGCCACGGCCGAGGCAACGCGCCTATACGACGGCGCCGAGCCGGTGCTGGGTGGCCTCACCTGGGAGCGCCGGCCGTTCGATCCAGTCCCGGGGCCGAGGAGTGTGGGCGAGATCACCGGCGCGGAGGAGCTCGCCCCGGGCATTCTGCTGGCCGGACCGGAGACGCGCCTCCGCGATCGCGAGGTGGTGTTCGCCGAGTCGCGCATGGCCGAGTTCCTGGGCCGGTCGACCTTGCTGATCGACGTCAACGACGGCCCGGCCCGCGTGGCCGAGGGACTCGCAGAGGCCATCCACGAGCTCAAATGCGACCTGGTCGTTCTAGTCGACGTCGGTGGTGATGTGATCGCAGTGGGCGATGAGCCGGGCCTGCGCAGTCCGCTGTGTGACGCGCTGATGCTCGCGGCCGGCGGTCGCTTGAGCAGGGGCGGGCAGCCTGTGCTGCTCGGGATCTTCGGGGTCGGCTGCGACGCCGAGCTCACCCCGGATGAGGTGCTGGCGCGCCTCGCCACCGTGGCCGGCGCCGGCGGCATGTGCGGCGCGCGGGGCCTGACCGGCCCGGTCGCGGACCGGATGGAGGCGGCCATGGAGCTCGTGAACACCGAGGCGAGCGCCCAGGCGGTGCGCGCGTTCCGCGGCGCTTCGGGCCTGACCACGATCCGCGGCGGAACGCGGACGCTCGAGCTGAGCCCGCTCGCCGCGCTGACCTTCTACCTCGACGTGGACATCACGATCAACGCGGTCGGCCGTCTCGCGCAGGCAGTGGCCGAGACCACGAGCCTCGAGGAGGCCAACGACGCGTTGAACGCGCTCGGGGTTAGTACCGAGCTTGACTACGAGCGCGACGCGGCCGGCGCGCCCAGTGCGGGCGCTTAAGGGCGGTGGCGCTCAACTCGGGCGCTTAAACGCCGAGGCGTAGTCGACGCCCGGGACCTCGATGGCCACGTTCACGGTGTTGCACCGCGCGCAGCGAATGCGCAGCTTGCGGTTCATGTACTCGGGCGGCATGGCCACCGCGAGCACGTTGGCGCACGAGACGCACACGTAGTCATCGGGACCGTTGCCGGAGAACACCGGGCGGCCGGGATCGGTCTGCACCGCAGTGCCGCCGTCGGGCGGCACCTCACCCGGCTCGACGTGTCGCATCGCGATCCGCGCCACCGCGAACCTCGCTCAGATCCGTTCCAGCTTCTGGGTGAAGTCCTTGATCAGCGCGTCGAGCACGCTGAC
>JAFASQ010000035.1 GCA_019244395.1 Solirubrobacterales bacterium | reverse complement strand
CGAGCCGATCTTCGAGGCTGACTTCCTCCCGACCAGCTACGGGTTTCGGCCCGGGCTGTCGGCCCACCACGCCCTGGAGACGATCAGGACGACCGTCAACTGGCGCGGCAAGGTGTGGGTGCTCGACGCCGACATTCGAAGCTGCTTGGAGCCATCGTCACACTGCCGCAGCGTTCATGGGGGTGGTGTCGAACAGGCTGGTTTCGGTGTGCGGGACCAGTATTCGCAGGCCTTTTCGTTGTCCTTTGCGGACGTGGAGGGCTTGGAGTTCGCCGCGCTTGACACGTTGCAACACGGTTTGGCGGCTGACGCCGAGTGCGCGCATCGCGTCGACGATCGGGACGTATCCGGGTGGTGCGTTCTCGACGAACAGGGCGCGGAGTTGGTCGTTGACGCGGATCCGCCACGGGGCGCCGGGGGTGTCTTGTTCGCCGCGGATGAACCCGGCTTGGAGCCAGCGGAAGATCGTGGATGGGGCGACGCCGAGCTGTTCGGCGGCTTTGTAGACGGGGACGAGTTCGCCGTCGGGCGGTTCGGCTGGCGGCTGGTATGCGGGGATGTTGCGGTAGCGGCGCAGGCCGCCGACGATGATCGTGGTGAACCGCTCGCCGGTAGCGGAGCGGCGGCCTTGTCGGTTGAGAATCCCGGCGATCCGGCCGTCGTCATAGTGGACAGCGAGCCGGCGGATCAGCTCGATGGTGTCCTCGTCGGTGCGGATTGTGGGCTGGTGGCGCGGGAGCGGGACGGCCAGTTCGGTGATCGCGCCGCCTCGCCAGCGGATCGCGAGCTGTGCGCGGCGCCGCTCGCGGGACACGTCGATGGTGACGTCCTCGATCAGGCAGCGGAGCAGTTGTTTGCGGTCGCGGTCGGTGGTTGTAGGTGCGGCCCACACGCGGCCGAGGTCAGCGCCGAGCGCGAGCAGTCGCTCGCGTTCCTCATCGGTGAGAGCGCGTGGTCGTTGTTGCTCGCGCAGTGTCAGTTCGGCCTCGGCCTTTGCGAGTTCTTGCAGTGCTGTCTCCCAGGCGCGTTCCAGGCCGCGGGCGACGAGCCGGTGCTCGGGCTCGACCTGGTGGTAGCGGCGCTCGGCCCGCTCGGCCTGGTAGCGGGCGTGCTCAACCTGCAGCCGCCACTGTTTCAGCGCCGCGTCGTGGTCGGCCTCGAGCGCCTCGGCGGCCTGCAGCGCGGCCTTCACGCCGGCGGGGGTGAGCGCGGCCAAGAGCGCCCCGGCAACGGCCTGGTCGAGCTGGACGCCGCCGACGCGCAGGCACCAGCTGCCGCGATTCTCGACCAGGATCCGGCCGGGGCAGTAGTAGCTTGGGCGTTTCTGGCCGCGGCGGCCGTCGTAGGCCACGTTGAGCTTGCGACCGCAGCGGGCGCAGACCGCGATTCCCTGCAACAGGGCGTTCCCCTCGCGGACCGCGCCGCCGGACTCGTGCGCGCGCGGGCGGGTGTTAGCGGCGATTCGGTCGCGGTTTCGCTCGAACGTCGCCTTGTCGATGTAGCCGGCGTGGTGATCCCAGATCAACACGCCCCATTCTGCTTGGGGCAGCCGACGCATCCGCTGGCGGGTGTTGCCGTGCTCGTCGACGTAGCGCTCGCGGCGGGTCTTCCCGAACGCGTACGCGCCGGCGTAGACGGGGCTGTCGAGCACGCTATGGACCTGGTGGTAGGTCGGGACCGCCCACTGGATCTCGCCGTGGGCGAAGCGGCGCATCGGGAACATCACGCCCTCGCGGCGCATCCACAGCCACACCTGCCGGACCGACCCGAGCTCGGCGAACCGGTCGAAGATCGTCTGGATCGCGCCGCGGACCGCTTCGTCGGGATCGAACAGGATCTCGCCCTCCTGCTCGCCCCAGATGAGCCCGACCGGCAGCGCCTTGCGCAGCTCGCCGCGCTCGGCCTTGTTGCGGATCCCGCCCTGCAACCGGCTGCGGAGCACGTGCAGCTCGGCCTCGCTCATCGTGCCTTTGAGGCCGAGCAGCAGGCGGTCGTTGAACGAGCCGGGGTGATACAGCCCGTCGCCGTCGCCGATCACGGTGTCGGTCACGCCGCACAGATCCAGGAGGCGGTACCAGTCGACGTTGTTGCGCGCCAGCCGGGAGACCTCCAGGCCGAGCACCAGACCGGCGTGCCCGAGCGCGACCTCCGCCGCCAGGCGCGCGAACCCCGAGCGCTCCGACAGTCCGGAGCCGGAGATCCCGAGATCCTCGTCGATCACGACAACCTGATCGCGACAGAATCCGAGCTCGATCGCGCGCTCGACCAGCGCGTACTGGCGCTGGGTGGACTCGACGTTGCGCTCCAGCTGCGCCTGGGAGGACTGGCGCAGGTAAACGAACGCTTGGCGTCGCAGGTGCGAGCTGGTCAGCTTCGAGCGCTCGCTCACCACCCCTCCTCGGTCGATCGGCGCTCCGCGAGCTCGGCCAGCTCCAACAGACAGAACGCCAGCTCGCGCGCCTCGCTCGGGCGCAGGTGCGCGAGGACCTCAGGCGCGGGCGCGACCGTCCGACCGTGCTCGTCACACAGCTCTCCCGCCCGCTCGTCGCTCAGGCAGACCGTCACCAGCTGCAGGCAGCCGCCACCGACGCGCCCCTCAGTCATCCCGTCCAACCGTGCCAGCGCCTCGAAGCGGTACTCGCTCATCGCCCGCCGCCTCCGGTGCGAGGGCCTGCGCGATCAACGTCGTCAGCAGCGACATCGCGGCTTGGCGCTGCTGCTCGCCGACCAGCTCCCAGAGCGCCGCCGCCGGCGCCGGGCTCTCCGCCAACTCCAGACGCAACTGCACGATCGATCTCCTCGCCGTGATGATCGCGCTCGCCCTGGACGACACGCTCGAGCACCGGATCGAGCATCCGGCGGGCGGCGAGCAGATCATCCAGCGACGCCAACGTCCCCGCCTGCAGTGCCTCGACAGGCGCTTGCAAGTCGGTCCATGCCGCCGGGACCAGCAAGCGAGTGCCATCCGGCAGCGCCACGAGCAGCTCCAGCCGACCGTGGCGGTGCATCCAGCCGGTCAGCTCAAGCGGCCGGCCCTCCCACGCATGCCCACGACGGACGACCCGCACCGTCGGCGGGAAGCCATCGAGGTGGGCAGTGTGTCGTGTCTTCCTTCGACGAGGTGCCGTGGCATCTGATCCTCAAGGCCGTGCGGGCGGTGACCGACTGCCGCTGGGTGCTGCTCTATGTGGAGCGGTGGCTTCGTGCCCCGATCCAGCACCCGGATGGTGTCCTTGTGCAGCGAACCAAGGGCACTCCGCAGGGATCGGCGGTCTCGCCGGTCCTCGCGAACCTGTTCATGCACTACGCGTTCGACTCGTGGATGGCCCGGGAGTTCCCTGGCTGCCCGTTCGAGCGCTACGCCGATGACGGTGTGCCGAGAACGCTGAAGGAGGCATCGATGTAGAAGGCGATACCGACGGATGCGGTGCTGCACGAGAGATGAAGGAGCCGGGCCGGGTGGTCTGGTGGCCCTTCGCGGTCGCCCTGCAGGGGGAGGCCGCAAACCACCGCGAGGTGCGCCGGTCAATAGCCGGGGTGCTGAGCGTCGCGGAGACGGCGCGCTGTCAGCGCGTCAGGTGTGGATCACGAAGGCGAGCGCAAGCGATATCACTGTTGAGGCGTCGAAAGCGTAGGAACGACATCGAAACCGGGGTCGAGTCGTTGCCCCGGGATGAGCCTGGCGGGTGCCTGCTGACTGGCCAGGTGGTGTCCGGCGTGAAGGTGGCGCGAGCGTGGTCTGGGCTCTCGTGCGGAACTCGGGAACCTGTCGCCCCGATGGGGCGGCCGGCCAGTGGAGCGGTCCTGGCCCGCGGCCGGTCGTCTGGAGCGAGAACCCCAAGCAGCGGGAACTGCGAGGGGGAGAGTAGTGATGCGGGGCACAGGGGCGGACCGACCCGTATTAGCGATGAAGGCCCTGTAATGGGGCTGGAGCGAAGGGGAAGGGTCGTCCGGGTTCGCTTGGCGACCAACCGCGGTGACGTGGGAGGAGTCGGGTGAGCGAGCCGAAGCCTAAGTCGTTTGAGATCTCCAGGTGGGCCGTTTGGGAGGCCTATCGGAGGGTCAAGGCGAACAAGGGCGGCGCCGGTGTTGACGAGCAGTCGATGGCGGAGTTTGAGCGGGACCTGCATGGGAACCTGTACAAGCTCTGGAATCGGCTCTCGTCGGGGAGTTACTTCCCGCCGCCGGTGCGTGCGGTGGAGATACCGAAGCGGGACGGCGGCTCTAGAACGTTAGGGGTGCCGACCGTCTCTGATCGGATCGCCCAGGTTGTGGTGCGCTCATATCTGGAGCCCTCGGTGGAGCCGGTGTTCCACGAGGACTCCTATGGGTATCGGCCGGGGCGGTCGACGCATCAGGCGATCGGGGTCTGTCGCGGGCGCTGCTGGTGGAACGACTGGGTGCTCGATCTCGACATCCGGAAGTTCTTCGACAGCGTTCCGTGGGACCTCACGCTCAAAGCGGTAGCCCACCACACCGATCAGGGCTGGATCCTGCTCTACGTGGAGCGGTGGCTAAAAGCGCCGCTGCAGAGGGAGGATGGCAGCCTGGTCGAGCGGGATCGCGGAACCCCTCAGGGTTCGGCGATTTCACCCCTGCTCGCCAATATGTTTTTGCATTACGCGTTCGACGCGTGGATGGCCCGGCAGTTCCCGGCCGTCCAGTTCGAGCGCTACTGCGATGACATCATTGTCCACGCCCGAAGCGAAGGCCACGCCCGCCTGTTGTGGGCGGCGATCGCGAAGCGGCTGGCGGAGTGCGGGTTAGAGCTCAACGAGCACAAGACCCGCATCGTGTATTGCAAGGACGACAACCGGCGCGGCTCATATGAGCACACGTCGTTTGACTTCCTCTCCTACACGTTCCGGCCACGCCGGTCGAAGAGCAAGTTTGGGAACTACTTCGTGAACTTCTCTCCGGCGGTATCGGGCGAGGCGAAGACGCGGATGCGGCGCGAGATGCGCAGCTGGCGCGTGAATTGCCGCTCGGACAAGACCCTCACGGACCTGGCGCTGATGTTCAACCGCCAGCTCCAGGGCTGGATCAACTACTTCGGACGCTTCTACAAGTCCATGTTGTATCCGGTCTTCCGCCACTTCAACGAGCTGCTCGTGAGGTGGGCCATGCGGAAGTACAAACGCTTGCGCCGCCACAAGACCAGGGCGCGCAGGTTCATCGCTGACGTCGCACGACGCCAGCCGGGCCTGTTTCCGCACTGGCGCTGGGGCGTGCGC
>JAFASQ010000567.1 GCA_019244395.1 Solirubrobacterales bacterium | reverse complement strand
GTGCCCGACCTCGTCTGTCGCCTTCCGCTGTGCCTCCCGGAGCGCCCGCGTCACGTTCCGGTGCCCGAGCGCGCGACCGGTGCATGTGCAGAACACAAAGTCGCTCGGCTGGCAGAACCGAGCGCCGAGCCTGTGATGCGCGAGCATCAGTGCCAGTTCCTTGGGAATCGGTGCCGGCCACCGCATCGGCAGCTAACACCGCCTGCTCGCGGACTTGCGCCTGATCGCCGAAGCCCTGGTCGGGCGCGAGTGGCGGCGACGACAGGAGCAGTCGCCAGCACCGGCGCGTTCGCGTGATCGAGATCGTGACAAAGCGCTACTTTGCGCGGCGCCGTCGGAGTGCTGGATCGTTCGCCATTGCGCTCGCGCATTTCCGGAGCCCGGGACACAAAAGCGGTCGTCAGCGTTCTGCGGGACGTGGGACGGCATGGCGAGCTCCCGCAGGTGAGCGGCGTGCACGAGCGCGTGGATCAGCTCGTGTGTGTGGCAGTGCGCAAAGCGCCGGGCGCCTTGACTAGAACAGCTCGGGTGTAGAGCAGGTCAAAACCTCGGCGCTGTACGTTCTGCTGAGACTTGGACCCGGGTTGCGTGGTCACGACCGCGATGTCGCATCCTGCGGATGCTGCGTCCGCTAGCCGAGCGGACAGCAGTGCGCTCTGGATACCGCGCCGCCGGTACGCGGGTAGGGTCGCCGCGCCGGCAAGCTGCGCGACACCCTCGGCGATTCGGAAGCTCGCGCCGCCTGCTACGACCCCGTCGCACACCGCGGCGTAACGCACGACGCCGGCGGTCGCGAAATCGCGCTCAGCGTTCGCGATCACCGCCCGGGAGAAGGACTCATGCGACGGCACTCCCTCCTCATCCGGATGGGCGAAACCCTCTGAGACGACGTCAACCCATGCACCGAACTCGTCTTCGCCACTCAGCCGAACCTCGATCCCGGGTGTCCGCACCCGCTCGAGATTGTCATGAATGGCCAGGCCGAGAACGTTCTCGAACCCCACCAATCGGTAGCCAGATTCGGTCAACAGGACGCCGGTCGCCGGGTCAGCGAGGTTCGCGAGCTCGACCTGGATCGGGGAGGCGTGGGCGGCGAACGCCAGCTCGACCTCATCGGACACACCGGCGCGTGGGAACTCGCCGAATCCGAGCCCCGCGATCTTGTTGAACGGGGACCCGCGCTCGGCAAAGCTCGCTACCGCCCCGGCCATCTCGATCGTAAATCCCGGGCTCTCCGGGCGGCGGCGCCGGGCAGCTTCGCTGGCCTTCCGGATCAGGTCAGCTTCGACCCGCTCGATCCGAGCGGCCAACTCCACATCGCAGAAAATTCGTGCTCGGTCGACCTCGATCCCGCCAACCTAACTCACCCGCCGCGCCGGGCCAAGAATCACGGCTGCTCGTACCTATCCGGTAACGCGGCCCCGGCGACCCCTTCCTCAGAAACTCACAAGTCTCGGGCGCCGTCCGTTAGCTCGTCCTCGGCTCGCATCAGCCAGTCGCGGAGTTGCGATTCGTCGCCAAGCGTTCATCGTCGCTCAGGCGAACGAGCAAGTGCCCGATCGCAAGCACGAGTTCAAGGCGGACGAAGCCATATCGATAATCGGTCGCGGGCCTGACGCGATTTTCCGGCAGCCGCCGACAGCGGTCTAGGATCGCGGAAGCGTATGGAACTGGAAGATTTTCTCGCCGAGCTCCACCGGCTGCTGGAGGAGGTCGCCTACCAGGGCGAGGGACTGCTACCGGCCTATCTCCTTCCGCTCTTGCGCGAAGCATGGCCTGAAGTTGAGGTGTCGTTCACGGAACTCGAGAGAGCCGTGGCGTCGGGAGAGCATGAACAAGAGCTGAGTAGCCGCGGGCTGCGTGGAGCTCAGTTCAGACTCAAAGCCGAAGGATTCCGCCGCCATCTCTTGCTCTTCCGCCGCCATCGCGAGCCTCGATGGCTCAAGAAGCTTCTGAAATGGGCGGATGTGATCTTAGGATCCCTAGTCGCCATCATTCCGGGCGGTGATGCGGCGAAAGAATTCAAAGAGGCGGTAGAGGCCGGCGCAGAAGACATGGATGACGGATCGGCTGGGGAGACAGACGCTGTCCCGGCGGAGTAGCCGTCCTTAACATCGATGTGCCCGTCGCGGATTGACGCGCCCGGCCGTCCGTCCGCCGCGATCGCTTTCATCGCCGCGTCGCGCCACACCGCACGACCGCTTCGGCGACGATCCAGCACTCCGACGGCGCCGCGCAAAGTAGCGCTTTGTCACGATCTCGATCACGCGAACGCGCCGGTGCTGGCGACTGCTCCTGTCGTCGCCGCCACTCGCGCCCGACTAGGGCTTCGGCGATCAGGCGCAAGTCCGCGAGCAGTGGTGTTAGCTGCCGATCCGGTGGCCGGCAGGCGGACGGCGACGTGGAAGCGCGCTCTCGACGCGGTCGAGACTGCTCTGCACGGAGCGCCGCCCAGCTTGTGGCATGTGTCGACGCGTCGTTCCTCACCGCTCGGCAGTTGCGACGCATTCTCCGAAAGCGGCTCGCGACCCCCGTCCGGCTGCGTGGAAAGCGACGCTAGCCGCGGTTCGCGGGGAGCATTGGCAGTTCCAGCATCGCCTTCCGCGGGATTAAGCCCGACCCGGCGACGGCTATCCAGGCCGTCACCGGATCTCGCTTGTACTACGGGTAGACGGAGGGGGATCGCCCACTCATTCATCTTCTCCTTCCGGGAACTCACCCACCCGAGCGCGTGCACGTGCCCATGCCGGGCACCTGGGGCGCTGCGAGCGGCCTGCGCTCGTTGAGCCCGCAATGGCTTCCAAGATGCTTCCATGCCGCTGTTCGACGACGCCGCGGACGATCTCCGGTAGCAAGAAAGGCGATCGCGCCAGGCGATTCCGCAATGGGCGGTACTGGGCTCGAACCAGTGACCTCCTGCTTGTAAGGCAGGCGCTCTACCAGCTGAGCTAACCGCCCGCGCGGCGGATGGTACCGCCGGCACCATCGACATCGGGCGGGCTGGCCCGGGCGCCACCGAACCCGGGCAGGCATATGCACGCCTACGCAGGAGGCACAGCGCCACGTTGCTTTCTAACGGGCGACAGGCAGTGCGCTTTGACCGTGACCGCACGCGACCTACATTTTGGGTTGCGCCTTCAAAGCGCGCCGGTCTGCCAAGGTGCAGAGGCAGTGGAGCTCTCATGACCGTCTCCGGCTGCGGGGGTCCGGCAGCTGAGCCACAGCAGGAGCAGGATCCGATGAGGATGCAAGAGCACATCTCAGAAAGCATCAACGAACACGAGGAGCATTGGGCTTCGGCGGCCACCGACCGCAGCCCCATGCTGGAGATCTCCAACGCGATGGTGCGCCTGTACAAGGAGGCGTTCGGGCGAGGCCCAACCAAGGCCCGGGCGCAGTTCGCCGGGCCCGACACGCTGATCGTCATCCTCGAGTCGAGCCTGACCGTGGCCGAGCGCAACCTCGTCGCGATGGGCGAGCATCAGCGGCTGCGCGAAGCTCGGTTGTTCTTCCAGTACGCGCTCGAGGATCAATTCCGCGCGATCGTGGAGCAGGCGCTCGGTCGCCGGACCGTGGCGTTCATAAGTGGCATGGATACGCAACGAGACGTGGCGATGGAAGTGTTCACGCTCGCACCGGCCACGGGCGAAACGGCCACCGGCGATCTGTAGCCCGGCAGCGCGCGCCGAGTTGGTATCCAACCGGCGCATAGGAGTCGGCCGAAGCATGTGGTAATCCTCGGCGGGCAGGAATCTCTCTCCTCCCATGAGAGCTGCCGGCGGGCGATCAGGGCCACGGCACGCAGGCCCAGAACCTGGTCGTCCGCAGGCAGGCATCGTCGGGGCAGAGGCCCCGAGGGGAAGCGCGGTCAGTCCTCGTGTTCCAGAGCGTGCCTCGCCTGAAACTCGACGGCGGTGTGGTGGACCCGTGCGGCACGAGCATGCGTCTCCGCCTCGACCCGGTGCACGGCCGCCATGTCCGGATCGCTCTCCGCCTCGGCCTTGCGCTGGGCTGCGCGCTCATGCTCCAGCGCCCGCGCCTCGCGCTCGCGGGCGCGCTCGGCTCGAGCGCGCATCTCCATGGCCTCATCTTGATCAGTCATACTTGGATGGTTCCCTCCACCGCCGAGCGCAACCAGCGCGGGCGGGTCTGAGCACATGGTCACCCAAGAACGGATACCTCTGCGCGACGCCAGGCTCGAGCTCACGCGATACCTCACGGCTGAAGAACTCGCCGAGGTCGCGAGCATCAGCCTGCCGGTGGTGACGGTCGAAGCCGGCGACCTCGATCTGGACGGCATCCTGACGACGCACAGAGCCTTCGGCGCCGCCGTGCTCGAGGGCTTGGTGATGAACTCGATGCGCATCGGCGAGCAGGCCGGGATTCAGCTGCTCGGGCCCGGCGACCTGCTCGTCCCCCGAAGCGATCTTCTGCCCGCCTGGCTCGCGGACTTCGAGTCGCACAGCGCCGGCTTGGTGCGGCTGGGGTTGTTCGGCAACGAACTGCTCGCGGCCGCTTACCGGTGGCCGCGCGTCCTCCAGGGTCTGTATGCCTGTATCGGCGACCAGATCCAGCGCCTCACGGCGCAGCTGGTTATCTGCCAACTCCCACGCGTCGACGACCGGGTGCTGGCGATGCTGTGGCTCCTTTCGGAATCGTGGGGCCACGTCACGCCCAGCGGGATCCGGCTGCCGCTGACCGTGACTCACGAGACACTCGGTGCCCTCGTCGGCGCCGCCCGACCGACCGTCACCCTGGCCCTGGGCAAGCTCGCCGATGACGGCGCGATCGTCCACCAGGACTCGGGCTGGCTCCTCCTCAGGCCCCCGCCGCGCGCGGTGACGCCGCCGCCGAAGATCCTGCCCCCGGATGTCGCGGACGATGCGCCGGGCCGCTGGACGATCGATCCCGAACCGGTCGATCCCTCAATCGCCCGCGCCGAGCTGCGGGATGCCATACACCGGCTGCGCGCGCGACACCAATTGGACAGACAGCAGGCGCGCGAGCAGCTCGAGCAAGTACGGAGCGGCCGCACTCACATGATCGCGGTCCGGCAGCGAATCGAGGAAACCGCCTTCAGGCGTCCAGCGCCTCCATCATCATGATCACGCCCGGGACGTTGCCGTCGCCGCCGACTCCGAGCGGCATGAACGTAACCCGGCACTGAAACAGCTTGCCGCGCCGGTTTGTTGCTTGAACCACTGTCTCCTCGCGCTCGGATTGCCCGCCGACCACCGTTCGTAGCTGACCCCTGAGCTTCTCGAGGGGCAGACCGATATCAAGCGCCAGCAGAGGCTGGTCCTCGGCCTCGTCGGGCGTGACTCCCCACAGCTCGCGCGCCTTCCCGTTCCAGATCTGCACGCGCTGGTTGCGGTCGAGCACGGCGACGGCCAGTCCGATCGTGCTGAGGATGGTCTCGAGAAAGGAGTTGACGTCGTTGACCTCCTGGGTCCTGTGGCGGAGCTCCTCGTTCATCGTTTCCAGCTCCTCGTTCGACGACTGGAGCTCCTCGTTCATCGTCTCGAGCTCCTCGTTGGTCGACTGGAGCTCCTCATTGGTCGTCTCGAGCTCCTCGTTGGTCGACTGGAGCTCCTCGTTGGTCGTCTCGAGCTCCTCAACGGTCGACTGCAGCTCGTCGTAAGCCTGCTCGAGCTCACGCTTCGAGCCGGCCAGCTGATCTTGAAGCCGGTGGGGGTCGGTGACGTCTATGTACGCGATGCTCGTGCCCATCAGCACCCCGTCGCTCAAGAGCGGCGTGATGCGGATCTCGAGGATCCGCTCGGACTCAGCCGTCCGCCAGCGGACTGCCTTGATCTCGGCGGGGCGGAGCTCGCGGTCAAGCGCATCGAGGTGGCTCCGCAGCTCAACCGGCCGATAGGAAAGCTCGAGGTCCTGGACGGGACGACCGAGATCGCCAGGGCTCAGGCCGAAGATTCGGCGGGCGGCATCGTTGGCGATGATCAGGGAGCGGTTGTGGTCGAGGACGATGTGGGGCGGACTGCCGATGTCGAAGGCCACCTCCCGTAGACCGTCGGCCTCGACCGAAACGTGTGCGCGCGCGGCGTTGCCCGCCATCACCCGGACCCGATCCCGCATGGTGGGCTTGATCACCTTCCGGAACACCCGGCGCTTGAGCTCGACCGGTGCGAACAGGTCCGTGTGCGTGATCAGCATCTCGGACTTACCGAGCAGGAGATAGCCGTCGTCGTCGAGGGCGAAGTGAAAGCGGCGGAGGATCTGCGCCTGAGTCTCGGCGGTGAAGTACATGAGCGTGTTGCGGCACACCAGCAGGTCGATGCGCGAGATCGGAGCGTCCTGGACCAAATCGTTGCGTCCGAAGATCACGCAGCGCCGCATGTCCTTGCGGAACACATAGCGTTGTTCGGTGCGCTCGAAGAAGCGCTCCAGCGCGTCGTGCGGCACATCCTCGATCTGCCGCGGCGCGTATGCGCCGAGGCGGGCAAAATCGAGCGCCTCCTCGTCGACATCGGTCGCATAGATCTTGCCTCGCTCGCGGAACGCGGCGTCGCCCATCACGCGCGCAAGGACCATCGCCACCGTATACGGCTCCTCACCTGATGCGCAGCCGGCGCACCACACCCGGATCGGTGCCTCATCGCTACGCGTCGCGAGCAGTTCGGGCACTATCTCGGTGGCCAGGTATTCCCAGGTCTGGGGGTCGCGGAAGAACCCCGTGGTGTTGATCAGCAGGGTGTTGAACAGCTCGGCGAACTCCTCGCCGTGCAGCTCCAGATAGTCGAAGTACTCGTCATAGCGCTCGGCGCCAACCGTTGACATTCGCCGGGCCACACGCCGCTCGATCGTCGAGCGCTTGTACCCCGTGAAGTCGAAGCCACGGGTCTCCTTGACGAATTCGAGGAGCTCCTCCAGCGTCGTGTCAGGCCGCCGGTCGGCGGTCACGCCGCCCCCTCCTGTTCACGCAGCCGATCCTGCTCGTCGTTGTCCAAGACCCGGCGCGGCGCGGTGCCAGCCGCGACGGAGAGCGCCTGGCCGACGATCTCGGCCTGCTCCGACGCATCTTCCGCCTGCCGGCGAAATCGCCCTGCCGACCGCGGCTGCCCCCGCTCCTCGGAATGCTGGGCCATCCGCTCGAGCAGCACCGCGCGGTCGGCCAGGGTACGGATCGCCGCCCACAGCGCCCCCTCGACATCGTCCGCCTGCAGGTCGACGAGCGTGTCGGGGGAATATCGATGGCCAACGCGGCATTGCCATTGCAGGACGCCGGCTTCCGGGTGCTCCGTGAGCACGCCGCCACATTCCGGGCAGATGACCCTGGTGTGCTCGCCCTCAGGAGGGTCGGGCTCGGGTTCCTTGGCTCGAGCCTCAGGTGGCGGATCGTCTCCGTTCACCATTGCCGCGATCGTACTCGCCACCAACGTCGACGGGACGATGGCGTCGACCGCGACGTTCGCGATCGCATTGGTCGGCATGCCTGGATACATCGCGTCGTGGGGGTCCTGCACGATGGTGGCGCCGCCGTTGGCCTTGATCACAGCCAGCCCGGCCGCCCCGTCGTCGCGCGTCCCGGACAGCACCACCCCAATGACGCGGCTGTCGAACGCCCGCGCCGCCGACCGGAACAAAACGTCGATCGCGGGCCGGTGGCCGTTCTCGCGCGGGCCAACGGTGAGGCGGACGTGGCTGTCCTCGATCGCGAGATGGTGGTCCGGGGTCGCGACGAGGATCTCTCCGTCGCGCAGACTGTCGCCGTCACGTGCCGGCCGGCACGGCAATCGTCCCGCCCGGCCGAGGATGTGGGCGAGCATGCTCGGGCTGCCCGGCGCGATGTGGAGCACGATGCAGACGGCGGCGCGGAGATCGGTGGGAAGATCGCGGACAACTTGGATGAGGGTCTCCACGCCCCCCGCCGAGGCGCCGATCACAACCAGATCGTGGCGGCCATTCGAATACTCGTGGATCACATCTGCTCCCACACCTGCAAGCGTACGCTCACCGGCGATCCCTGGCTACCGTCAAGCCGCGTCAGCGCGCGGACAGCGGCTCGTCGCGCTCCCACTCCGCCAACGCTCGCCTGACCGCCCGGCTGAAGGCGAGCGGCTTGACGGCGAAGATCTCCGTCATCTCCTCTGCCGCCCGGTCAGACCGCGGCAACACGTCGGCGTTCAGGCTGCCCATGAGCGCCCGCACCAGATCGGCATCCGCGTCTGCGATTGCGGCCGCCACGACCCCAAACGCCGGCGCAGTGAAGATCGGCAGATCGACCGGCGGGCGGTCGATCTCGAGCTCGGCCGCGATTCCCCGCAGGATCTCCGCATAAGTCAGCACGTCGGGTCCGACTAGGTCGATCGAGCGCCCGGCCGTGTCGTCGATCGACGGCGCGCGCACCAGGCACCGAATCACGTCGCGCTCGGCGATCGGCTGAGTGCGCCTGATGCGCCAGGGAGGGAGGGGGAGGACCGGGATGCGCTCGATCAGCCGGACCATCAGCCGGAACGACGGGCTACCGGCACCGACGATGATCGATGCCCGCAGTCCGGTGGCGCCGGGCACGCTCTCCATCAGGATCCGCTCGACCTCGAGCCTGGAGCGCATGTGGGGCGAGAGCGGACCGCTCGGCTCGATGCCGCCGAGGTAGACCACCCGTTCCACGCCGGCGCGCCGGCAAGCGGCGGCGAAGTTGGCCGCGGCCTGCCGATCGCGCGCTTCGAAGCTCGCCGCGCCGGCCTCCATCGAGTGCACCAGGTAGTACGCGACATCGCACCCCTCGAGCGCGGCGTCCAGGCCCTCGTCCTTGAGCACGTCGCCGCGGGCACTCTCCACCGAGTCCTCGCCGCCGGTCCGCGGCGGACGGCGGGAGAGCGCTCGTACCGCGCGTCCCTCGGCGACCAGCGCCTTGGTCAGGAGAGTGCCGACGTAGCCCGTCGCGCCGACGATCAGGTCCACTCGTCGTGAGGGCCGGCGTCGAGGTGCACTGGGGCTGATCGTACTTCCGTCACGATCGTGGCGGCGATGTGGTGCGGTCGGGCCAGACCGAGCGCGCTGGCGACCTTCGCGGTCGCGCTGGCCGCGTGCGGGGGGAGTCGCGCCCGACTCCGTCGACCTTCGGACCCTCGCTCGGTGAGGCCCGGCAGCCGGCGCCCCCCACGCGATAATCCGATCGGTGGACATCCGACCGTTCCGGATCGAGCGCTACTACGCGCGCTACGAGTTCACCACGCGCTACATGCTGTCCAGCAGCGACTGCGAGTCGCGTGCGATCGCCGATCTGCTCGAGCTGGAGCCCGACGCGCACGCGCGATTGCTCGGTACCTGGTGCGGCTATACCGAGTCCGCGGGTGCGCCCGAGCTGCGACAGGCGATCGCGGCGCTTTATGAGCGCATCGACCCGGATGAGGTGATCGTCACCTCGTGCGCCGAGGAGGGCATCCTCCTCGTCTACCACGCGCTGCTCGGGGCCGGCGACCACGCCATCGTCGAGGCGCCTTGCTACGAGTCGGCCCTGGAGCTGGCGCGCAGCACCGGCGCACGAGTGAGCCAGTGGCGCCGGTCCTTCGAGGAGGGCTGGGCTCACGACCTCGACGCGCTCGAGGGGCTGGTGCGCCGCGACAGCCGGGTCCTCTATGTCAATCAGCCCCACAATCCGACCGGGACGCTGATGGACCGTCCCACCTTCGAGCGCGTCGCGGAGCTGGCACGGGCAAATCGGCTGGTGCTGTTCAGCGATGAGGTGTACCGCGAGCTCGAGCACGATCCCGCGGATCGCCTGCCGGCGGCGTGTGACCTCGACGAGCGGGCCGTGTCGCTCGGGAGCATCTCCAAGGGCTACGGCCTGCCGGGGCTGCGGCTCGGCTGGCTGGCCACCCGCGATGCGCCCCAGCGCGAGGCAATCATGCGGTTGAAGGACTACACGACGATTTGCTCGAGCGCGCCGAGCGAGGTCCTGACCGCGCTGGCCTTGCGCAACCGGCACGTGCTGCTCGAGCGCAACCGCCGCCTTGTGCAGCGCAATCTGCCCCTACTCGGGGCTTTCTTCAACCGTCATGCCGAGACGTTCGAGTGGATCCGTCCGGTGGCCGGGCCGATCGGCTTTCCCCGGGTGACCGCCGTCGCCGACGTCGACCGGTTCTGCGAGCGCCTCGCTGGCGCGGGCGTCCTGCTGCTGCCCGGGTCGGTCTACGACGAGCCCGCTCATGTCCGCGTCGGGTTCGGCCGGGCCAACCTGCCGGAGGCGCTCGCCGTGCTCGAGTCGACCCTTGCGGCACCGGCGGCCGTGTGACCCTATTCGCCGACGCGGTCGAGGCCTCGCGGCGCGTCGCGGCCACGAGTTCGCGCTCGCGCAAGATCGCCATCCTGGCTGAGCTGCTGAGGACACTCGAGCCCGAAGAAGTGCCGATTTGTGTCGGCTTCCTGTCGGGGCTTCCGCGCCAGGGTCGCGTCGGTGTCGGCTACGCGACCGTATACGGCGTCGAGGCCGCCGCCGCCGTCGATCCGACGCTGACCGTCGGCGATGTCGATCGTGCTATCTCCGAGATCGAGGCCGCGAAAGGGAGCGGCTCGACCGCCGCGCGCGGGCGGCTCCTCGATGCGCTGTTCACCCGCGCCACCGAGCCCGAGGCCGACTTCCTCCGGCGGCTTTTGACCGGCGAGCTCCGGCAGGGGGCGCTGGCCGGGCTGATGGCGGACGCCGTCGCGCGGGCGGCCGGCGTTCCGAGTGAGGTGGCCCGGCGGGCGCTGATGCTTTCGGGCGATCTGACCGAGATGGCGCACATCGCGATCACCAGCGGAGAACGGGGTCTCCGCGAGGTCGGATTCGAGCTCTTCCGCCCGATCCTTCCGATGCTGGCCTCGACCAGCGCCACCGTGGCCGAGGCGGTGGCGGGTTTCCCACGGGCGTCGGTCGAGTGGAAGCTGGACGGGATCCGCATCCAGATCCACCGGCGCGACTCCGAGGTCAGGATCTACACCCGCAACCTGAATGAAATCACGGCGGAGCTGCCCGGCATCGTCGACGCGGTGCTGCGCCTCCCGGTGACGCAGGCGGTGCTCGACGGCGAGGCACTATGGATGGGGGATGACGGGCCTGGGTCGTTTCAGCAGACCGTGTCGCAGATCGACAGCGATGCCCCGCCGGAGGGGATCGTCACGTTCCTGTTCGATGCGCTTCACATCGACGGCGAGAACCTGCTCGATACGCCCCTGCACGAGCGCGCCGCCCGCCTGCGGTCGATCGCTCCCGAGCTGAGGATCCCGAGCATCCTCACCTCGGATCCCGAGGAAGGTCAGCGCGTGCTCGAGGAGTCGCTGCGCGCCGGTCACGAAGGCATCGTGGTCAAGGACGCGGCATCGACCTATGCCGCCGGCCGGCGCGGGAAGGCCTGGCGCAAGGTCAAACCGGTGCGCACGTACGACCTGGTCGTACTCGGCGCCGAGTGGGGTCACGGGCGCCGGCGGGGCTGGCTGTCGAACCTCCACCTCGGCGCGCGCGATCCCGGCACCAACGACTTCGTCATGGTCGGGAAGTGCTTCAAAGGCTTGACTGACGAGCTGTTGCGCTGGCAGACCAGCGAGCTCCTTGCGCGCGAGACCAGCCGGCGCGGGATCGCGGTGCTGGTGCGACCGGACCTCGTGGTCGAGATCGCCCTCGACGGGGTCCAATCCTCGACCCGATACCCCGGCGGCGTTGCGCTGCGCTTCGCCCGGGTCAAGCGCTACCGCCCGGACAAGCGCCCCGACGAGGCGGATGTGATCGACGACCTCCGCGCCTTGCTGCCCGGCCGCCGGTGAGCGCGCCAGGCCGTCCGCTCGGCGCAGAATGGAGCCGCTGATCGTCGGACGCCGGCTTGACTTTCCCGGCAGGAAAGTCTACGCTCACTTTCCCACCAGGAAAGCGAAGATCATGGCACAAGACATCAGCCCCCTCGAGGCACGCGGCGCGCTCGACGCGATCCATCGTGGACGCCGTCACGTTATCGACGAAATCGACCTCCCCACCTGGTACTGGTGGGGTCTCGCCCTCGGCTGGATCGGCCTGGGCGTCATCACCGACCTCAAGCATCCGTGGCTCACCGCCGCCGCTACGCTCGTGTTCGGCGCAGTGCACGCGGCCGTCGCGCCGCGGGTGGCCAGCGGTCGCCACCGCACCCAGCACCTGAGCGTCAGGGCCGAAGTGGCGGGAAGGCGCACCGCGCGGTTCGTGATCGGCTCGGTGGCCGCGCTCGGGCTGCTGACCGTCGCGGCGGCGCTGGCCGCGTCGGCGGACGGCGCCGGCCATCCGGTCACGATGGCCAGCGTGCTCGTCGCGGTGATCATCCTGCTCGGCGGACCGAGGTTGCTGGCCGCCATCCGGCGCCGCGCGGCAGCATGACCGAGCCGAAGTTCGACGAGCTGATCCACCAGAGCACCCGGCTGTCGATCATGGGCTTGCTCGCGGCGGCGGATTGGGCGGACTTCGCCTTCCTGCGCGAAGAGCTCGGCATGTCGGACTCGGCGCTTTCGAAGCAGCTCTCGACGCTCGAGGCCGCCGGTTACGTCACGATTGACCGGCCGGTCAGCGATCACCGCCGGCGAGTCCGAGCGAGCCTGACCCAACCCGGCATGGCCGCCTTCCAGGGCCACGTGGCCGCCCTGCGCCGGATCGTCGAGGGGGCCGATACCCGGCCGCTCCTGGCTCCTCAGTCGAAGTAGCGCACCACGATCTGGGTGACCGTGTCCATGGTGCGCATGGTCCACGGGCCGATGAGCTTCTCGAGGGCACGAAGGTTCAGGGCGGACCGCCCCGCCGGTTGCCGGCGCAGCCAGAGCATCTCACGGTCGCTGAACGCGAGGAGGTCGTCGTCGGTTGACCTCCTCAGTACCTCCTCACGCTCGGGCGCGGAGGGGCTTGCCCTCAGGAACGCGACCTGAAGTTTGCCACCGGGCGCAGGGGCCGGCCGCATGCCGGCGGCGTGATCGATGAGCCGGCGCAGCTCGCGGGCTGAGCGCAGGTAGACCACGCCCGAGAACCCGAGCCGGCCAGCGAGCGTCTCCTCGATTGCTTGCCCGATCCGCCGCTCCCCGCCGCGGGCGGTCAGCACCACGTTGCCGCTGGCCCGGAACGTATCGACCTGCCTGAACCCGGCCGCCTCCAGCGCGCCGCGCAACTCGGCTCGCGGTGCGCTGCGATGGCCCCCGAGGTTCACCGCGCGTAGAAACGCGACGTGCGACGGCATCCGGGACATCGAATCACGGTGATCATCTCGGCCGTCGGCCACGATCTCCTCGCGGCGGCGCTCCGTGTTCCTGCGTCGTGGGTTCGAGCGAGATCGAGCGCGAGCCGGGAGGCGCGAGGCTCAAGCTCGTCAAGTGGATGTGACCGCAGCGCGCGCGGCGGCGGGGCATCTCCCAACCGGCCGCCCGCATGCCTCGAAGTCACATAGCCGACACAGCCAGCCGCCGGCCGGCGGCCTCCCCTCCCGGCGCTCGTCGAGCCGGATGTCGGCGAGGTCGCCGGTCAGGCGCTCGGCGAGCGCGGTCAACGAGCCCCGCTGCGCCTGGGTGAGGTCGGCGAGCGTCGCCTCCACGGCCTCGGCCCGAGCGCGAAGGATTCGCTGCGCCGCCGCCCGTCCGGAGGCAGTGAGGATCACGCCAACCGAACGAGCGTCGCCGACTCCCGGTCGACGGGTCACATGACCATCGGCCACTAGGGCGTCGACCAGGCGCACCGCCGCCGAATGCGTCAACCCCAGGACGCGGCGCAGGTCCTCGATCGTGCCACCACCCGCGAATTCGTGCAACGCCACGAGCGCGGCCGGCGCCCGACCGCCGCGGCCCGCTGCCGTGCTCGCCGCCGACTCGATCCTATCCGCCACGCCGAGCGCCCACGCGCCCATCAGATTTGCCAGCCGGCCGGGCTCGGGGTCACTGCTCGCAGACGAACCCCGCCCCGGGTCAGCCCTCCGGGAGCTCGACCTGGAGCTCATAGGAAGCCTTCGAGCCGTGGGGTGCCTCGAACCGGCCCGCCCCGGTGAGATCGGCCAACTCGCCGGTCGACGAGCCGGGTACCACCGTCGCCTCCCAGCGGGCCGCTTGACCATCGAACTGCCCGGCCGTCTCGAGCACGAAGGTGCCGCGCCGTCCGGCGAGCACACCGTCCACGAGCTGAAGTCCGACGAACCGGGCGGTGCCGTCAGGTTGATAGGCCATCAGCCACTGAGCCGCGCCGTCGCCGGCGACGTCGCCCTCGAAGCGCTGGGTCACCGAGGCTCTGGTGAGCCGGCGCCCGTCACGCTCGTCGTAAGGGTCCTCGCTCCACGATGCCACCTGGAAGCCACCATTCAGCGTTGTCATCGCTGCTCCTGTGTAGTGTAGTTATATGCATGACTCATACATAATATCCCCAGGCCCCGGCTTTGGCAAACACCGGTGCGGACGGGTCGGCGGCGCATGTCGGATCGCGGCGCGGGGCGGCCGGCTAGGCTACCCGGGCGGGCTGTGGCGGAAAAGGTCCGCTATCACGGGGCAAATTCGCTACGACCCCCGGGCCACGCAACGCCCCGGACCGTGCTCATTTTCGGCGAGATGGTGTTCCGTTCAAACAGTCGATCGATCCCGACCGCCCGCCTTCAGGCAGGGGGCGACCGTGTGTGGGCTCCGGGTACCGCGACCGGCACGGGCCGAAGGCGCGGATACCCCACGGGCAGGACGAAGGTGCGGCCGCGCCTCGCGTAGAGCACCTGCCACCAGTAGTAGCCGTAGTAGGCGCGGGGGTCGGCGCGCATGCGCAGCGCGTAGTCGGTGATCGCCGAGACGTAATCGCCGCTGGGGTTGTAGTGATAGAGCGCGTTCGCCATGGCGTCCGGGGCGCCGTTGGCCACCAGGTAGCGAGCCGCCGCGAAGATCGCGTCGCGCGGGTTGTTCACGTCGCCGCGGCCATAGCGGGCCCAGCTGGCCGGGAGGAACTGCATCGGGCCTTGCGCACCGGCCGTGCTCAGCCCGTGCACTCGCCCGAACCTGCTCTCGACGAACTCGATCGCGGCCAGGTACTCCCAGGGCACGCCGGACTGTGCCTGCGCAGCCTTGAAGTAGCCGAGCAGGTCTGCCGCGGCCGGCGGGGCGATGACCCGCCACGGGGGAAATGCCTTGCGCGGCGACGCCAGCCGCGCCAGGTGGGTGGCCGCATCGAGATTCGCGCGCAGGACGGCCGCTGCCGTGCGTCCCAGCCCGGTGAGCGTCGCCCGTTGTGTGGCGAGCGGCTCTCGCGCCAGCGCTGCCGTGGCCAGCTGCTCGAACTGCCCGGCGGTCTCGATGTCACCGCTCGCACTCGTCGGATCGTCGATGACCTTCTGCGCAAGATTGAGATCAGCCTCCAGTTGGGCGCGGTTAGACGGTGGGGTGACGGGCAGGACAGCTGACTGAGCCGCGATAGACGAAGCCAGAGCGGCCAGGATTGCCACCAGAGCGCTCATCTGTCGCTCAGCCCGGCGACCATCCGGCTAAGGAGGTTGGTCGTGAACCAACCCGAGAAGCTAATGGTGCTCACCCAACATCAACCCGCGACCGTGATCTGAGGCGGCCAGATGCAACCGTGATCCAGCGCGCGCAGACCGCACCCTCTCCCACGATATCGCGACAGGAGCCGGGGACCACGACCCGGTAGAGACCGGCCCGGCAGTAAGGCCTCAGGCCGACTCGCCTAAGGCGTCGGGGCCATGGATTAGCTCCGTCTGCCCGATGTGCCCATCGTGTCTTACGCGCATGATGTCGGCATGACTTCATCTGAGAACTCCACTCTCGCCCTGCGCGTGGCGCAGGCCGACGAAGATCCCGTGGTCCGTCGCCTGGCCGACTTGGACGATTCCCGGCCGCTCACCGGACAGGTCCTGCTCGCGCTAGTCGACGGCGAGGCGGTGGCGGCAGCGTCGCTCGGCGATGGGCGCGTGGTGGCCAATCCCTTCCGGCCCACCGCCGACACCGTCACCCTGCTTTCGCTTCGCGCCTCGCAACTCGGTCGCCGCCGCGCCCGTCGGCGTCGCGCTCGGGTCCCCCTGATCCCGCGCCTTCGCGCGGCATAACACACCGAGCCTCCTCCCCAGAGAGTGGTGGGACCGGGCGCCGTCCCGGTCCCACCGCTATCTGCGTATGCCCCGGCGCGGCGCCTCCACCCGGCGCCTCCCCCCGGCGCCAACCAAGTCGACAGCCCGTGACCCTCTGAGGACGCCGGAAAGGTCTGGCCTGCCCGCGACGTCATCCAGCTAAAACCGCAGGAGGGACATCCGTGAAGCGCTTGACAATTCCGCTCATCGTGGCGGCGGCCTGGCTGCCGGCGGCGGCCCATGCAACCACCACCGCTCACACCGCACGAGGTGCACGGCTCGAGCTTCGCCATACCTCACTCGGCAACATCCTCACCAACGGGCGAGGGCTCACCCTCTATAGGCTCACCCTCTATATGTTCACGCGCGATTCGATAGACCACGACCGATGTGTCGCGATCAGCGGCTGCATCAGCATCTGGCCCGTCCTGATGAGCCACGGACGGCCGGCGGCGGGACCGGGAGTCAGGCGTTCCGTGGTCGGGACGATCAAGCTCCCGGACGGCGTGCGCCAGGTCACCTACGCCGGGCATCCGCTCTACACCTACATCGGCGATTCGGGGCCCGGGGACACCTCTTACGTGGGCCAGAGGCAGTTCGGCGGCACGTGGTTCGCGGTCGATTCGGGCGGACGGATCGTCAAGCAACGGCGCGTGGCGGCCCCGCAGGATCAGAGGTTGCCGTCGCCGTCGCTGGGGCCGCCGTGATTGTCGCTGTCCCCGTCGCCGGCATTCGGTCCCTGCGGGATTCCTGAGGAGCTCGAGGCGCCCGCGCTCGAGCTGGTTGAGGTTGCGGCCGGAGCCTGGGACGCGCTCGAGGACTTCGACGAGGACGAGCCGCCGCCGCATCCGGCGACCGCTATGGCAGCCATCACGAGCAGGAGCCCTATCCACCGTCGAGCCGAAATCAAGTTGATAGTCATCAGTTTCACCTTTCTTTGGTGATATGGACGGCGCCGGTTGGAGATTCCTTCCCGGCGAGTGCGCGGCCCGGATCCCCCGCGATCAGTCGGCGATCCCCAGGCCCCAGCCGCCGTCGATCACGATCTCCTGTCCGGTGATGTACTCGGAGGCGGGTGAGGCAAGAAACAGGGCCAGCGCCTTGATGTCGTCCGGTTGGCCCACCCGGTGCATAGGGATGTCCTTGGCAATCGCCGCCTGCACGTCCGGATTGTGCGCGTGGCCGCCGCCGATGTTGGTCACGAAGAATCCGGGCGCGATCGCGTTGACGGTGACGCCGTACGCGGCGAGCTCGAGCGCGGCGGCCCGCATGAACTGTCGTGCGCCCGCCTTCGCCGCCAGATAGGCGGAGCCGATGGCGCCCTCAACCATGGTCGCGGCCAGCGAGGTCGTCACTACGATCCGGCCGAACCTACGCGGCCGCATGTGGCGAGCGGCGGCGCGCGCGGTGGCGAAGATGCCGTTCAGGTTGATGTCGATCACGCGGTTCCAACGCTCGTCGCTGTAGCGATCGAGCGCGCCCTCCTCAACCCGCGGCCGGGCGCCACCCGCCCAGGCCCCGAATGGACCGACTCCGGGATCGATGCCGGCATTGGCGAAGGCGACGTCAAGGCGGCCGTACGCCGCCGCCGCCTCGTCTATCGCATGATCGAGCGCGGAGTGGTCGGTCACATCGGCGACTGCGCTGCGCACGTCGAAGCCTTCCCCCTGGAGTCGCGCAGCCTGACCGGACAGCGCGCCGGCGTCGATGTCGAGCAGCGTGACCCGAGCCCCATGCGCGGCGAGCACCTCGCCATAGGCCAGGCCCAGCCCGCTGGCACCGCCGGTCACGATCACGCCGAACCCGGTCACATCGAATCGCGAGGAGACATTCATGGGCGGCGCGAGCCTATCGCGCCAAGCCGCGCGTCATCCGCCCTGGGGTGATGACCGGCCGCCGCGCGCCGGACGAGCAGCGCGCAGCGCGGAGCCGGTTCGCGAGCGCTAGGAGACGATCCGCAGCTCGCGGGTCGAGTTGTTCAGGCGCCGGGCGCCGTCCCGGGTGACCGTGACGATGTCCTCGATGCGGACGCCGAAGCGCCCGGGCAGGTAGATCCCCGGCTCGATCGAGAAGCACATCCCGGGCTCGAGGGGCTGGATCTCTCCCTCGATCATGTAGGGGGGCTCGTGCGCCGTCAGGCCGATCCCGTGTCCGGTCCGGTGAATGAAGTACTCGCCATAGCCGGCGCCGGCAATCACCCCGCGCGCGGCACGATCGACTTCCTGACAGGCGACGCCGGGCCGCACCGCCTCGAAGCCGGCCTGCTGGGCGCGGCGGACGATCTCGAACACTTCCTCTTCTTCCTCGCTCGGCTCCCCCACGTGCACCGTGCGCGTGATGTCCGATTCGTAGCCGTGCTTGACGCCACCGAAGTCGAGCACGACCATATCCCCGCGTTCGATCACGCGATCACTCAACTCGTGGTGCGGGTTCGCTCCGTTCGGCCCCGAGCCGACCACGGTGAAATCAACTCGCGTGTGGCCGTGCTCGCGCAGCAGCGTGGCCAGCTGGGCGCCTATCTCCCGTTCTCGCCGCCCCTCGAAGCGGCCCCGAGCGATCTCCCCGAAGCATGCATCGACGGCTCGAGCCGCGGCGGTCAGGCGCTCGAGCTCATCCGCGTCCTTCACCGCGCGCAGCATCGGCAGCGCGTCGGTCATCGACACGTAGCTCGATCGCGGCAGCGCGCGCTGCAGGCCGAGTAAGTGCATGGCCCAGGCCGAATCGGAGATCGCGTAGCGCCCATCGACGTCCAGCAGCCTCGCCGTCTCGGCGTACGGATCCTCGCCGTCGCCCCACTCGCTCAGCGAGATCGCCGCCGCGCCGGGCGCGTCCGCCGCGCCGGCACGCTCGACTCCCGGCACGATCATGGCCGGGTCGCGGGAGACGTTGATCACCAGCATTGTGATCCGCTCGGCGATCACCCCCGGCGCGTAGCCGATGAGGTACTCGAGATCCGGCCCCGGGGCCACGAGCACGCCGGTCAGCCCGGCCTCCCGAGCTTGGGCGGCGGCGTGCGCCATCCTCCGGGCGAAATCGTCGCTCGTAAAGGGGGGCGGGCTGATCACCTGGGTGCTCATGGTCCGCGCAGCCTAGCTGCCGGGGCCGGGTCGCGGCGGCGCGATCAGCTGCGCTCGCGCGGCACGATCTCGCCCGCGGCCGTCACAGCGCGGCCGCCACGAGGACCATCGCAGCGACCGAGAGCAGCACGGCGAGCGCGGTCATCAAGCTAACCAGCGGAGAGGTCAGCTCGGCGAACGAGCCACGGCGCAGCGCCTCCGCGGTGCTCCGCTGCCGGATCGCACCAATCGCCAGAACGGCCACGGACAGCAGGCCGTAGCCAAGACCGAGCAGCCGAAAGGGCCAGGTGTCGCCGTGCGTAAGCCCCGGGCAGAAACCGGCCTACTGCGAGCGCTACTGCCCCAGCGGCCACCCCGCTCCGCCACCCCGCCAGCCACGTCCGCTCGGCGGCCAGCCAAGTTCGCCGGGTCACGTCGGTCTCTTCGGCTGGCGGATCAGCCATGGCTGCTGTGAGCCTAAGCCGCAGGACGGATGGTCGCTTCATCTCGATCGGATGACGCGGCGCGCATCATCCCGATCGGATGATGCGAACCCCGAACCTCGCGCCATCCTCACGCACCGTGGCAGAGGACATACCGACATGAGTGCCGTCGGCT
>JAFASQ010000461.1 GCA_019244395.1 Solirubrobacterales bacterium | reverse complement strand
CAGGCGCAGCTAGACTCCTCTTGCCATGCCCAAGCAGCAGCGGACCATGCGGATCGAGCAGCGCAGCCAGATGGCGGCGATGCAGGAGCTCGAGAGCCGCTCCGACGAGGAGCTCGAAGCCGAGACCAAGCACAAGGCCGCTGCGCAGGCGATCCTCGGCTACCGCGCCGCCGAGCGCTATGACGCCAAAGCGGCCCGCGGGCACTTCCAGCGGGCGCTCGCGGCGGCCCGGGGACCGCAGGAGCGGGCCGGGATCCGGAAGATGGCCGATGCTTCGCTCGCCCTCGCCGAGCGCCGCGCCGACGACCTCAAGCGCGCCACCGAGCGCCTCGGTGTCGAGGCGCCCACGACGCGTCAGCTGCGCAGCCTCCAGTTCCTGGGGCTGATCGCCCCTCCGGCCAGCGCCGGGGCCCTGGCGCGGATCCGGGGGATCCTGATCGCCATCGCCCTGGTCGTGGCGGTCCTCGCCCTCGGGTTCGGGATCGTCTACGGGATCGGCTCGGCCGCCGGCGGGATCTCCATCCAGCTGGCGATCTTCTACGGCTTCCTGCTCGTGCTGATCGTGCTCGGGGTGGTCGCCGTGCTCGGGAGACGGCGGCAGAAACGCGCCAAGGCCGAGCGCGCGGAACAGATCGCGTCCCGATCGCGCTAACCGGCGGTGTGCGGGCGTTACACGCTGGCGGCGCCTGACCCGGCGCAAGTTCGCGCTCGGTTCCCGATCGGCGAGGCGGTGGAGGTTCGCCGGCGCTACAACGTCGCGCCGGGCGACGATGTGCTCGCGCTGACCACCGACCGTGAGGGGACGCCACGCGGCGAGCTGCTGCGCTGGGGACTGGTCCCGTCGTGGGCCAAGCAGCCCGACACCGGGCTCAAGATGATCAATGCCCGCATCGAGACGGTCGCCGATCGGCCGGCGTTCCGGCGCGCCTTCGAGCGCTACCGGTGCCTGATCCTGGCCGATGGTTTCTACGAGTGGCGGCCGCTCGCGGGCGGGCCCAAGCAGGCCTTCCACATAACGCGCGCAGACGGCGAGCCGTTCGCGTTCGCCGGGCTCTGGTCGATCTGGCACGGGGACGACGGGCATACGCTCCGCACGTGCACGATCCTCACCACGGCCGCCGGCCCGGCGATCGCGGCCCTGCACGACCGCATGCCGGTGATCCTGGCACCCGATGCCGAGGCCGCGTGGCTCGACCCGTCGCCCTCGCCGGCGCGCCTGCGCGAGCTCCTGGTGGGCCTCAGCCCGCACGACACCGCGCTGCGTGCGGTGGGACCCGCCGTCAACGACGCCCGCTACGACGGACCCGAGTGCCTGGCGCCCCCGCTCGAGGCGCGCCAGGAGGCGCTGTTCTGAGATGGCCGCCGCGTCTCCCCCTTACGAGCTCGCGTTCGTCCTCGGCGGAGGCGGCGTCCTCGGGGCCCACGAGGTCGGGATGCTGCGGGCGTTGGCCGAGCGGGGGATTGCTCCTGACGTGATCCTCGGCACGTCGGTCGGCGCGATCAACGGGGCGTTCTTCGCCGCCGACCCCACGCTGCCCGGGGTCGAGCGCCTGAGCGAGCTGTGGCGCGAGTCCAACTGGTCCGAGCGCACGGCCGGGGCGGCGGTGCGGCGACTCGGCACGCTCGCGCGCAGCGGCACGCACGTCGAGTCGCTCAGCGAGACCCGCGCCCGCCTTGTCTCGTTTCTCCCGGTGCAGCGCATCGAGGATCTTCAGGTCCCGTTCCAGTGCGTGGCCGCGTCGATCGAGCGCGCCGCCGAGCACTGGTTCGACCGCGGGCCGCTGGCCGACGTGGTGCTGGCCTCGTGCGCGGTGCCCGGGATCCTCCCGCCCGTGCCGATCGACGGCGAGCACTTCATCGACGGAGGGATCGTCAACTCGATTCCGGTGAGCCGCGCCGTGGCGCTCGGCGCGCGCAAGATCTACGTCCTCCAGGTGGGGCGACTCGAGCAGCCGCTGAGTCCCCCGCGACGGCCGTGGGAAGTCGGGCTGGTGGCGTTCGAGGTGGCGCGCCGCCACCGTTTCGCCCATGACCTCCACTCGCTCCCAGACGACGTCGAGCTTCACGTGTTACCCACCGGCGGCTCGGCCGCGCCCGCCTACAACGACCTCTCGGGGCAGTTCCGGATCAGGCGGATCATCGGCACGATCCAGCGGCAGATCGACTCGGCCTACGAGGCGTCGCTGCGCTACCTGACGCAGAGCTGATGCCGCCCGTCTCGATCCGCCGGCCGCTGACCGTCACCGCGTGGCTGGTCGTGTCGGCAGCCGGCGTGGTCCTCTCCCCCCTGCTGCTCGCGCTGGGGGCTCTGATGGGCGCCTTGACCGGCCGCCGGGAGCCGATGATCGCGGCCCGGCTGATCCTCGCCTACTTCGCTCACGAGCTCGCCGTGCTGGTCGCGTGCGGCGCCTTGTGGATCGTCACCGGGGCGGGCCGGATGATCGACGCGCCGCGATCGCAGCGGCTGCACTGGCGCTTGCTGCGCTGGTACGCCGCCGGGCTGGCGTCCGCGGCGCGCAGCGCGATCGAGATCGACGTGGTCCCGGAGGCCTCGCAGGAAGCCACCCGCGCGCTCGAGTCCGACGCGCCGCTGATCGTGCTCAGCCGGCACGCCGGACCCGGCGACACGATCTTCATCGCCGATCAGCTGCTGTCGCGATTTCACCGGCGACCGAGCGTCGTGTTCAAGGAGACGATCGCGATCGACCCGTGCATCGACCTGCTCGCCCACCGCCTGCCGCACGCCATGATCGACCCCTCCGACCGCGAGCAGTGCGAGGCGCGGATCGCGCAGATCACCGCCGGACTCGGCCCGCGCGGGACGCTGCTGTTGTTCCCCGAGGGCGGCAACTTCACCCCCGAGCGCCGGCGTTCCGCGCTCCGGCGGCTGTGGCGCAAGGGGCAGCGCAGCTCGGCCGAGCGTGCCGAGGACATGCCGCACGTCCTGCCGCCGCAGCCGGTGGGGGCGCTTGCCGCGCTCCGGGCACGTCCCGATGCCGACGTCGTCTTTTCCGCCCACACCGGCCTCGGGCTAGCGGCCTACCCCCGGCAGATCTGGCGCGAGATGCCGATCGGACGGACGCTGCACATCCGCATGTGGCTCGCGCCGCGCGAGGAGGTCCCCGTGATCCCCGATGAGCAGGTGGACTGGCTCTACGACTGGTGGAAGCGGATCGACGGATGGATCGCCGCGCAGCAGCCCGGCGGGGGCGAAGGCGCCCCCGCCGAGGGGCACGCTCCCGACGGCTAAGCGCGGCTCGACGCGGCGGGATTTCCCGCCAGCCCGTAGAGCTCGGCGGCGGTCGACCACATGACGCTTCGACGCTGCTCCTCGCCGAGGCGGTCGAGCAGCCCGGCCAAGCCGTCGCCGTGCTCGTGCGGGTAGTCCGATGCGTACGTGAGCATGCCGGGCCCGTCCAACATTTCGAGCAGTTGGTCGAGCAGCACGGGATCGCGCGGCAGGTGGGCCGGCGCCGTGGTGGCGCGGAAGTGCTCGCGCACGTACTCCGACGGCCGGCGCCCCAGCCAAGGCACCTCGCGCCACACCCCCTTCCAGTCCTTGTCGAAGCGCCACAAGAGCGGCGGCAGCCACGCGAAGCCGCACTCGATGAGCACGACCCGCAGGTCCGGGAAGCGCTCGAACACGCCTTCGCTCACGAAGCTCAGCACCTGTCCCTGCGCGATGGACTGGTTGCCCACGTAGTCCTCGAGGTAGGTCGTCGTGAAGCCGCTCGGCGTCGGTGCCTTGCCCGCCCGCCCCCAGGCGTGCAGAGCCACCTGGAGGCCCCGCTCGCGCGCGGCGGCGAAGACCGCGTGGTTGTTCTTGTGTCCCCACGGCAGGTCGCTGCGCACGGGCAGGAGCACCTGGACGAACCGCCGGTCCTCCCCCACGCGCTCGATCTCGGCGACGGCATCCTCGGGCGAGATCGTCGAGACGACGAGGCTGGCGCGCAGGCCCTCATCGCGCGCGAGGAACTCCTCCCGCACCCAGTCGTTGATCGCGGACGCCACCGCCGCCCCGAAATAGGCGTTCCGGTGCGTCTCGAAGCCGGTCAGGCAGTTGAGGATCACGAACCGGACGCCGCGTCGGTCGAGGACCCGGTCGGCCAGCGCCTCGTACGTGGAAGGCGCCGTCGCACCAACGCCGCGCGGATAGGCGTGCGCTAGGCCGTTGACCCGGATACCCGCCTCCGTGATGTACTGGCGCCAGTACTCGCTCAGGTGGGGAAACAGCGCCTCGTACGAATCGGGCGCGCAATGAACATCGCAGTCGATCGCGTCCATCACGGCACCGCCCGCTCGCGCGGCAGTCCGTATAGCTCGAGCGCGTTCTCGCACAGGATCGCGCGGCGCAACGACGCGTCCATCACGCGCGGCAGCGCCTGCTTGGGCGAGTCGAAGTCCCAGTGCGGATAGTCGGTCGCGAACAGCAGCCGTTCCCCGATCCCGGCCTGCTCGATCGCCCACACCAGTTGCTTGGGATCGTCGGGCTCCTCGATCGGCTGGGTGGTGAACCACACGTGCTCGCGGATGTATTCCGACGGCCGGCGCTCGAGGCGCGGATGGTCGTCGCGCATGAGCTCCCATGCGGCGTCGAGCGACCACTGCAGGGCGGCCGCCCAGGCCACCCCGCACTCGGTGAGCACCACCCGCAGTCCCGGCACCGCTTCGAACATGCCGCCCGCCACCATGCTCGCGAGCTGGCTCTGCATGACGATGCCGTTGCCGACGTGGTACTCGAGGTAGTAGGACGGATAGCCGGGGCCGCGATGGTCGACGTAGCCGCCGGTATGGAACGCCACCGGCCGTCCGTACGCCGCCGCTGCCTCGTAGATCGGCCAGTACTTGGGCGAGCCGAGCTGCTCCGCGGCGCTGGCCGGCAGTAAAACCGCGACGAACCGCTCATCGCCGGCACGCCGCTCGATCTCCGCCACCGCCAAGGCCGGATACTCGTGCGGCACGGCGATCGTGCCCCTTAGGCGAGGATCGAAGGAGAGCCATTCCTCGAGCTGCCACTGATTGATCGCGTGGTTCCACTCCGCGGCGAAGTCCGGATGGTCGTAGCAGTCCTGTCCGCTCAGGACCTCGAGCACCGCGTAGTCGATCCCGAACTCGTCGAGCAGCTGCGCGCGCATGAGCTCCGGGTCGCTGCCCCAGATGTGCCCGGGCTTGCCCGGCCAGGCGTCGACCCGCATGCCGGCGTTGCGCGCCCGCGGATACCACTCGGTCACCCGCGGGGTGCGCCGGCCGTAGCGCTCGAGCAGCCGCCGCGCCGGCGCGCTCAGGTACTGCGCGAGCATCGGCTCGGTCGCCTGGGCATGCACGTCGCAGTCGACCAGCTCCACCCCTCGCTTCGTGACGGGTGCGCCGCCCGACCGGACTTCAACATGTGACACCGCTACGCCTCCAATACCACGTACTCGTCCTCGACCCGCACCTCGAACGTCTCGGCCAGATACGGGCCCGGCACCCGCCCGGCCGGCCGCGCCGGCGCCGAATCCAGCAGCGAGCCGCCGGGCTCAACCCGCGCTCCGAAGCTCCGCACACCGGCCATGGCACCGCCCATGAACGACTGCCCGCTGTCCAGGTCGTACTCCCAGCCGTGCCACGGGCACGCGATCCGCAGCGGATCGGACGACACCCGCGCCTGTCCCGGCGCATCCGCGACCGCGTCGCCGAGCACGTGTCCCAGGCATAGCGGCCCTCCCTGATGCGGGCACCGGTTGCGGATTCCGTAGAAGCTCTCCCCCACTCGGAAGACGCCGATCGAGCGCCCGCCGACCTCCACGATCCGGCGCTCCCCGTCACCGAACCCCGCGACCGGGGCCACGACGACTCTCATCGTCGAGGACGCTTGGGAGATAACTCGCGCATAGCATGAGTTTTATCCCACATGGCTCGGGATCGAGCCGTCCGACCTCACGATGGCCCCACGATCCGGCCGGAATCAGCGCCTCCGCCCCGTGAGCGTGCGATCCCGGGGCCGGCGGCGCAAACGAGCGGACGTCCTAGGACTAAAGCGTCACGGCGCGACCGGCCTCGAACCCGTCGAGCGCGACGATCTCGTCGATCACCGCCTGCGGTACGGCGGCATCGGTCGTGATCACCATCACCGCCTCGAGCCCTTCGCCGACGTGCGCGTCCGGGTGGCGCCCGACGACGGCCGAGACGATGTTGATCCCGTGCTCCGCGAAGTGCGTGCCGACCCGCCCGATCATCCCGGGCATGTCGCGGTAGCGGAACACCGTGACGTGGTCCTCGAGCTGGATGTTGAAGCGCTGCCCCCAGACCTCGAGGAGGTGGGCACGGTTGCGCCGGCCGAGGAGCGTACCCGCGACGAGCACGCCCTCGTCTCCGCTCTCGACCGTCACACGAACCAGGTCCGAATAGTCGCGCACGGAGGAGCGCTTCATCTCGACCAACTCGATCCCGCGCTCCCGGGCCAGCGTCGGCGCGTTGACCTCGTTGACCTCCTCCTCGGTGTGCCCACGCAGCACGCCGAGCAGCACCTGGATCGAGAGCATGCGGGTATCCCGCTCGGCGATCCGCCCGAGGAACTCGGTCCTCACCGAATCGATCGAGGACCCCTCCGCCACCTCGATCGCGATCCGACCGAGCGCGCGGCACAGCGACACGAAAGGCCCGAGCACATCCATGTCTTCGGCGGGAACGGCCGGCACGTTGACCGCACTGGTCACCATTCCGCCGGTCAGGGCGGCGACCACCTGCTCGGCCGCCTGGTAGCCCGCGCGGTCGGTCGCCTCGGCGGTGGAGGCGCCCAGGTGGGGCGTCACGATGACGTTCGGATAAGCGAACAGCGGGTGGTCGGTCACCGGCTCAGACCGGAACACGTCAAGCGCCGCGCCGGCCACCTTGCCCGAGTCGAGCGCGGCCTTCAGGTCCTCGTCGACGACCAATGGGCCGCGTGCCACATTGAGGACGCGCACCCCGTCTCTGCACTTCGACAGCGCCTCAGCATCCAGCCAGCCCCGGGTCTCCGGCGTGCTCGGCAGATGCAGCGTGATGAAGTCGGCCGCCGCGTACAGGGCGTCCGACGACTCGGCCTTCTCGACGCTCAGCTCGCGGTAGCGCTCGGCCGAGATGTAGGGGTCGTAGGCGATCACGTGCATTCCGAAGGCGCGGGCACGCTCGGCCACAAGCTGGCCGATCCGGCCGAACCCGAGGATCCCGAGCGTCTTCTCGTATAGCTCGACCCCCGAAAACCTGGATCGCTCCCACCTTCCGCCGGTCAGCGAGGCGTGCGCCTGCGGGACGTTGCGGGCGAGCGCGAGGAGGAGCGCCATGGTGTGCTCGGCTGCGGTGATCACGTTCGACTGCGGCGCGTTGGCCACCACGATGCCGCGCTTGGTGGCCGCGTCCACGTCGACGTTGTCCACGCCGACGCCGGCCCGCCCCACCGCCCGCAACCGCTCGGCGCGGGCGATGAGCTCGGAGTCGAGCTTCGTGGCCGAGCGGATCAGGATCGCGTCGTAGTCGCCGATGCGATCGGAGAGCTCCTCGCGCGACCAGCCGACGCCGAGGTCGACGTCGAAGTGGGTTCGCAGCAGGTCGATTCCAGAGTCTCCGATCTTCTCGGCGACCAGCACCCGCGGACGGGCCCCGTCGGCCGGGGCGTCCGCCGAGACCGACTCGGTGGCGCTCACAGGCTGCGCTCCAGGACCCAGTCGATGCATTCGGTCAGCGCCTCGACGTCGCCCGGATCGGTGGCCGGGAACATCGCGATCCGCAGCTGGTTGCGACCCAGCTTGCGGTACGGCTCGACGTCGACGATTCCGTTGGCCCGCAGCGTGGCCGCCAGGTCGGCGGCGTCGACCGCGGCGTCGAAGTCGATCGTCCCGACCACCAGCGAGCGCTTGGCCGGATCGCGCACGAACGGCTCGGCGTGCTCATGTTGCGACGCCCAGGTGTAGAGATGCCCGGACGACTGGGCGGTGCGTTCAACCATCCCCTCCAGCCCGCCGCGCCCGAGCATCCACTCGAGCTGATCGGCGAGCATCAGCAGCGTGGCGATCGCGGGCGTGTTGTAGGTCTGGTCTTTGACCGAGTTCTCGAGCGCGATGCTTAGCGACAGGAAGTCCGGGATCCAGCGGGCGTGGGTGCGGGCCGAATCCGCGGGGGCGGCGTTCGCGGCTATCTCGGCCACGCGCTCGAGCGCGGCCGGGCTAAGCAGCGCCAGCCACAGCCCTCCGTCGGACGCAAAACCCTTCTGGGGCGCGAAGTAGTACGCATCGGCCTGGGTCACGTCGACTGGCAACCCACCTGCTCCGGACGTGGCGTCGATCAGAACCAGCGAGCCGTCTGCGCCGGCGGGCCGTGAAACCGGCACCATTACGCCCGTCGAGGTCTCGTTGTGCGCCCAGGCGATGACATCGACGTCGGGATCCGCGCGCGGTTCGGGCGCCTCGCCGGGATCCGCGACCACGACGATCGGATCGGCCAGGAACGGCGCACCGCGGGTGCACGCCGCGAACTTGGACGAGAACTCGCCGTAGGAGAGGTGCAGCGCGCGCTCACGCACCAGGCATGCCGCCGCCGCATCCCAGAACGCGGTAGTGCCGCCGTTGCCGAGCGCCACCTCGTAGCCGTCGGGTAGCGCGAACAGCTCGCGCAGCCCAGCCCGGACCTGAGCCACCACGCCCCGGACCGGCGCCTGGCGGTGCGAGGTGCCCATGATCGCGGCGCCTTCCTCGGCCAGACGCGCCAGCTGC
>JAFASQ010000336.1 GCA_019244395.1 Solirubrobacterales bacterium | reverse complement strand
TATGTCGGCGTCGACCTGTCTCTCGGCATGTTGCAAGCCTTCGTGCAGCGGTCGTGCCAGGAAAGCGGCCCCATGCCGCGGCTGGTGCGAGCAGACGGACAGCGGTTGCCGTTTCGCGACGCGGCGTTCGACGCTGTCATGCTGATCCAGCTGTTCGGTGGGATGCGCGGCTGGCGACGGCTCCTCGAGGAGGCGCGGCGCGTCTTGCGTCCCGCCGGCGCACTGGTCCTTGGCCGTTCGGTGACGCCGCCGGATGGCGTCGACGCGCAGATGAAGCGGCGCCTCGCGCGCGTTCTCGACGAGATGGGAGTCCAGGTTGACGGGGCAGGCGTGCGCGAAGACGTGCAGCGCTGGCTTGAGGCAAACGCTCGGGGCGGCACCTGCGCGGTCGCAGCGGCATGGAGCGCCGAGCGAACGGCACGCGGCTTTCTTGAGCGCCACCGCACGGGCGCACGCTTCTCCGCGTTGCCCCCGCCGGTCAAGCAAACGGCGCTTCGCGAGTTGGGCGCTTGGGCATCGGAGACGTACGGCTCGCTCGATGCTGTCTTCTGCGAACCGCATGCTTTCGAACTGCGAATCTTTTGGTTCAACAAACGCTAGATTGCCGACATGCTGAAAGGGCCAGACAACGCCATCATGCTGAAAGGGCCAGACAACGCCACGTTGACAGAGCTGGGGAGACGGCTTGTCAGCGGATCCCTCAGCGACGCGGCGGTTCAGAGGGCAACCGAGGCCACTCCCAGCCTCGCCCTCCTGCCGTGGGTGAACGTGGTCAAGATCGGGGGGCAAAGCATCATGGACCGGGGCCGTGGCGCGGTCGGCCCCGTGGTCGACGAGATCGTGGCCAACCTGCACCGACATAAGATGATCTTGGGAACCGGCGCTGGGACCCGCGCTCGCCACGTCTACAGCGTGGCGATTGACCTCGGCCTTCCGATCGGGGTCCTGACTGTGCTCGGCACCGCCGTGGCGTGGCAGAACGCGCAGATGCTGCAGTACCTGCTGGCCAAACACGGGATCGCCTTCCTCGAGCCGGAGGGCTTTGCCGCACTGCCGCACTACCTCATGGAACGGGGCGCGGTGATCTGCCAGGGCATGCCGCCTTACAAGCTCTGGCAGGCCAACCCGCTCGTCGGGCGGATTCCGCCGCAGCGCACGGACACCGGCTGCTTCCTGATCGCCGAGGTGTTCGGCGCGAGGAAGATGATCTACGTCAAGGACGAGGACGGGCTGTACACTGCCGACCCGAAAAAGGATTCGGGCGCCACCCACATCCCGCGCATCAGCGTGCAGGACCTGCTGACGCGTGACCTCGACGACCTGGTTGTGGAGCGCGCGGTTCTGGAGCTCATGTTGAACGCGCGCAACATCAGGGAGATTCAGTTCGTCAACGGGCTGAAGCCGGGCCAGCTGACCGCTGCCCTCGATGGAGAGCCCGTGGGAAGCACCATCTTCAACGCTGCCGACGGAGACGCCGCGTGAGCGGAGGCCAGCCCGGGGCGCAGCACGTGGTCTCGCAGCTGATGCGCGAGTCGCTGGTGGACAAGAAGCTGATCGCCGGGACAGAGAGGTCCTCCGTTCGGCCCATCCTGCCCAATCTCAATGTGGTCCAAATTGGCGGCCTGTCGATCATCGATCGCGGGCACACGGCTGTGTTGCCGCTACTCGACGAGGTCGTGGCCAACCAGGGGGACTATACCCAGGTCATCGGCGTCGGCCCCGGTGTGCGCGCGCGGCACATCCTGTCGGTTGGCCTCGACCTCGGCTTGCCAACCGGCGCGCTGGCGACCCTGGCCGCCAAGTCGTCCGCGCAGAACGCCTACATGGTGTCTTGCCTCCTGGCGAGCCATGGCTTTGTGTATTTGGAGGCGCCCTTCATCGTCCAGCTGCTGCCGGCCATGCTGGCGGCGGCTCGCGGCGCGGTGTTCAACGGCATCCCCCCGTACGACCTGTGGGAGCACCCGCCCGCCCTTGGCAAGATTCCGCCACATGGCAGCGACGCGGGTTCCTACCTGGTCGCCGAGGTGTTTGGCGCGCGCAGCGTCACCCTTTTGAAGGACGTGGATGGGCTCTACACGGCGGATCCGAAGGTGGAGCCAGACGCCACGTTCATCCCGGAAATCCGCGCCTCGGATCTGGTCCGTATGGGGCTTCCGACGCTGCCGATCGAGCCGGCACTGCTGGACCTGCTAACGCGGGCGAAGCTGGCCAGGAGCATACGGATCGTGAATGGCCTCGTGCCGGGCAACCTGTCCCGCGCGTTGGCCGGAGAGCCGGTGGGCACGGTTATTTACACATGACCTCAGCTTGAGAGGGTGTGCGAAAAGGGTCAGGTGGGCTTATCGTGAGTGCTCGCGAGCCGGCCCGAGGCGGAGCAAAACAAGGGCTTTGCGGCCTTGCCCCGACCCGCGTGCGGCTCAACAGCTTACCCGTACCGACTTCTCGCACAGCCTCTAATGGTGGTGAACCATCAACTTGGGCGGCGGGCTCACGTCGACGGTGAACATCATGCCGCGGTCCTCATGGATGAGGATATGGCAGTGCATGACATAGGTTCCGGGGTAGTCGACGAAGCGGCTGCGCATCTTGAAGTAGCCGGGGATGGGCGTGGCTGCGTTCGGGTCATTCCGTGCAGACGGTATTGCAAACGTGTCCCACCAGACCAAATGGGAACCGGGCTTCTGGGGCCCACAGGCGCCGGCGACCGACCAGGTGTTTTCGTTCTTGGGGTCAAGAAAGCACTGACGCGCGGCGAAGGGGTTATGGGGATCGCTCAGTATAGCCTTGTCGGTCACGTAGCGCGGCACTGGAATGGTTACGCAATGAGTGCCGTCGCTGAGCTTGTCGCATTCGTCTTGGGTCAAAATCTTTTTCTGGCCGTTTTTATCCGTAACCTGCAGTTGCGTCAGCAGCGTGCCGGTCTCAGGGTTGGCCAGATTTTCATTGGGGTCGAACACTTCCGTGATCTGGAACGGGTTGATGTGGATGTGGAGCGGATGGTCGATCGAACCGGGAGCGCTCGTGGTGTTTTTGATCGTCCATTCCTCCACGTCGCCCAGTGGGACGGACACGTTTGCCCTTCCGAGACTGTCTTCGAATTGAAAGCCGTTGATCGTGTGCTGCTGCGGGCTTTGTGGAGCCTTTGAATCGAAGGTGAATTCCCTCTTGGTGAAGTTGTTGCGGGCCAACTCCGCGTCGGTGATGTCGGCGAGGAATTTGGGCTGGTCCGGAGCCTTGCCTTCTATGGGGAAGGGCATCGGCGCCTGCACCGGCTCGCCGTTCTGCGTCACCGGATCGCCGGACACCTCGACCGTCATGAGCACCACTCCGGGCAGGGGATCGTTCGCGTTCGGGTGGAGTGGCGTCGGCTTTACTTGGTCGCGCGCCATCACGGGCTGGATCCGGACATTGAAAGTGTCCGGCGTCATCGGCGCCTGGACCAACAGGTCCACGCGATTGGCGGGCGCCATGTAAAATGGCCTGTTTGCGTTCCCTGGGCTTGCGTAGGTCGGCCGGGCGAACTGCACCCCGTCCTGCGCCAGCTGCCTCCACTGAAGGCCTTCGGGCGCCATGAAATAAGCGGCATTACGCGACGACGAGTTCACGATGCGCCAGAGCTGGACCTCTCCGGGCTGCATATGCGCCTTGGGACCAACGAGGCCATTCACCACGAAGGGAGCGCCGGCGGGACCCGCAGGGCCGGTCCCGGCCCCTGAAAGCAGATTTGGCGTGGTTCCAAGCTGGTTGAGGACCAGCACCGGCTGCGAGCCCGTGTCCCAGCGCGCGGGCTTAGGGTCGGTGCCACGCTTGACGCCATAGCTCGCATAGAAGGCGTTGAGGTCGTCATCGTATTGGCCTTCGACAATAAAGGCGCCCGTCATGCCGTTCATGACGTTGATCGCGGTCGAGCCGTGCTTGTGCGCATGATACCATTGCGTTCCCGGCGCTTGCCCCATGCGGAGGTCGCCCTCGCTCACCGGCTGGTTTTCAGGCTTGTGCGGCAGCACGAAGCAATATGGAACCGCGCCGATGTAGTATTGCGGCCAGCCGTCATGGATGAGCGCCTCGTCCGCGTCCCATATCGCCTGGTCGGGGTTCTTGGCCTGGTAGGCCTTCAGCAATTCGGTCTGTTTCTGGATCCAGTCGCTCGGCATGTCGCTCCAGCGTGCCGGCCACCGATTCAATGGGTCCTTAAGCTGCTTGGCGCAA
>JAFASQ010000288.1 GCA_019244395.1 Solirubrobacterales bacterium | reverse complement strand
GCGAGCCGCCTCGGCGGTGTACTGGCCGGCCGTGAGCCCGGCCTGCGCCCAGGCGACCCGACGTGCCGGATCGATGTGCAGGCCGCGCAGATTAGACATGTCCAAGACCAAGCCACCATCGGAGGTGCCGTGGCCGGCCTGGCTGTGGCCGCCGCCTCGCACCGCCAGCTCCACGCCGTCCGTGCGGGCGAGCGACACCACAAGCGAGACGTCAGCGGAGTCAGCGGGTCGGATCACGAGTGCGGGCCGACGGTCGACGGCCGCATTGAACACGAGACGCGCTGACTCGTAGTCCGGATCCTCCGGGGCGATCACTCGGCCCAGGAGCGCAGCGCGCAGGTCGGCGATCGAGCCCGGGAGCGAACGTGGCTGCGAGCGCTGCTCGGCACGGCGAATGGAATGCATCAGGGTCCTCCGACGTCGGCGGGGTTGATTTCCGCGCCGACGCTAGGTTGGAGCTACCGGGATCGCACCGGCGAAACCGCCAGGATTTGCTCCGGCGGCCCCATCGCCCTCGCGGTGTCGAGGTCGAGAGTCGCGAGCTGCGTCCGGGAGCTGACGCCGAGCTTCCGGAAGACGTTTCGCAGGTGAAAATCGACCGTGCGAGGGCTCAGAAACAACTGGGCCGCCACCTCGCGATTGGTCAGTCCCTGTGTGACGAGGCTGGCGATTTGGAGCTCCTGTGCGGTGAGTTCGTCCCTGGTGCTGGGATCCCGGCGCCGGGCCGTCTGACCGCTCGCGCGCAGCTCCATTCGCGTCCGCTCCGCCCATGGCATCGCCCCCAGCGCCTCGAAGCCGTCAAGCGCCGCCCGGAGATGCTCTCGCGCCTCGACGCGACGACGACCGCGGCGCAGAAATTCTCCAAACGCCAGCTCGGTGCGCGCGCGCTCGAACGGACGAGCTGCCTCCCCGTGGGCGGCGAGTGCAGCCTTGAACAGACCTTCAGCCTCCTCCTCGCTGGCGAGCAGAGCGCGGCAGTGCAGGGCAACCGCACGGGCCCACACGGCACGGCCGTTGCGCGCCCAGGGCTCGAAGGAGGTCAGCCACTCCCGGGCGGCGTCCGTCTCACCGGCGCGCGCCGCCGCTTCGATGCGGTCAAGCCCGGCCCAGAACACGGCGCCCGTGACCGAGATCTCTCGAGCCCGGCCAAACGCCTCAGCCGCGTGGCCGAGTCCCAGCTCCAGCACCGCCAGCGCCCAGCGCGCGAACTCGGCCACGAGCGTGACGCGCCGGGCGGAGGCAAGCTCGAGGCCCTGACCCGCGAGCGAGCGGCACGCCTCCTCCTGACCGCGGTGTGCGGCGATCAGAGCAAGAAGGACAAGCTGATAGGCGACGAAGTCGTGCTGGCCGCTCTCCCTGGCCAGCGCGAGGCCCTCTTCGGCATTCGCTGCCGCTGACGCCCAGCGACCGGCCGACAGCTCCGCATGACCGAGCCGAGGCAGGATCTGCGTGAGCAGCCCGAGGGTGCCCGCGGAGCGCGCGCGCGCCGCGGCTGCGCGATGAATCCGCAGGCCGAACTCGTCGTCGCCGAGGAACATGGCGGCGCGTCCGGCTCGCATGAGCGACACCGGCTCGTCGGCAAGCGCGCCTCCTTCTAGCTGTTGCTCCAGCGCGAGCGCGCCGCCCAGCCTGTCCGCAGCGGTGGCGAAATCTCCCTCGAAGTGGGAGCCAAGCCCACTGAGCAGCTCGACCAGCATCCGCATCTGCGGGGAATCGGGCACCGTCAGGCCGCGCGCCAGAGCGGCGATCGCCACCGCGGCAGCCGCGTCGCCGGCGTAGACGGCGGCGACGCTCGCGAAGTTGAGCAGCTCCATCGCACGCTCACCATCGACCGCCGCCACGCCTTTTGCGGCACCAAGCAGGATCTGGCACGCATCGGCGGGGATTCCGTGGCTCATCTCGGTCAAGCCGCGGTAGCGGTCGATATCGGCCTGCTGCATCGGTCCCGTGGCCAGCGGACGCGCCCGCCTGAGCAGCAACAGCGCGCGCTCCAGCCGCCCCGCCAGATACGCGCTCTCGGCCGCCGCAGTCAGGCGCCGGGCTCGCTCACCTGCGTCTGCCGTCAGCGCCGCCGCCCGCTCAAACGCGTGCGAGGCGTCGCCAAACCCGGACCGCTCCCGGGCTCGACCAGCAGCCCGCTCAAGGTCCTCAACGACCGACGGATCCGGCTCGAGACTCGCGGCAGCGCGATGCCAGGCGCGCCGATCGGCCTGCGACTCAGCCTCCAGTGCGCCTGCCAGCGCGCGGTGAGCGGCTCGCCGCCGGGAAAGAGGTGCCGACTGATAGACAGCAGAACGCACAAGCGGGTGTCGGAACTCAAACCTCGTGCCCCGAACGACGACGAGTCCCGTCTGCTCGACCGCATCGAGCGCCTCGGAGCCCGCACCGAGCTGGGCTGCCGCCGCCAACACCGGGCCAAGGTCGCCGGTGTCGTCGGTGGCGCAGAGCAACAGCAGTATCTGGCTGTTATCCGGCAGCTCGCGCGCGCGTGCGAGAAACGCACGCTCGATTCGCGCGCTCACCGGTAGCGGATCCAGCAGCAGCTCGAGACCTGATAGCTGTGCCTCGTTGAGCAACGCCGGCAGCTCCACGAGGGCAAGCGGGTTACCGCCGGTTGCCGCAATCAGCCGCTCGCGGGCATCCGGTGAGAACGCGACGCCGGCCTGATGGTCAAGCAGCGCCCCGGCGGCATCGTGAGGCAATGGGCCGAGCTTCAGCTCAGGTAGGCCCGAGGCATTGAAGTGGCGCACGTCGCGTTCCCGTGCGCACAGCAACATCACGATCCCCTCGGCCTCGAGCCGTCGGGCAACAAACACGAGCGCGTCGGCGGAGGCCTCATCCAGCCAATGTGCGTCATCGACGAGACACAGGACCCGGTGGTCCTCGGCCGCCTCGGCCAGCAGGCTCAGTGCGGCCAGGTAGATGAGAAACCGGTCGTTGGCGACCGTCGTTTCGAGCCCAAGCGCTCCGCGCAGGGCGCGGGCCTGCGGATCGGGTAGGCGCTCCAGGTAGCCCAGGATCGGGCGCAGGATCTGGTGCAAAGCGGCGAACGGGAGCTGAGCCTCCGACTCGATTCCCCGGCCGACGAGCACCTGCATGTCCGACGCACGATCGCGCGCGTCCTCGAGTAGGGCCGATTTGCCAACGCCCGCCTCGCCCAGGAGGACGAGCGCCCCGCTTCGCGACTCGCGAGCCCCCTCGAGAAGCTCGCCGATACGAAAGCGCTCCAGCTCTCTTCCGTAGAGCACTTCCGGATCCTACCCCGCGTCAAGCCGGGCTCGGACCCCTCCGCGCCGTTCGCTGACTCGGCCCCCGGCCCGAACCGGCGAAATCGCCGGTGCGAGCGCAGCACGAAGAGGCCATCTTGCGAGCCCACGTACCTACTCATCGAAGGGCAATGGAGATGAATCCGTCTCTCATGATCAGCCTGGCCCGGACGGGGATCGACGATCTCCGGCGAGCCGCGGCCGCGCAGCGCGTCCACGCCTCGACGTGCAGTCGATCGCCAGTCAAGCGTGCTTTGGCTCGGCTTGGAAAGCGGACACCCCGTGCTGGCACGACCGGCCGTGCTCGACGGCGCGAAGTCACCGCGGAGCCGGTCTAGTCGCCCTTGTTTTCAACAGCCGGTAGCCGCGCTTTTACCAAACGCTCCCTACAGATCAAAGGTCAGGAGATCCTTCCAATGGCTCTGGCAAACACCGAACCGTCGTCGTTCCTCGCCACCCGACGCGGCAAGCTCACGCTCGCGCTCTTATGCGCGGTCGCGTTCCTCGACTTCGTCGATGCGTCGATCGTCAACATCGCGCTTCCGTCGATCCGCCGAGCATTGCACTTCTCGATGGCGGACCTACAGTGGGTCCCGAGCGGCTACCTGCTCACCTACGGCGGGTTCATGCTGCTCGGCGGCCGCGCCGCCGATCTGCTGGGCCGCCGGCGCGTCCTGATCGCAGGAGTGCTCATGATCGGCGTCTTCTCGCTCATCGGCGGATTCGCGGGGAACTCAGGCATGCTCATCGGCGCCCGTCTTGCCCAAGGGCTCGCCGCCGCGATGACGCTCCCTGCCGCGCTCTCGATCCTTACCACCAGCTTCAAGGAGGGCAAGGACCGCAACACCGCACTCGGGGTGTGGGGCGGCATCGCCGCACTGGCCTCGGCGATGGGCGCGCTGCTCGGCGGCCTGCTCACCGAGGGCCCCGGCTGGCGCTGGGTGATGTTCGTGAATCCGATCGCCGTGGTGCTCGTGCTCGGCGCGATCCTCCGGCTGCTCCCCGTCGAACGAGGCCGCGCCCGCCTCGAGAACTTCGACGTGCTCGGGGCCGTGCTGGCGACCGCTGGGATGCTGCTGCTCGTCTACACGCTGGTGAAGGCGCCTGCGGTGGGGTGGGGCAACGCGCGGACGATCGGCGGACTCGCCGGCGCGCTCGCGCTGCTCGCGGCGTTCGTTGGCAACGAGCTACGCTCCCGCAACCCACTCGCGCCACTGTCGATCTTCCGCATCAACGGACTCGGGTTCTCGAACCTCACCCAGCTGATCGCGTTCGCTGGCCTCCTGGCGATGTTCTTCTACCTCACGCTGTACATGCAGGACGTGCTCCACTACTCCCCGATCCAGACCGGCGTCGCATACCTGCCGGTCTGCTTTGCGGTCGCCATCGCCGCGGGCGTCTCCTCGCAGCTTTTGTCCCGCGTCGGCACACGGCCGGTGATCGTCGCCGGCGCGATCGTCGCGGCCGGAGGGATGTACTGGCTCTCACGGATCCCGGTCCACGGATCGTTCCTCTCGGACCTGCTTCCAGGGATGCTCGTCCTCTCCGTCGGGATCGGCCCCATGTTCGTCAGCGTTACCACGGCGGCCAACGCTGGCGTCAGCGCCGACAAGGCCGGCCTCGCCGCGTCGCTACTGAACGCATCACAGCAGGTCGGCGGCGCGCTCGGACTGGCGATCTTCACCGCGATCGCGACCAGCCGGACGCACCAACTGCTAGCCGCGCACGCCCCCGTTACAAACGCGCTGACCGCTGGCTTCCAGCGGGCGCTATTCGTGGGCGCAATCCTGCTCCTCGCCGCGGCGGTGATCGGACTGCGCGCCACCAACACCCGCGGCGAGGAGCCTCAAACGAATCTCGACGCGATCCCACAGCCCGCACGAGCATGACTCTAATCATCCCGACCGGGGCGAGCGAGCTCATCGAGGCTTTCGCAATTGCACGTCCGGAGCGACGGCGAGTACACGGCAGCAGACCCGGCCGGCGGCCTCCCGACGATATGCGATGACCGGGAAGCGGGTGCACCGCCAGCACTCGGTCAACCTGGAATTTCGCCACACCCCTGGCACGGTCGTTGCTAGCGCCCGGGCCGATTCGGAAGTCCAGACGAAGTCCGCCGTCACTTCTGGATCCACGAACGACCGGTTGAGGTGCGCTGACCCTGTTATACAGCCGGCGCTTTGCGGCCCCAGGCGAGGAACCAGAGGCTGGGCATGACGACGGTGTCAGGATCGGCGAGGTGCTCGCGTGCCTCGCTGTCAATCCGAGCGAGCTCGCGGTTGTCTGCGAGGCCCATCTCCAGGACCTGGGGACGCATCGCACTGACCAAGTCGGCGCGGATCGTGCGGCGCGAGTGGCCTGGCGGATACACGTTGGCGCGGGCTTGAACTTCAACGTCGTCTAGTCCCACTTGACGGTAGAGCGCGGCCAGTCGGCGCCCCATGTGCGGGTCCGCACCGTTGCGGGAGAAGACAGCAGTGAAGATTTCGCATAGCCGGTCGAAGGCCGGATGTGGCGGGTAGCAGATCGCGTGCTCGGTGTCCACCTCGAGCCCGGCCACCAACCCCGACGGACGAGCCAGCCGGACCAACTCAGCCAGCACATGTAAGGGCTCGGGCACCGTGACAAGCAGCAGCCTGTGATGCACCAGGTCAAACGAGTCCGACTCAAGCCCGGTCTGCCGCGCATCCGCACACACGATCTCAACGCCACTCAGCCCCAGCTTGGCCGCCAGGTCCGACGCCATCGCGACGTGCGCCGGATCACCGTCCAAGCCAACCACCCGCCCGCCCGGCATCACCCGCTCGTACAACAACTCGATCACCCCGCGTGGCCCACACCCGACATCAATCGCGCTATCCCCAGGGCGCAGACCAACCCGGTCAAGCAAAACCGAGCTATCCGGTGCCAGCTC
>JAFASQ010000107.1 GCA_019244395.1 Solirubrobacterales bacterium | reverse complement strand
AGTTCCGCCCGATGCAGGTCGCTCGTTCAGTCGGGCGAAGGTTCGTGTCGCGACGCGAAAGGAGGTGTCCGCAACGACGACCCGAAGCAGCTCTTCTGCATCTGCCTGGCGATGGAGGCGTCCGCCGACGAGCAGCCATCGCTCGTGCTGCTCGTCCATCTCGCAACTCTGCGACTGGACGACCGACGCGCCCGCGTTCCTAGCGGAGCCGCAGCGCGGCCGTTTGCTGGCCGCCGCGGTTCTCAAGAGGGAGAGCCAGGCCGACCGCGCCGCGGACTACTGCTTCGACGCGATCGCCTAGCGAGATCCGACCGCTTCGGGCCATGTGTGCCACTCCTTCGTCGTTCAGATGGCGCGATGCCGTCGCGCTGCAGCGCCCATTAACGGCGGAGTGCCCGGCACCCCAGGGCGATGGGATGCGGGCGTCTTGCGAAAGCTCCTCGCGATCGGGCCGCTGCCCGGCTTTGTCGTTACGCGATCGGTACCAGTGGGTCGTGCTCGGCGTCCGAGTTGCCGATGAACTGCCACCGACAAGATCAGATGGACCTGCGAGTGGGGCGGGCGCGTATAGCCGGTGTGCGCAAGGTTCTGGTGGCGCTCGTGGTGGTCGCGATTGCGGTCCTGGCCGTGACGGGGGCGGCCGGCGGCGATCGCACCACCAGACGTGTGAGCGTCCCGGGACGGCTCAGCGTCCGCTTGCCGGCCGGCTGGCACGTGCTGCGCGGGTGGCTGAGCGACGTCGTCGACCCGGCGACTCGGCTCGCTGTGACGTCGTTCCCGGCGGGGCTGTCCCGCCACACCTGCTCGTGCGGGCTTCCGAACGTCGCCGCCTTCCCGCGCGATGGCGCGTTCATCTTCGTCTAGGAATATCTGCGCCCCTCACGCCGCGGGCTCGCCCGTGTGGCGAGCCGCCCCGTCCGCTTCGATCTAGCGGCCGGTCGCGGAGTGCGCCAGACCTGAGTCGGATCCACCGACACTCTCGGCTTCAAGGACGCCGGCCGGGTCTTCCAGGTGGAGGTCTATCTCGGGCCCGCGACCGAGCCGGCTCTCCGCGCACGGGTGGCGGCGATGCTCGACAGTCTGAGCGTGGCGCCTGTGGCGAACAGCGGCTGGATCTAAGGGCACTTCGCGCCCCCGCGCCTCGCCCCCGCGACGCCTTCCTCGGCGACGGCGAAACCGCGCCCGTCGACCAGGCGTTGGGGACGATCTCGTGCGAGGCGGCCGCCGGTTATCCGCCCGGAGTGCCGTCCCTGCTGCCCGGCAAGCAGATCACCGCCGAGGTCGTGGCCTACCTGCGGGCACGGACCGCCGAGGGAGCCCGCTCGACGGCGCGTCCGAACCGGTCCTCCGCACGATGCGGGTCCTGATCGAGCGCGCCCAGGCTGCGGCGCGCTGCTGCCCCCGGCGCAGGCCGACGCGGGGAGCAGCAGCTTGGCGCCAGGAGGGCCTAAAACGGGCCGGGACCCGCCGAGCCTGTCGGAGTTGAGGGACTCGCCAGCGTGCACTGCCCACTGCGCGTTCCGCCCACTGTGTTGGGCTCGGCGACACGGGGATAGATCGCCATCACGTTCGGGTTAGCCTCCGCGCTGTCATACACGGGCTGAGCGCCGGGCGGCGAGGCAGCAGCCGGATGGCTGTTGCCGGCGCAACCGACGCTCTTCGCGATCTGATTGGCGAGGACCTCGATTCCGTCAGGGTCGGCCAGCGTGTTGTTATTGATGGCCAGGCTACCGCCGATCTTGTCTCGCGCCAGCCCGAGCCAGCACGTCTTCAGACCGCTGATCACGACATTCTTCTTGACGGCGGCGTCCTCGATGTCGCTGAACACAGGCGACTTGATCGCGCCGAACACTCCGGTCTTCGGCGGAATGCAGCTGACGCCACCGCCGCCACGGGTCTCCTTGTAATTGCCGCCGATCGTGGTGTTGTGGATCAGCACTCCGACCGCCGACTTCGCGACGATGTCGCCCGAGATAACCGGATGGCTCGTCAGCTTTGGGACTTTCGCCTTGTCGTCGAGGCACGGCATGCCCGTGCCGTTGGGATTGGCCTTGCAACCAAGAATCGCGACGCCACCGGCGTCGACCACGAGATTGCCGGTGACCGTGAGCCGCGAATGGTGCGCGCCGAACGCCGCGCCGAGCGCGGATCCCTTAGTTACGGTCAAGGTCCCGATCACATGGGCCGGGCCGGTCCTCACCGCGCACACTCCCTTGACGACGACCCCGTTGGGGTAAGTGCCCTTCAGCAAGCCCGGGGTATGGAACTTCCCCGAGCAGACAAACGGTCCCGCGGCCGGGGCCGCTGCGGCACCTGCGCCCGCGATTGCGAGCACGAGCGCCGCGGCGACGAGCGCCGGCACCCCACGTCTAAGCCTCATCTGCTGACCACCTCTCAGTGGGTTTTGAATTTGCCCCGACGCTCCGGCCCAGCGTCGCGTAGCGACGCTACCACGCGATGAGCAGCATTTACGAATTTTTTCGCTGAAATAACGCGATGCAATCAAAGCCGATGCGGCGCGACCCTAAGGCAGCACGATCGCCAGCGGAGCGCTCGGCCCGCCAGTTCTCGCGCGCGCCTCGCCCTCGGGCAAGCCAGTAGGGGTAGGTCGAGCGCCGATGCCGCGAGATCGCGATCGCGTCCGGGTCGTAGGTCGAGCGCAACTCCTCAAGCCGCTGTGCGCAGCCTCGTCGTCGCACGTGGGAGTGAAGCCCGTTGCCCTCTAGGCGCCGGCGAAGCTCCGCCAGATGCTTGCCGCTGAGGCGCTGGCGCGACCGCGGATCGGGACGCACCAGAGCCGGCGGGTGCTCCAGGTATGGGCGAGGTCCGCAGCGCGTGCCGACCGATCCCGGAAGGTCGGCTCAGTCGCCTCCGTCGAGTGCTGGGGCCGTAGGCGAGAGCGTAGGTGCACGCGTCGACGATCCCGGTGAGGGCCACCAGCCAGTTCTGCTCGACGGACGAATCGCGGAAGGATGACCCGCCGAACCTCTGTCTTCCGCTCCGTGCGCTGCGGTAGTCACCACGGGCACGCGCTGACGTGAAAGCAGGCGTGCGAGGCTTCGAGCGCCCGCGCCTGCTCGTCGCCTCTATGAACGAGGGCCGGTTGTCAAGCCCCCCTGCTTCGGCGGGATGGAGCGTGGCTGCGAGAGGTGGTCGCCCGACGGCATGGATGGCGGCGGACCTCCGGCCCGGATGGTGGGTGGTCTTAAGGGCCGCGGGCAGGTCGGTGATGGTGTGGAGCAGCGCCCATGTCTCTATCGTGTCATCGAACCTTCGAGGACTTGGTGTTATCGGGGCTCGCTCCGGTGGCGCATGTCAAAAATGGACTGTCAGGCAGTCAGGCGAATAATGGCGCCTGCCGGAGCGAAGGGCTTGAACGGCTGGTTACGAGTCAGCATGTACCAGATCGCCTCAGTGAGTTTCCGGGCGAGCTCGATCTGGGCGACGTTGGCGCCGCGCTGGCGGCCGAGGCGGCGCTTGGTGCGTGGTAGCGCTCCCGGGTGCGAGGACGCGGCGATCGCCGCTTCCATCAGCACCAGCGCAGGCATCTGGGACCGTGCTTGGCGAGCGGGCCGCGGCGGTCCACCTCGCCGGACTGGCTCACGCGTGGGCATAGGCCGGGGTACCCGGTCAGCTTCACCGGCGAGGAGAACCGGCTGATGTCGCCGATTTCGGCGGCGATCGTAAAACCGGTGATCCAGCCGATCCCCGGGGCGCTCATCAGCAGCGGGATGTAGCGGTGATCAGCGCCCGAGCGGCGCAGCCAGCGCTCGATCTCGCCAATCCGATGGTCGAGGTCGTCGATCAGCTCGAGGCTCGCCTGGACGTGAGAAAGCCACGGCTCGGGAAAATCAAGATCGGCGAGCAGCTTGCGGCCGGCGACGCCGAACAGGTCCGCCATCGGGACCTGATGGCCGAAGGCGATGAGCGAGGAGTGGACCCGGTTCTTGAGGATCGCGCGGTGCTTGACCAGGTGCAGCCGCCACCGCGCCCGCTCACGCTCGGCGCGCAGCTCCGGCGTGGGCAGCCAGATCGCCGGCACCAGATCCCTGAACGACAGCTCCGCCAACACGCGCGCGTCGACCTTGTCGGTCTTACACGCCAGCGGCGCCAGGGCCTTGACCCGCTGCGGCGGCGAGCAACACCTCCCACCCATACTTGACCAGCTCATCGTGCACGAACCGCGCGCCATTCATCGACTCAACCACGCCGCGCACCGGCTCGCCGTACACCGCGACCCGCCGCGTCAGCCCGTACAGCCCGTCGCGGTCCGCCGGCGCCCGGAAATGCACCACCAGCTCCCCCTCGCTCGAGATCAGGCACACGTCCACTGGTCTTATCGGGGATTAGGTAAGACGCGTGGGCAGGATCGTGGAGCCTTGGCGGGAGAAGTGCCCGAGGCGGGCCTTGCCGTCGGAGCTGCGCACGGTTGGCGCCAGCCCGACCCAGCCAGCCCAGGTAGTACTGCTTGAGGACCATCGACCCCTTCAGCCCACGGGTTCGGGCTCCCGTGGTTGCGGCACGATCCGGATGTAAGGCCGCGGCGATTGCCACTCGCCGAACAGCTCCTTGGCCTCGTCGTTCGACACCGAGCCGGAGATGATCACGTCGTCGCCCTGCTTCCAGTTGACCGGGGTCGAGACCTTGTGCTGGGCGGTCAGCTGCAGGGAGTCGATCACCCGCAGCACCTCGTCGAAGTTGCGCCCGGTGCTCATCGGATAGATCAGGATCAGCTTGATCTTCTTGTCGGGCCCGACCACGAACACGTTGCGGACGGTCTGGTTGTCCGCCGGCGTGCGGCTCGGGTCGCCGACCGCGTCCGCCGGC
>JAFASQ010000043.1 GCA_019244395.1 Solirubrobacterales bacterium | reverse complement strand
CCACGCGCTGCGCGCGTTCCGCGAGCGGGTCAAACGGCACTGCTCCAAGCGCTTAGGCGCCGAAGCCAAAAAGACCACATGACCTGGGGCCGGTTCGGTCCCATCGCGGATCCATGGCTACCCCAACCCCGGATCATGCACCCCTGGCCCGATGCACGGTTCGACGCCAGAACCCAAGGCAGGAGCCCAGTGCGTTAGACGCGCACGCTGGGATCTGCGCGGGGGGCCGTCAGCAATGACGGTCCCTACCGCGACCGCGCCGGGGCGCCGGCGCGCGGGTGTGTCCCCTACGACGTCTTGCGCTCGAGATCCGCGACCTCTTCCGCCTTACGATCGGTCTTCTCGCGGTCGCGCGCGAGTTCGTCCTTGGCCTCGCCTTTCCGCTCTTCCTGACGACCCTCGCGGTGCAGCCCCTTATCGCCGGTGATGTCGCCGGCTGCCTGCTTGGCCTTCCCGGTGACCTTGTCCGTGAGACCCATGATCGAGCTCCTCTCGGTTGCGGGATGCTTAATAGGTCGACTACCCGCAAGCGAGCTTTCGACACACGCGTAGTTTTCGCTACTGCTGAGAGCGCCGCGCGTCGGCCAGATCTTCCGGCGTGGCCGGCGCCGCCGTGCCCTGCGGCGGCGTGTGTCGGAGGGGCGCCGGCTCGGTATTTGACGGCTGCCTGTCGCCCTCGCTCTTGTCCTGGCTCGAGCGACCGAGGATGCCTGCGCCGGCGGCGACGGCGAGCATGACCAGCCCCAGCGGCACGAAGATGAGCGTGAAAATCCCGCCGGAAGCCACTCCGCCGATGATCCCCACGAAGAGCAAGAGCCCGGCAATCATGTAAAACCACATACATCCTCGCTTTACCCGGCTCGTCCGCGGGCAAACGAGCCGGGCGCGCCCGTGCGGCTAGCAGGCGAGCCGGGCGCGCCCGTGGGGGTAGCAGGGCCATTCGGGGTATCCAGCGTCCGTGACCGTCCGGGACGCCTATCCGCCGATCGCCGACTACGCACTGATCGGCGATTGCCACAGCGCGGCCCTCGTGTCGCAGGAGGCCTCGATCGAGTGGTGCTGCCTGCCCCGCTTCGACTCCGGAAGCGCGTTCGGGCGGCTGCTCGACCGCCGGCGCGGCGGGCATTGTTCGATCACGCCGACCGAGGACGGTCCGTGGGAGTACGTCCGCGCCTACCTCGAGGACACGCTGGTGCTCGAGACCACGATCCAGGGTCCAGGCGGCGAGGCGAAGCTGCTCGACTGCTTCACGGTGCGCCCGGACGCCGCCGACACCGATCCGCGCCGAATCCTGCGCGTGATCGAGGGCGTGCGCGGGGCGGTCGAGCTCGACGTGCGGGTGGCGCCCCGCTTCGACTACGGCCAGGTCCGGCCGTGGATTCGCCGCCACGGGCATCGCCTGCACAGCGCGATCGGCGGTAACGACGCGCTGCTCGTCTGGTGCGAGCAGGCGCTCGAGGAGGATGCCGACCATGAGCTGGCCGGTCGCTTCAGCGTGGGGCCGCACGACCGGGTGCGGTTGGTGCTCACCTATTGCCCGCCGGAGCAGATCGATGCCGGTCCGCCGCCCGAGCCGGATCCGGCCGAGCTCGACGAGCGGCTGGCGCAGACGATCCGCTGGTGGCGGGAGTGGGCTGAGTCGCTGCGCCTGGGCACCCGCGACGAGCCCGCCGCCCGGCGCTCGGGCATCGTGCTCAAGGCGCTCACGTATGCCCCGACGGGCGCGGTGGCGGCCGCGCCCACGACGTCGCTGCCCGAGGCAATCGGCGGACCCCGCAACTGGGATTACCGCTACGCCTGGGTGCGCGACTCCAGCTTCAGCTCTCGCGCGTTCGCCGAGTTGGGCGCCGTTGAGGAGGCGGACGCGTTTCGCGCCTTCATCATGCGCTCCGCGGCCGGCCACGCCGGGGATCTTCAGGTCGTCTACGGCGTGGGCGGCGAACGCCGGCTGCGCGGGGACGTGGTCGAGGACCTCGAGGGCTACCGCGGCTCGAGTCCCGTCCGCCTGGGCAACGACGCGGCCGAGCAGAGCCAGCTCGACGCGTACGGCGAACTGGTGAACCTCACCTGGCGCTGGCACGGCCGCGGTCACTCGCCGAGCGATGACGACTGGCGGTTCCTCGTCTCGCTGATCGATCACGCCGCCAAGCAATGGTCCGAGCCGGACTGCGGGATCTGGGAGTGGCCCGGAGAGCCCGACCATTTCGTGCACTCGAAGGTGCTCTGCTGGTCCGCGCTCGATCGCGGGATCCGCCTGGCCGAGGAGTGCATGCGCCGCGCGCCCACGCGCCGTTGGAAGAAGGCCCGCGACGAGCTGCGCGAGACCATCGAGAAGCACGGCTACGACCGCAAGCGGGGGGTGTACGTCCAGGCCTTCGACCGCGCCGAGATGGACGCGGCGCTCTTGCTGCTGCCGACGGTTGAGTACGTGGACTGGGGCGACGAGCGGATGCTGCGAACCGTGGCCGCAGTGCGCGAGGAGCTCGACGCCGGCGAAGGGCTCCTGTACCGCTACCGGCGTGACGACGGCGTCGAGGGCCAGGAGGGAGCCTTCCTGTGCTGCTCGTTCTGGTTGGCCGAATGCCTGGCCCAGGCCGGCGATGTGAGCGAAGCCCGCGTCGTCTTCGACCAGGCCGTGGCGCGCAGCAACGACCTGGGGCTGTTCTCCGAGGAGATCGAGCCCAAGACCGGTGAGCTCCTGGGCAACTTTCCCCAGGGACTGACCCACCTTGCTCACATCGACGCGGCGGTCGCGCTCTCGAAGGCCCAGGACCGTTTGTAGGCCCGCGGACAGCGCTCAGTTAGCCCGTGCTCGCGGGCGGGTAGGGCCTATCACTGACGCGGCAGACGACGAAAGGAACTGAAAGCGGCATGAGCGACACGGTTGGCGACTATCTCCTGGAGCGCCTCTCGACCTGGGGCATCAAGCGCATCTATGGCTACCCGGGCGACGGGATCAACGGGATCATGGGTGCCTTCACGCGCTCGAGCGACGGCCAGCGGCCCGAGTTCATCCAGGTGCGCCACGAGGAGATGGCCGCTTTCATGGCCTGCGCCCACGCGAAGTTCACCGGCCAGCTCGGCGTGTGCATGGCCACCTCCGGCCCGGGCGCCGTCCACCTGCTGAACGGTCTCTACGACGCCAAGCTAGACCACCATCCGGTGGTGGCGATCGTCGGCCAGCAGGCGCGGGCGGGTCTGGGCGGCAACTACCAGCAAGAGATCGATCTCCAGACCCTCTTCAAGGACGTCGCTCACGAGTACGTCGAGGTGGCGATGGTGCCCGCGCAGATCCGACATCTGGTCGACCGCGCCTGCCGGATCGCGCTCGCCGAGCGGACCGTCACGGCGCTGATCATCCCCAACGATGTGCAAGAAGCCGAGGCTGTGGCACAGCCGCCGCACAAGCACGGCACGGTCCACTCGGGCCCCGGTTACAAGCCTCCGCGGGTACTGCCCGCCGACGAGGATCTCGACCGGGCCGCCGAGGTGTTGAACGCCGGCGGCAAGGTCGCGATGCTGGTCGGCCAGGGCGCCCTTCACGCCTCGGACGAGGTCGAGGCGGTGGCCGAGCTGCTCGGCGCCGGGGTGGCCAAGGCCCTCCTCGGCAAGGCGGCGCTGCCCGACGACCTCCCGTACGTGACGGGGTCGATCGGGCTGCTCGGGACCAAGCCAAGCTGGACGCTGATGCAGGAGTGCGACACGCTGCTCATGGTCGGCTCGAGCTTCCCCTACTCGGAGTTCCTGCCCGAGGAGGGCAACGCCCGCGGCGTGCAGATCGATCTGGACGGGCGGATGCTTGGCATCCGCTATCCGATGGAGGTCAACCTGGTCGGCGACAGCGCCGAGACGCTGCGCGCGCTGATGCCGCGCCTGGAGCGAAAGCAGGACCGCTCTTGGCGGGAGAAGATCGAGGGCGAGGTGGGCGAGTGGTGGAACCTGATGGAGCACCGCGCCCAGCTCTCAGCCAATCCGATCAACCCGCAGCTGGTCTTCCACGAGCTCTCCAAACGCCTTCCGGATGGCGCGATCGTCTCGTCTGACTCCGGCTCCTCGGCGAACTGGTACGCCCGCGACATTAAGCTGCGCAAGGGCATGATGGCGTCGCTGTCCGGCACCCTGGCGACGATGGGTCCGGGGGTGCCATATGCGATCGCGGCGAAGTTCGCCCATCCGCACCGTCCGGTGCTGGCGCTGGTCGGTGACGGTGCGATGCAGATGAACGGCATCAACGAGCTGATCACGATCGCCAAGTACCGCCACCAGTGGCCCGATCAACGGCTGGTCGTGCTCGTGCTCAACAATCGCGACCTGAACCAGGTGACCTGGGAGCAGCGGGCGATGTCGGGCGACCCGAAGTTCGAGGGCTCGCAGGACCTGCCTGACTTCCCGTACGCGAGCTACGCCGAGCTGCTGGGGCTGAAGGGTATCCGCGTCGACTCGCCCGACCAGGTTGGCGAGGCCTGGGATCAGGCGCTGGCCGCCGACCGTCCGGTCGTCTACGAGGCGGTCACCGATCCGGAGGTCCCGCCGCTGCCGCCCCATATCACCCTCGAGCAGGCCAAGGCCCTCAGCTCCGCGCTCCTGTCCGGCGATCCGGCCGCAGGGCAAATCGTCAAGCAGTCGTTCTCGCAGAAAGTCCAGGAGTTCCTCCCCGGGCGATGAGTACGAGGGTCCGCGCCGAGGTTCCGGTCGACGAGCTCGAGGTCGGTGCCTACACGGTCCCGACCGACCAGCCCGAGGCCGACGGGACGCTGAGTTGGGACTCGACCACGATCGTCGTCGTGCACGCGCACGGCGGCGGCGAGTCCGGGGTCGGCTACACCTATGCCGATGTGTCGACGGCGAAGCTCGTCGAGTCCAAGCTGACCGGCATCGTGGGCGGTCGCGACGCCATGGCCCCGCAGGCGGCCTGGGAGGCGATGGTTGAGCAGACCCGCAACCTTGGTCGGCCGGGGATCACGTCGATGGCCATCGCCGCAGTCGACACCGCGCTCTGGGACCTGAAGGCGCGCGCGCTCGGGCTGCCGTTGTGCAAGCTGCTCGGGATGGCCCACGACCGGGTGGCGGTATACGGCTCCGGCGGATTCACGAGCTACTCCAACGAGCGGCTGGCCGAGCAACTGGGCGGGTGGGTCGAGCAGGGGATACCGCGGGTCAAGATGAAGGTCGGCTCCGAGCCGGAGCGGGATCCCGAGCGGGTGAAGGTGGCGCGGCGCGCGGTCGGTCCGAATGCTCGGCTGTTCGTCGACGCCAACGGCGCGTACTCACGCAAGCAGGCCCTCGACCTGGCCGGGCGCTTCGCGGACGATGCGCGGGTCAGCTGGCTCGAGGAGCCGGTGTCCTCGGAGGATCTGGAAGGCCTGCGCCTGCTCCGCGACCGGGCCCCGGCCGGGATGGAGATCGCGGCGGGCGAGTACGGCGACGACGCGCCATACTTCCGGCGCATGCTCGAGGCCGCCGCGGTCGACGTGCTGCAGGCCGACGTCACACGGTGCGGAGGCATCACTGAGTTGTTGCGCGTGGGTGCTCTGTGCCGCGCGCACAACCTTCCGCTCTCGTTGCATTGCGGTCCCGCCATCCACCTGCACCCGGCGACCGCCCTGGAGCAGCTCGTCCACCTTGAGTACTTCCACGACCACGTCCGGATCGAGCACATGCTGTTCGATGGCGTGGTCGAGCCGCGCGGGGGCGACCTGATCCCCGACCTGGAGCGGTCGGGGAACGGCCTCGAGCTCAAACGAGCCGATGCGGAGCGCTATGCGGCCTCTTAGCGGCGTGCTGCCGATCCGACGCACCACCCCGCCCGAGCGGGCGGCCACCCGCTGGTGGCGCAACGTCCGCAGCGGGCGGATGCAGTGCACGCTGGCCGCCGCGACCGCGTTCAGCGCGCTCCCGCTCGGGGTCGAGATCTACTTCGAGCACTTCCGCGGTTCGTTCGGCGATAAGTGGATGTGGACGCCCGTAGCGCTCTCGCCGGCGCTCACCTTGGCCGGCGTGGCCGGCGTGCGCTCCGAGCGCGCAGCGAAAACCTGGCTGCCCGCGCTCTCGGCCCTGTACTGCCTAGATGGTCTCATCGGCGTGGTCACCCACGTTCGCGGGGTGGCGCGCAAGCCGGGAGGGTTCGATGAGCCACTGTTCAACATCGTGATGGGACCACCGCTGCTGGCGCCCGGTTCGCTGGCGCTGGTGGGTGGCATGGGGGTTGCCGCCGCGGTATTCGGGCGCGAGCAATAGATGGCCGCACGCGATTTCCGCAACGCCGAGCACCTTCCGAACCTCCGGCCGGACCAGCAGCCCGCCTCGCCCGAGGAGCTGCCCCGTCAGCGAAACGGCGTCACCCCCCAGATGCACGGCCGCTATCCCGATTACAACGTCCTCGACGAGTCCGAGCACTGGGACGAGATCACCCGGCGGCTGGTGTTCGAACGTGTCGAGAGTACCCCGCCGATCCGCTTCTTCACCGATGCCGAGGCGAGGACGCTGGGCATGTTCTGCGATCTGGTCATGGCCCAGGACCGCGAGCCCAAGATCGCGGTGCTAAACATGGTCGACGCCAAGCTGTTCGAGGGGCAGCTGGACGGCTTCCGCTACGCGGACATGCCCGAGGACCGCGAGACATGGCGGCGGCTCGCGCTCGGTTTGGACGCAGCGGCCCGCCAGCATGGCGCCGGCGACTTCGCCGGCGCCGCGACCGACGTGCAGATGCGCGTGGTCGACGCGCTGGCCAAGGGCGAGCTCCGCGGCGAAGTGTGGGACGAGATGCCGCCCGCCAAGACCTGGAAGGTCGTCTCCCGCGCGATCCTTAGCGCGTTCTATTCGCATCCGTGGGCGTGGAGCGAGATCGGCTTTGGGGGACCGGCGTACCCGCGCGGCTATGCGCGGCTTGGGGCGGGGCAGCGTGAGAACTGGGAGGGCGCTCCGGCGTTCGAAACAGATCCGGTAAAGGACACTGAGCAGCGCGGAGTGCAGGGCACGTGAGCCGCCGCCACGAGCTCCGGACCCTGCTGCGTGGGGCGCTGCGCCCGCCTGATAACGACTCTGCCTTCCTGCTCGACGTGCACCGTCGGGCGGTGCCGCAAGAACGGATGGCCCGCTACGACGACTCATATCCGGTCGACCTGGTCATTGTCGGCGCCGGCGCCGGCGGAGGCACGCTGGCCCAGCGGCTGGCCCGCCGCGGCTGGAAGGTGGTGGTGCTCGAATCCGGGCCGTTCTGGGACCCCGACGAGGACTGGGTGTCCGACGAGGCCGGTTCGCACCGGCTGTACTGGACCGATGAGCGCATCACCGGTGGAAGCGACCCCGTCGAGCTCGGCAAGAACAATTCCGGCCATGGCGTCGGCGGCTCGATGGTCCACTACGCCGGCTATTGCCCGCGCTTTCACCCTTCGGACTTCGAGGTGCGCAGCCGCGACGGCGTGGGGGAGGACTGGCCGATCCGATACTGGGACCTCAAGCCGCACTACGAGCGCCTCGAGCTCGAGCTGCCGGTGGCCGGCGACTACTGGCCGTGGGGCGATCCGCACCGCTATCCACACACCCCGCACCCGATCGCCGGGGGGGCCGACGCCGCCCGCGACGGCGCGAAGAAGCTCGGGATCGAGATGCGGGTCGGTCCGGTCGGCATCACCAACGGCTCGTTCGGAAACCGCCCCCACTGCATCTATCGCGGCTATTGCCTACAGGGTTGCAAGGTGAACGCCAAAGCGTCGCCGCTCGTAACCCACATCCCGGACGCGATCGAGCACGGGGCGGAGATCCGTGCGCATTGCATGGTGACCGAAGTGGTTCTAGATGATGCGAGCGGGCAGGTCACCGGGGTGCGGTACGTGAGCGACGGTCGCGAGCGCTTCCAGCGGGCCGACGCGGTGGCGGTGGCGGGGTACTCGATCGAGACCCCGCGCCTGCTGCTCAACTCGACCAGCCGACGCTTTCCGCACGGGCTGGCCAACAACAACGACCAGGTCGGCCGCTGCGTGATGGTGCAGGGCGCGCCGCAGGTGGCCGGACGCTTCCCCGACGAGATGCGGATGTACAAGGCGCCGCCCCCGGAGATCTGCTCCGAGCAGTTCTATGAGACCGACGAGCAGCGCGGCTTCGTGCGCGGCTTCGCGATCCAGACCGTGGGGCCGCTGCCGATCGAGCACGCCCAGCACATCGCCGGCCACGGTCACTGGGGGCCGGCGCTGCGCGAGTACATGCGCGACTACAACCACTGGTACACGCTCGGCATCCTCGCCGAGCTGCTGCCGCAGCCCGAGAACCGCGTGACCGTGGTCAGCGACGTCACCGATCAGAACGGAATCCCGGTGGCCCGGATGGACTACTCGCAGTGCGAGAACGACCGCAAGAACATCGCCTTCGGCAAGCAGACGATCCACGACATCTTCGAGGCGGCCGGTGCCCAGGACTTCCTGATCACCGATCGCTACGCCCACCTGGTCGGCGGCTGCCGCATGGGCTCCGACCCCGAGCAGAGCGTGGTCGACGCCGATCAGCGCTGCTGGGACGTGCCCAACCTGTTCATCGCCGACGGCAGCGTGATGCCGACGCAAGGGTCCGCGAACCCCGCCCTGACGATCATGGCGCTCGCCTCCCGGCTGGCCGAGCGCCTGGAGCTCAAGCGGACCGGATCCGACTCAGCAGCGCGGCGGCGCCGGTCGCGACGCCCGCGGCGGCGAGCCCCGATCCAAGCCGGTGGCGGGTGAGCCAGGCCTGCGCGCTGCGCGGGTGCGCCTGATCGTCGAAGCCGCCATGCGCCCCCTCGTCGTGGTCATCGTCGACCGGCTCGAACAGGTTCGCCGCGGCGCGGCCGTCGAACGGCTGATCGGTCTGCTGGCCGTCGACCGCCGTGCGGGCGAGGTAGCGCTCGGCCAGCCACGGCGCGAGCTTGTTGCCGATGATCGTGTAGACGGTCGAGCCGCCCACGTACAGCTCGCGCCGCCGGTTGTGGGCCGCCCAGTAGATCGCCCGGGCGGGGACCTCGGGCTCGTAGATCGGGGGGACCGGCATCGGGTGGCGCGGCATCTTGCTCAGGCAATGGTCGAACTGGGGCGTGTTCATCCCCGGGAGTTGGACCATCGTGGCGTGTACGTTGCTGCCGCGGTGGCGCAGCTCGCAGCGCAGCGACTCGAACATCCCCTTCATCGCGTGCTTGGCGCCGCAGTAGGGCGCCTGCAGCGGGATCCCGCGGTAGGCCAGCGCCGAGCCGACCTGCACGATCGTGCCGCGGTCGCGCGGGAGCATTCGCTGCAGCGCGACCTTGGTCCCCCACACCGCCCCGAGGTAGGTGACCCGGGTGGCGCGCTCGAACTCGCGCGGCTCGACGTCGTCGAGGAACGCGAACACCGTGGTCATCGCGTTGTTGATCCAGATGTCGATCGGCCCGAGTTGCTCCTCGATCGCGCTCGCCGCGGCCTGCACCTGGTCGAACTCGGCCACGTCGGTCGGGTGCACGTAGGCGCTTGCGCCGAGCTCGCGGACCTCCTGGGCCGCCGCGTCGAGACCGGCGCGTCCGCGGGCGATCAGACCCACGGCGGCGCCGTGGCGGGCGAACTCGCGCGCCACGGCGCGGCCGACGCCGCCCGAGGCGCCGGTGATAGCGACTA
>JAFASQ010000013.1 GCA_019244395.1 Solirubrobacterales bacterium | reverse complement strand
CTCGACGTGCTCGTCCACTGCGTGGGGATCAACGACCGCAAGCCGATTGAGAGCTACACCGCGCACGACTGGGACAGGATCGTGGGTGTGAACCTCACCAGTGCCTTTCACCTCGGCGCGGAGGCGGCCGTGGCCATGCGCGAGCAGCGCCGCGGGCGCATCGTGTTCTTCTCATCGGTGGCGGGTCGCAGCGGGCACAAGCTGCACGGTCCCTACGCCGCGAGCAAGGGCGCGATCAACCAGTTGATGCGGGTGATCGCGCACGAATACGCGGCTCATGGTGTGACGGCCAACGCCGTGGCCCCGGGTTACATGAACACAGAGCTGACCCGTCAGTACTTGACCGACAATCCCGATAAGCGTCAGGCCTTGATCGAGCTGATCCCGGCCGGGCGCTTCGGGACGCTCGCCGAGGTGGTCGATCCGGTCCTGTTCCTGTGCTCGCCCCACGCGAGCTTCATCACCGGACAAGTCCTGTACATCGATGGCGGGCGAACGATCGTCTGATCGCCCGGGAGGCAGTCAATGGAGCGCAGATTCGAGGGCAAGACGTTCATGGTCACCGGCGCCGGCACCGGATTCGGCGCGGCGCTGTCGCTCCGTGCCGCCCATGAAGGTGCCGGCAAGGTGCTCGTGCACTACCGCAGTTCCGCCGGCGGGGCCGAGAGCACGGCCGAGCGGGTGCGCGGGGCCGGCGCCGAGGCGCTCCTCATGCAGGGCGATATCACCTCGTGGGCGGACATCCAGCGAATGGCGGCGTGGGCCTTTGAAGACGGCGGCGGCGTCGACGTGCTGGTCAACAATGTGGGGGAGATGGCATCGGGTCAGGCATCGTGGACCGAAGTGACCGAGGAGGCGATCGACCACGTGCTCGCGGTTGACATCAAGGGGACGATGTTGATGGTGCATGAGTTCGGACAGCGGATGGTGCAGCGCGGAGGCGGCGCGATCGTCAACGTCGGCTCGACCGTGATTGTGCGCGGGAGCCCGCGCGCGCCGCAGTACGCCGCTGGCAAGTACGGGCTGCTCGGCGTCACGAAGTCCTACGCGAAGGCGCTCGCACCGACGGTCCGGGTCAACACGTTCGCCCCGGGCTTCATGGAGACCGAGGCGCTGCTGGCCCGTCCGGAGTGGCAGGCGGGCCGGCGCGAAGCGGTGCTTTCCGCCACTCCAGCTGGCAAAATCCCCAAACCGGAGGACATGACCGGAGCTGCGCTCTTCCTGGCCAGCGAGGACGCCCATCACATCACCGGTTCGTACATGATCGCCGACGGCGGCTACAGCATGCTGGGCGCGTGACACGATGAGCCTGGGCGACAACGGCCAGAACACCGACGACGTGTACGCGCGCGTGCGCGAGGCCATCCTCGACGGCGAGCTCGCGCCCGGTGCCGTGATGTCGCAGGTGGCGCTGGCGGAGGAGCTCGGGATCAGCCGTACGCCCCTGCGCGAAGCCCTGCGCATGCTGCAGTCAGAGCGCCTGGTCGAGGCCGAGCCGAACCGCCGCGTCCGCGTGGCGCCGATGTCCGCGGCCGACCTCGAGGAGCTGTGCATCGCGCGCATCGCACTTGAGGCCGAGGCGATCCGCCTCTCGGTGCTCCGCCTGAGCCCGGAGAACCTGGCGCGCCTCGAGGGCTACATGGCCGAGATGGCGCACTACGCCGCGGCCAAGGACTACCGCCGCTGGACGGTTCCGCACCGCAACTTCCACCGCGCGCTGACCGCGCCGGCCGGCGAACGGATCAACGACCTGCTCGGGCAGCTGTTCGACCACGCCGAGCGCTATCGCCGACTGCACATCGGCCACGGTCCGACGCCGTGGGCCACCGCCGGCCATCGCGAGATTCTCGACGCCTGCGAGGCGGGCGATCGGGATCGCAGCGCAAGCCTGCTGGCCAGCCATCTGGCCCGGACCGGGTTCGAGGTGGCCGAGCTGCTCGAGCCGAATTACGACCCCGAGGCTCTGCGCACCGCCGTGATCGACGTGGGCGGCGAGCTGCCGGCCCGGCGGTCAGCTCGGCGGTCGAAAAGTTGACGCTCGTCGCGACGCCGGGCCGTCCGGCGCTCAGCCAGAAACTTGACAGAGGACGTCTAACCGCGCGCTCGAGCTGCCGGCGAGGAGCGAGATCGGATTTGCCGCCACCATGGCGGCGAACGTCGCACTCGCGCCGGGCGCTCGGCCGAATGTGCGGTTGACGGCAATCCAGGCCGGCGCTACCCGGATGAGGTTCTCGCCGCCGACCGCTCGCCCCGCACCGTGGCGGCGGCCGGCGGCGGTGCGCCCCCTCAGGCCCCTCGACCGTGAACGGGCGAGATCACCACGAGCTCGACGCTCGGCGCCGGCAACGCGGCCGACACGTGCACCGCGTCGCCGCGCTGGAGGGTGCGGTCGACCAGCGTGAGGTCATGGCTCGCGTCGACGCGGTAGCGGCTGACCACCAGGCCGGCCGCCCCGCCGCGGATGCGGTTGACGGTCAGGTCGTACCCCGCATTGTCGGCGTATGTGACCGCACGCCGCGGCAGCAGCGTGAACGTGCCTACGCCAGGAATCGCGAACACGTTGTCCACGATGAACGGCGGGAACGGGCCCTGGTCGGCGGCCGGAATCTCGTAGTTGGAGATGAGCACGCGGATCTCGCCGTGGCTGGACCACGATCGGCCCGCTTCCACCGCGAGCCCGTTCGTGTCACCCCCGGTAGAGGCCAGACGCAGCGGAGTGCTGTTCAGGCTCCCCACCGCGGCGTAGGCGTCGCCGGTCGGGGTGAGCGTGCCGTCGTTGTTGATCAGCGCGAACCCGTTTGCCCCGTTGGCGCGGTAGTAGAAGGCACGCTCGAGCGGCGCATTCTGCATGTAGATCAGCGAGTCCGCGACGAAGGCGGCGCGCTGCGCGTCGCTCGGATTGTCGACGAGGCCGTAATTCCACTCGGTGAGCTGGATCGCCGTGCGGGTGAAGCCATAGCTATCGAGCAACTGCCGGTATTGATCGCCCAGTCGCACGAAGTCGATCGGGTCCTCGGTGAAATCGGTGTAGTGGTGGATCGAGTAGAAGTCGAGGGGGAGCTGGTTGGCGCGGATATAGGCGAGCAGCGACTCGCGGTATCCGGTCAGGTCGTTGTTGGTCGTCAGCGCGGGGCCGCCGATCTGCATCCAAGGATGTAGGGACTTGAGCGCGCGTGCCGTGGCCGCGTACAGCGCGTAGAACTGATCCGCCCTTCCCGACCAGAACGGCACGAGATCGGGTTCGTTCCAGATCTCCCAGTAGCGGATGTGCAGGTGGTAGCCATTGGCCCATCCGTCGTTGTAGTGCTGGGCGACGTGGCGCGCGACGGCCGCGTAGAGGTCGGGGTCGAGCGCGGGCGCGTTGTTCACCGTGATGCCAGCGCACGACAGGTCGCTACGCCCGAGGCTGTACTCGACTTGCGCGCCACTGCGGACGATGCTGAGAACCGCCTTGTCGGTTGGGCCGAAGTTGTAGCTGCGGGGATCGTTCGGATCCGCGCTCGGGTCAGGGAAGATCCTGTTCACGCCGGCGCCGTCGATATCGCTGGTGCCCGTGCAGTCGACGTCGTGCGTGCGCACGATGTTCACACCGAGCTGTTGGAACTGCGAAGTGAAGTCCGGATGCGAGGCGTCGCCGGGCAGCGGCGTGCCCGAGAGGCCCTGGAGCGAGCGGATGATCGCGGTGGGCCGGGAAGCGTCGACGGTGATCTGACGAAGTCCTCCTTCGGCCGCCGCCGAGGACGCCCCCAGGGCGCCCACCACCAGGCAGGCGAGTGTCCATCCGACTTGGCGTCTCAACATGATCATGCGCTCCTCCTCGGTCGTGAAGCGGTCAGTATACGCAGAGTCTTGGCCTGTATGCAGATTCATGCCGTGCATACGACAGCGAGCGAGCGCGTGGACGACTGGCCTCGATCGCTCCCTCTCTGTCAGGATCCTTTGTCACACCCGATCGTCGGCGGGCGCGAGGACCGCCGCCGCGACTTCCGGAGGCCCGATGAGCACGCGTGTAATGCCGAGCGTTCGCCCCTTACGAGACCGGCCGGCGTGGAAGGCGCTCGAGAAGCACTACGGCGAGCTACGCGCGACGCATCTGCGTGAGCTGTTCGCCGCCGACGAGAGGCGCGGCGCGCGGCTCGTCGCCGAGGGCGCCGGGCTCTACCTGGACTACTCGAAGAACCGGATCACCGACGAGACGCTCGGGCTGCTCGAGGCCCTGGCGGAGCAGTCGGGTGTGGCGGAGCGGATCGAGGCGATGTTCACGGGCGAGCGGATCAACGTCTCGGAGAACCGCTCGGTCCTGCACGTGGCCCTGCGGATGCCGCGGAGTGCCTCGCTGATCCTCGACGGGGTGGATGTGGTCAAGCAGGTGCACGAGGTTCTCGATCGCATGGCGGCATTCTCCGAGCGGGTTCGCTCGGGGGAGTGGCGCGGTCACACCGGCAAGGCGATCCGCAACGTCGTCAACATCGGCATCGGCGGCTCGGATCTTGGCCCCGTGATGGCCTACGAGGCGCTGCGCCACTACACCAACCGCGAGATGACCTTCCGGTTCGTCTCGAACGTCGACTCGACCGACCTGGTGGAGGCGACGCGCGATCTGGCCGCGGACGAGACCCTGTTCATCGTCTCCTCGAAGACGTTCACGACCCTTGAGACCATGACCAACGCCCACTCAGCGCGCGAGTGGGCACTGGCCGGGCTCGGCGGCGACGAATCGGCGATCGCCAAGCACTTCGTCGCGGTCTCGACCAACGCCGAGAAGGTGACCGAGTTCGGGATCGACACGGACAACATGTTCGGGTTCTGGGAATGGGTGGGTGGTCGCTACTCGATGGACTCGGCGATCGGCCTTTCGACGATGCTGGCCATCGGCCCGGAGCGCTTCCACGAGATGCTGGCCGGGTTCCACGAGGTCGACGAGCACTTCCGCAGCGCGCCGTTTGCGCAGAACCTGCCGATGCTGATGGGGCTGCTCGGTGTGTGGTACGGCGACTTCTTCGGCGCGCAGACCGTCGGGGTCATGCCCTACGAGCAGTACCTCAAGCGCTTCCCCGCCTACCTGCAGCAGCTCACCATGGAGTCCAACGGCAAACACGTGACGGTAGATGGGCGAACGGTCGCCTACGAGACCGGCGCCATCTACTGGGGCGAACCCGGGACCAACGGCCAGCACAGCTTCTACCAGCTGATCCACCAGGGCACCAAGCTGATCCCAGTCGACCTGATCGCGTTCGCCAAGTCGCTCAACCCGCTGGGCGACCACCACGACCTGCTGATGTCAAACGTTTTCGCCCAGGCCGAGGCGCTCGCCTTCGGGCGTACCGAGGAGGAGGTCCGGGCCGAGGGGGGACCCGAGCACGTGGTTCCGCATCGGGTGATGGAGGGCAACCGGCCGACCAACGTGATCTTGGCCGAGGACCTGACCCCGCGCACGCTCGGGCGCCTGGTAGCGCTGTATGAGCACATGGTGTTCACCCAGGGCGTGGTGTGGGAGATCGACTCCTTTGACCAGTGGGGAGTCGAGCTGGGCAAGGCCCTCGCCGTGCGGATCATCCCCGAGCTGAAGAGCGAGGATGAGCCCGCGCTCCACCACGACAGCTCGACCAATGCTCTGATCCGCCGCTATCGCGCGATGCGCTGACGGTAAGACAAGCACCGACACTCCAGGAGACGAGACATGCCTACTGACACCCCGATGCAGCTGGGAATGGTCGGACTCGGACGGATGGGGGCGGGCCTGGTGCGCCGTCTGACTCGCGACGGGCACCACTGCGTCGGCTACGACGTCAACCCCGACGTGGTTCACGCCCTGGAAGGCGACGGCATCGGGGGAGCGACCTCACTGGAGGAGTTCGCGGCCAAGCTGGAGAAGCCGCGCGCCGCCTGGGTGATGGTGCCGGCCGGCGAGATCACCTCCCGGACCATCCGAGCCGTGGCCGAGGTGTTCGAGGCGGGTGACGTGGTGATCGACGGCGGCAACACCCACTACCACGACGACATCCGCCACGCGGCCGAACTGGCGGAGAAGGGCATCCACCACGTCGACGTGGGGACGAGCGGCGGGGTCTACGGACTCGAGCGCGGCTTCTGCCTGATGATCGGCGGCGAGCAGGACGTCGTCGAGCGCCTCTACCCGCTGTTCGGCTCGATCTCGCCGGGGGTCGAGGCGGCCGCGCGCACGCCGGGGCGCTCCGGCACGCCTAGTCCATCGGAGGCTGGCTTCCTGCATTGCGGGCCCAACGGCGCCGGCCACTTCGTGAAGATGGTCCACAACGGGATCGAGTACGGGATCATGGCCGCCTACGCGGAAGGGCTGAACATCCTCCACAGCGCCGGCCTCGGCAAGGACGTCCTGGAGTCGGACGCAGAGACGGCGCCGATGGAGCATCCCGAGTACTACCAGTACGACGTCAACACCTCCGAGGTGACCGAGGTGTGGCGGCGGGGTAGCGTGATCAGCTCGTGGCTGCTCGACTTGACGGCCCAGGCGCTATTCGAGTCACCGTCGCTGGACGACTTCTCGGGACGGGTCTCGGATTCGGGGGAGGGGCGCTGGACGTCGATCGCCGCGATCGACGAGGGTGTGCCCGCGCCCGTGCTGACGACCGCGCTCTACTCGCGATTTGCCTCGCGGGGGCTGGACAACTACGCCAACCGCGTCCTATCGGCCATGCGCTACGGGTTCGGCGGCCACCAGGAGAAGCCGACAAGCTGACCGTGACCGAGGACATCGAGCGCGAGAAGCGGCGCGCCGCCGAGGCGGCCTCCGAGTTCGTCGAGGACGGCATGACGGTCGGGCTGGGGACCGG
>JAFASQ010000573.1 GCA_019244395.1 Solirubrobacterales bacterium | reverse complement strand
ATCGAGGTCCTCGACACCGACATCACCAAGCTCGAAGTCGACGCGATCGCCAACGCCGCCAACACGCAGCTCAAGCACGGCGGCGGGGTGGCCGGCGCGATCTCCCGCGCCGGCGGTCCCGCGGTTCAGGCCGAGAGCAATGAGCGCGCGCCCGTCGGCCTGGGCCAGGCAGTCGAAACCACCGGCGGCGAGATGCCCTGTAAGTGGGTAATCCACGCCGCCACCATGCACCTCGGCGGACCAACGTCGGCCGAGATCATCCGCGACGCCACGGCCAGCACCCTGCGCAAGGCCGATGAGCTCGGCGCGAAGTCGCTGGCGCTCGTCGCCTTCGGTACCGGCGTGGGGGGCTTTTCGCTCGAAGAGGCGGCTCGGATTGAGGTGTCCGAGGTGCGCCGGCATCTCGACGCCGGCCGGAGCGGTCTGGAACGCGTGGTGTTCGCGGTCCGGGGCGAACCGGCGCTCCAAGCGTTCCAGACCGCGCTCGCAGGCTGACCCCACGAACTTTGGCGATGTACCTGACATGTACGGGGCTAGATCGCCAAAGAACGAGCTGATGCGGGCTCTGGTCCTCCAGCACGGGACGGACGAGCCGGCCGGGCACGTGAGCGCCTGGCTGCGCGAGCGCGGAGTCTCCGAGGACGTGTGGCGGATCGATCGCCACCGCGGGGAGCCCGACCCAGGCGACTACGACGTGGTCGTCTCGCTCGGGTCCGAGCGCGCGGCTTACGACGACTCGGTGCCGTGGCTGGGGCGTGAGGTCGAGCTGCTGCGTGGCGCCTACGACACTGAGGTCCCGGTGCTGGGGATCTGCTTCGGGGCCCAATTGCTGGCGCGGGCGCTGGGCGGGCGCGCGATGCGCAGCGCCCACCCGGAGATCGGATGGGTGCCGATCACGACGCGCGCGCCGGCGCTCGTGCCGGCCGGGCCGTGGCTGCAGTGGCACTACGACACGTTCACGGTGCCGCCCGGCGGTTCGCTCCTGGCTGAGAGTCCCGCCGGGCCCCAGGCGTTCGTCATCGGGCGGAGCCTCGGCGTCCAGTTCCATCCGGAGGTGACGCCGCAGATCGTCGGGTCGTGGGTGGCGGGCGCGGGCGACCGGCTGGCGCGAGACGGCGTCGATCCCGAGCGGGTGCTCGCCGAGACGCTCGAGCGCGACGGCGAGAACCGGGAGCGTGCCTGGTGCCTGCTCGACGCGTTCGTGGAGCGCGTGGCCAGGCTCCGGGACGCCGCGTGACGCCGGATTCGCCACGTCCGGTGATCGGGATCTGCGCCGTGCGCGAAGGCGCTCGGTGGGCGTTCTGGAACCAGGACGCGCACCTCGTCGCCGACTCCTACGTGGCGCCCTTGCAGCGCGCCGGAGCCGTGGCGGTGCTGCTCGCGGTCGACGCTCGCGCGCCGCTCGAGCTGCTCGACAGGGTGGACGGGCTGATGCTGATCGGCGGCGCGGACGTCGATCCCGCGTGTTACGGGGCCGTGCGTGATCCGGCGAGCGAATCGACGTACCCGGAGCGCGATGCGTTCGAGATCGCGCTCCTGCGCGGCGCCATCGCCCGGGGGCTTCCGGTCCTCGGCATCTGCCGCGGGATGCAGTTACTCAACGTCGCATTCGGCGGCACGCTGGTGCAGGACCTGGTGGCGGCCGACGGGACCCACTCGCACCGGAAGGTCAAGGGAACCTTCGACGGCAACGACCACACGGTTGGGCTCACCCCCGGATCGCTGGCCGCTCGCGCCGTCGGCGAGCACCTCCATGTCGCCCACTGTCACCACCACCAGGCGGTGCTCGACCTCGGCGACGGCCTGGTGGCCAGCGGGCGGGCGGAGGACGGCGTGGTGGAGGCCATCGAGCTGGCCGACGGGCGGTGGGCGCTCGGCGTTCAGTGGCATCCCGAGGCCGACGACCGCAGCCGGCTGTTCGGCGCTCTGTGCCAGGCGGCGGGGGACCTCGCCTCCGGCGGCCCTCAGCGGATCTCGAAGCCGGAGATCCCCTCCGGCTCCTCGTCGTTGACGTCGACGCTCTCGACCTCGGCCTGACGCGGTCCGCCTTCCGCGAAGCGGACCAGCCGTTCGACGTCCTCCGGCTTTCCCTCGAAGACGGCCTCGACCGCGCCGTCGGAGCGGTTGCACGCCCAGCCCGCCACGTCGTGCGACTGCGCGCGCCGGCGCAGCGAATCGCGAAAGAACACGCCCTGGACTCGACCGTGCACCGTGACGCGGCGCCGAATCCGATCGTCTGCCATGGCAACGATTCTGGCACCCAAAACCAATCGGTGTGCGGGCAAATCGTTCCGTCCGGGCTCCACGCAATGCTGAGCGAGCTATGAACGCGATGTGGTTGGTCATTGGCCTGCTTCTCGGCGCCGGCGCAGTGCTCTTGGCGGTACGGCCCCGGCTGCGCGCTTGGGGGCGCGAAGCGGCACGCGCCGGCGAACTCGAGCGCGAGCTGGTCCGGGCGCGGGCGGAGGTGGAGCACGAGCGGGCGGTGGCCGCCGAGCGTCTCGCCGCGATCAACGACGCCCAGGAGCGGCTGTCCGCCTCGTTCAAGGCGCTGAGCGTCGAGGCGCTGCAGTCGAGCATGGCCCAGCTCTCAGAACTCGCCCGCGCCCAGTTGGGCGCGGTGCAAGCGGAGGCCAAGGGAGACCTGGACAAGCGCCAGCAGGCCGTCGAGCAGCTCGTGGCGCCGCTGCGCGAGCAGCTCGGGCGCGTGGACGAGCAGCTCGTCAGGCTCGACCGCGAGCGCCGCGAGTCGCGCGGGCGCCTCGAGGCCCAGCTCAAGTCGCTGTCGGAGACCGGCGAGCGCCTACGCACCGAAACCGGGGCGCTCGTCACCGCACTGCGCAAGCCCAACGCCCGCGGACAATGGGGTCAGATGCAGCTTCGCAACGTGGTCGAGCTGGCCGGCATGGTCCGCTACTGCGACTTCGCCGAGCAGTCCGTGGTCGCCGGCGAGGAGGCGGCGCTGCGGCCCGACCTGGTGGTCAGCCTTCCAGGCGGCAAGCACGTGGTCGTCGACGCCAAGGCGCCGCTCCAGGGCGTCCTCGACGCCTACCAGGCGCGCGACGAGGAGGAGCGCCAGCAACACCTGCGCGACCACGCCCGCCTGTTGCGCCGCCACGTCAAGGCGCTCGCCGACAAGGCCTACTGGGCAGGGCTCGACTCGGCGCCCGATCTGGTGGTGATGTTCCTGCCGGGCGAGCACCTGTACGGGGCGGCACTCGAGGCCGACCCCTCGTTGATCGAGGACGCCATGGCGCGGCGTGTCCTGATCGCGACACCGACGACGCTGCTGGCCATGCTGCGCGCGGTGGCGTATGGCTGGCAGCAAGAGCGGGTGGCCGAATCGGCGCAGGCGA
>JAFASQ010000537.1 GCA_019244395.1 Solirubrobacterales bacterium | reverse complement strand
ACTGCCCCCTTGTCCGGGATCGGCGTCGGGTGAACGACGTCGTAGGTCGAGATCCGATCGGAGGCGACGATCAGCAGGGTGCGATCGTGGCCTTCGTATATCTCGCGAACCTTGCCCGAAGCGATCAGGGGCAGGTCGGCAAGGGCGGTCACTGAGCCGATCCTAGCAACGGGATCGGCGGCGGGACCGCGGGGATTCCTGCTCTTTCCGACAAGTCGTCTGGCCGGGCGGAGCGCGTTCGTGGCGTGCATCTGGGGCCCTTCGGCGGGAGGGCCCCACGTTTCGTTCGTTACGGTGCCGTGGCTGCAGCCGGCGCGCAGATCGCGTAGACGAGGCCGCTGGTGTCAGCGTTGAAGTCCGCGGAGTCGGCGGCCCAGCCGCCCTTGCCGTTCGGGTAGCTGTCCACGAGCGACGCAGACCCTGACTTGTCCGCAACGCTGGCGCCGCCTCCGGTCACGTTGGTCCCAGGCGGGACGGCAGAGCCTAGATCACCGAAGCGCCGGCAGAACCGGGCTTTCGATCGCCACCGCCACCCCACGCCGTGCCGCCAGCACCTCGAGCATGAGCGCGGTGTCGGCGATGGCCACACCGGTGAGGTGCTCGGCTCGCCGCTCGAAATCCCGCACGATCCCTTCCAGCGCTGCCTCAAACCTCGGCCCGGCATGCCCGGCCAGCGCCGCGATCGCCTCGGCGGTTCGAACGAACGCGTCCCCGCCGGCGCTCATCCGCACCGCCCACACCTGTGCGTCCTCGTCAAGCCCCATGATCAGCGCCGCGAGCGCGCGCGCGTAGGACGCGGTGGCGGACTGCGGGTCGGCATCGGGCAACGCGGCGAGCACGTATTCCGCCTCGGAGGAGCCGCCCCCGGCCAGCGTGGAGGACTTGAGCATCCCGACCAGCCGGCCGTACGCGGTCCGCGGCGCCACCTCCCACGATTGCCGGTACAGCTCGGCCGCGTCGGCGAACGCGCGCCGCGCAGCGTCGCGGTCCCCCGCCAGCAGGGCCCGCTGCGCATCGCCATCGCGCTGCACGGCCGCGGTCATCAGATCCTGATGCTTGCGCGGGGGCACGGCCGCGCAAATCGTAGACGGACACGGTATCCATTGCCCGATGCCTCACGACCACCCGCTGAGCACCAAGGTGGCGCTGATCACCGGCGCGAGCGGCGGAATCGGTCAGGCGGTCGCGCGTCGGCTCGCGGCCGAGGGCGCCTCGGTCGCGCTCGCCTATGGCGCCAACCCGGAGCCTGCTCAGCTGCTGGCCGATCGGCTCGTGGCCGACGGCCGGCACGCGCTGGCCGTCGGCGCCGATCTGCGCCGGTCAGATGCGGCGGCCGAGCTGCTCACGGCGGTCGAGCCGCGCCTCGGTTCGATCGACGTGCTCATCGCCGCGGCCGGCCTCGGTCGCCGGCAGACGCTGGAGGAAGTCTCGGTCGAGGACTTCGACGAGATGATCGCGGTCAATCTCCGGGCGCCGTTCCTGCTCGCCCAGCAAACCTTGCCCGCCATGCGCGCCAGGGGCTTCGGCCGCATCCTCTTCGTCTCCTCGGTGGCGGCGTTCACCGGAGGCATCGTCGGACCGCACTACGCCGCCTCGAAGGCCGGCCTGCACGGCCTCACCCACTTCCTGGCCAGCCGCACCGCCGGCGACGGGGTCACCGTCAACGCGATCGCGCCCGCGCTCATCACGCAGACCGGCATGCTCCCGGGCAATCCAGAGGAGCTCCGGTCGCGTGTGCCGGTGGGCCGCCTGGGTGAACCCGAGGAGGTCGCCGATCTGGCCATGGCCATCCTGCGCAACCCGTACCTGACCAACCAGGTCGTCTCGCTCGATGGCGGGATCCACCCGCGCTGAGGACGCGCGCGGGTCCTAAGCCTCCTCAGATGCGTGCGACGGGCTCCGGTGCGGTGATCGCGTCGAGCCGCCCGACGATCTCGTCTGCGTGGCGCACGTACGGCGCGTAGTCGAAGATCGCGTCGAGGTCAAGGCCGGCGCCGGCCGGGTCAGCCGCGAGAAGGTCGCGCATGTGCACTCTCGAGTCGATCGCCTGCTGGGCCAGACGCTGGACGACCCGGTAGGCGGCGTCGCGGCTCATCCCGGCCTCCACGAGCGCGAGCAGCACGCGCTGGGAGAACAGCGCACCATGGGTGAGCTCGAGGTTCTCCCGCATCCGATCGGCATCGACCACCATCCCTCCGACCAGCCCGAGGACACGCCGCTGCAGGTGATCGAGCAGGATCGTTGAGTCGGGCAGGATGACTCGCTCGACCGAGGAGTGGGAGATGTCGCGCTCGTGCCACAGCGCCACGTCCTCGAGCGCGGCCAAGGCATTCCCGCGCAGCACCCGGGCCAGGCCCACCACCTGCTCGGACTTGATCGGGTTGCGCTTGTGCGGCATCGCGCTGGAGCCCTTCTGGCCGCGGCCGAACGGCTCGCGCACCTCCCCGACCTCGGTGCGGGCGAGGTTGCGGATCTCCGTCGCGAAGCGCTCCATGCCCGCGCCGGCCAGCGCAATCGCCTGAAGCAACTCGGCGTGACGGTCGCGCGGCACCACCTGCGTCGAGACCGGTTCGCGCGCCAGCCCGAGCCGGGCCAGCACCCGCTCCTCGAACTCCGGCGAGGTGGCCGAGTAGGTGCCGACCGCGCCCGAGATCGCCCCCACCGCGACCTGGTCGAACGCCCGTGCGAGGCGCTCCGCGTTCCGATGGGCCTCGAACGCGAAGCCGGCGAGCTTGATCCCGAACGTGGTCGGCTCGGCGTGGATGCCGTGCGTGCGCCCTACGCACAGCGTGTGCGCATGCTCCCGAGCCGCATCCGCGAACGCCTCGACCAGTCGACGCGCGTCGGGGAGGACAATCTCGCCGACGCGACGCAGCTGCAGCGCCAGGCCCGTGTCGAGCACGTCGCTCGAGGTAAGTCCGTGGTGGATCCAGCGTCCGGGCGGCCCGGCCGAGGCGGCCAGCACGTCGACGAACGCAGCGGTGTCGTGATCGGTGACGCGTTCGCGCTCGGCGATCGCCTCGACCGTGAAGGACGCGGCACGGATCGCCTCGAGCTCATCCTCGCTGGGCCCCTCCAGTTCCTCGCACGCGGCCACCTCGACCTCACGCATGGCCTCGAAGTGGGCGTGGTCGGACCACACTTCGGCCAGCTCCGGACGTGTGTAGCGGGCGATCACTCGGATCTCACCCGCCGGCCAACTGCACTGCCTTGACGATCAGCATCGCGACCGCCAAGAGTAGATACCCCTCCAGCGCGAGCATCGCCACCCTGCGTCCGGTCGACTGGACCGGACGCTCCAGGAGCGCGATCGGCGGCATCGTCCATTGCTCTCGGGGCACTCGCGGACCCGACGCGGGCGGCTTGACTGGGCCTCGCCGGCGGCGCCCCCGCAGCACGAGGGCACCGAACACGAGCAGCCCGGCGCTGATGACCGCCGCCCCGACCACCGTGAATGCGGTCACGTCGATGTGCGGGAACACGGTGGTCGCCATGAGGATCAGCGACAGCAGTAGCAACACGCCCTCGATCACCACCGCAAGCACGTTCAGCCAGGCCCGGTTGCACCACGGACCGAGCACTGCCTTGTCGTTGCACAGCAGCAGCAGGAACATGCTGGCACTGGGCAGGAGCACGCCGGCCAGCGCCTGCACCGCCAGAGTGATCACCCCGAGGGGAGCACCGGGGATGAGGACGATCGCGGCGGCGCCGGCGATGACCAGCGCGAACAGCATGTAGAACCCGGGCTGCTCCCGAAAGCTCCGGTGCAGTGAGCTCCGCGCGCCGGTGATGTCGCCGAACGCGTAGCTCGTGGCCAGCGTGAGCGCGCCCGCCCCGATCAGCGAGGCATTCAGCAACACCAGCGCGTAGAACGCGCCGGCCGGGGTGCCAAGGACGTTCTCGAGCGAGCGCGCGGTCGCGCCGGCGTCGACGAAGTGCCCCGCATAGCGTGTGCCGGCGAACGCGAACGCCGAAACGCAGATCAGCGCACCCGCCCCGACCACCACCACCACCGCACCGATCCAGGTGTCGAGGCGCTCGTAGTTGATCCAGCGGGGCGTGATCCGCTTGTCGATGACGTTCGACTGCTGGAAGAACAGCTGCCAGGGCGCCACGGTGGTGCCGACGATCGCGATGATCAGCAACACCGAGGTTGACGTCGCGCCGCCCTGGATACCCGGCACGATGAATCCGCGTGCGATCTGATCACCGTGCGGGTGCCCGAGGAAGAACAGCGGCACCACGAGCAGGTTCGCGAACACGAACACGAACATTGAGCGCTCCCAGGCACGGAAGCTGCCGCTGGCGGTGATGCCGACGAGCGCGATCGCGGCGATCGGCACCGCGACGTACTTGGACACCCCGAAGTAGCCGAGCGCCAGGCTCACCCCGATGAACTCAGTGACGACCGTCAGGAAGTTGAGCACGAACAGGTCGATGACCGAGAACAGGCCCCAGAAGCGCCCGAAGCGCTCGACGATCAGCCGGGCGTGACCCACTCCCGTTACCGCGCCCAGCCTGACCACCATCTCCTGGTTGACGATCAGCACCGGGACGAGCAGCAGCAGCACCCACAGCAGGCTGGTCCCGTAGTTCTGGCCCGCCTGTGAGTAGGTGGCCACCCCGCCGGCGTCGTTGTCGCCCACCATCACGATCAGCCCGGGCCCGACGATCGCCAGCAGCGCCAGCAGCCGCGCGCGCAGGCTGCGGTGGCTCTCCTCGTACTCGCGGATCGTGCCGAACGCGCCCTGGATGTCGCCGGTGTGGGCGGCGTCGAGCACTGCGCGCGGGCGCGTTTCGCTGGCCATCCGCTGGACCTCCTTTCACCTGTCGCCGGACTCCCGTGCCGGCCGGAGGTCGCTCGGATCTTCGGGGATCAGATCCCGGCGACGTCCACCAGACCGGCCGCGGGCGTACTACTTCGCGGTCTCTCGCTCTCGGCTAAGCCGTCGTGGTGGGTCATCGGCGAAGGAGCGTAGCAACGGGATGCCGTGCCCTCCAGAGCATTCGCGTTCACATTTGCCGACTCTCATCGCGCGCCGAACCGAGAACCGGCAATCTACAGAGCCCGATGAGCACCAGCTCACATCACGCGGCGGACTGGAGAGCGGCGATCCTGGAGCTCGCGGCCATGTCGCGGCCGTCGGCCTCGGCCGGCGAGCGCCGCGCGGCGGAGGCTATCGCCGCCCGTTTGCGCGCGCTGGGTTGTCGCGTCGCGGTCGAAGAGGAGCGCGCCCACGGCGGCTACTGGTGGCCGATAGGCCTGGTTAATGGAGTCGCGGCCGGCGCGGGTGTGTTCGCGATGCGCCGCCGTGGCTGGCCGGCACGGGCGCTCGCGGCGATCGCGGCCGGGACCGGAGCCGGAGCCTTGTGGGACGACCTCGGGCACGGCCGGCGCTGGTTCCGCCGGGTCCTGCCCCATCGCTCGACCTGGAACGTCGTGGCCGAGGCGGGCGATCGCGCCGGCGAGCGCACCGTTGTCCTGATCTCCCATCACGACGCGGCGCACTCCGGTCTCATCTTTCACCCGATCTTCCCCCGGATTCCCCTGAAGCTCAGCCCGCGCCGACATGCGGCGGCCAGCCGGAGCGCGCCGCTGCTCTACGCGGTGTGGATGGGCCCGGTGCTCGTGTGCCTGGCCTCGGTGCTCGGCCTCCGGCGGCTTCTCGCGGCGGGGGTTGCCCTGTCAGTCGGCGCCACCGTCGCGATGACGGATATTGGCCTGCGCCCCACCGTGCCCGGCGCCAACGACAACCTCAGCGCCGTCGGGGCCTTGATCGCGCTCGCCGGCGCCTTGCGCGAGCGGCCGCTCGACGGCGTCCGGGTGCTGCTCGTCTCCACCGGCTCCGAGGAGTCCTTCAGCGAGGGCATGCAAGCCTTCGGCCGGCGCCACTTCGCCGGCCTCGACCGCGACCGGACCGAGATGATCTGCCTCGAGTGCGTCGGCGGACCGACCCTGATCGTGGTCGAGGGCGAGGGCATGCTGCGCATGCGCGACTATCCCGCCGACACGCGCGAGGCGCTCGCCCAGGCGGCCGCCGACGCCGGCGTCCCGCTCGTCCGCGGCCTGCGTACCACCGCGGCCACCGACGCCATCATCCCCCTGCGCGCCGGCTACCGCGTCGCGACCCTCGCCTCGGTCGACGAGACCAAGCTGCCCATGAACTACCACTGGCCGTCCGACGTGCCCGAGGCTCTGCACTGGGACACGATCGAGCGCGCCATCGCCGTGTGCGAGCGGTTCGTGCGGATGCGTGGCGCGTGATCCCGCGTGATCCCGCGGGCCGGCGGCCTGCTATGACGGTGGCGGCGATCCGCGAGCCCCGCGGTGGCAACTCGCGCGCTCCGGCGGCCCGCGCCGGCGCCGGCGATCCCCGGCGCTGTGCCCGCACTCTCCGCCCGGGGCCGCCCGCACTCTCCGCCTGGGGCCGCCCGCGGGGCTCGCGGATCGCCGCCAC
>JAFASQ010000406.1 GCA_019244395.1 Solirubrobacterales bacterium | reverse complement strand
GTCCGGGGGGGCTGCTGGAGTGTCCGGGGGGGCTGCTGGAGTGTCCGGGGGCGGCGCCGGAGTGCCCGGGGGCGGCGCCGGAACGGCTAGGTGATGCGGAATTGACCCTAGCGGCCGTCCCTGATCCTGTGTGCGACGCTCCTCCGGCTGGCGCGCGAGGACTGTGCAACACGGCCCCGGATGTCGTGCCCGTCCCACCGCCCGGATACCCGAGCCCGCCACGGGATGGCGCCACGCGATCACGCGCCAGGGACGCGGGCGCAGCGCGGGATGCCGCGGTGACGGCCGGCCCGGTGGGACGGATCCGGGCGGCATGCGCATGACGGTGCGCCAGATTCCCAACGCCGAGCGTGACGCCCACGGTCGCGGTGGCCACGACCGCGGCGCCGGCCAGGGCGTTGGCACTGAGCGCCACGCTCGCGGTTTTTCCCGCCACCGCCGTGGACAGCCCGACGCCGGCGCCGTGGCCGGGGCTTGCTCCCAAAATCCGCTCGAGCAGCCCGCCGGCCGCCAGCACGGGCAGTGACGGAGCGAGCGCGCGAAGCTCCGCGCTGCGGGCCGGGATGGCGGCGGCGAAGGCAGCGCATCCCGCGCACTCGTGCAAATGGGCGCGGACGCGGCGAGCACGCACGGCGCGCCCGCCGGCGTCGGACACGGTTTTGCGGATCTCGTCGCAATCCATGGCTCGACCCTCGGCGAACTCGAACAACGACCGGCGCGCCTCGTAGATGGTCTGCTTCGCGGCGCCGACCGAGATGCCCAGCGAGATCGCGATCTCCTCGTGCGAGAGGCCGCTCAGTTCGCGCATCACCAGAGCCGAGCGCTGCCTGTCGGTCAACTTACCAAGATCGCCCAACAACAAGCCCAGCTCCGCCCGCTCGGCCACCTGATCCTCGACCGAGGCGGTCGACGCTTCAGAGGCCGCCGACAGCTCCGCGGTGGGCCGGCGGCGTCTGAGCGACGACACGGCCTCGTTGTGGGCGATGCGGAACAGCCAGGGACGGATCGGGGCGTCGCGCCGGCCGCGCACCAGGGCCCCGAAGGCGGCGGCGAAAGTCGACTGCAGCGCGTCCTGGGCGTCGGCGTCGTTATGCAGGATCGAGCGGCAATATCGGTACAAAGGTTGGTGATGGCGCTCGTACACCACGGCGAACGCCCGCTCATGCCCGTTCTCGGCCAGGCGGGCCAGCCGTTCGTCGCCGAGCAACCTCAGCGCCGCTGGTGCTCTACCTCCGCGCGCTCCTACGGCTACCGCCACGTGCCGCTCCAATCCTCACGCTTCCCGATGACCCACATTGAACCGATCGTCAGGGTCCTGTGCGCCGGTTGCCTGGTCATCCCGGCGCCGGAGGGGCGCCGGGATGAAACAGACGTTCTCCGCAGGTGCTACGGCGTGACGCGGAACACCTGGCCGGTCAGCTCACCCACGTAGAGCGAGCCGCCGTGCACGCCGAGCCCGACAGTCGGGGCGACGAAGCCCTTCACCACGGGCTCGAGCTTTCCACCGCTCAGCGGCATCGAGACAACCTCTCCGCCCGGGCCCTTGCCGGTGGTCCCCAGGAAGGAGGTCATGTACAGCCGCTTGCCGATGATGGCCATGCCCATGATGTCGGTGTGCGCTCCGAACTGCTGGAACGGCTTGGCGAAGCCCTGGCACTTGGCGGGAACGACCCAGGTGCAGCCGGGGAAGCCGTAGTTGTCGCCCTGCTTGACCCGCAGCACGAAGTCCGGCGGGTTGAGATTGGCCGGCGAGTCCTGACCGAGGGCAGAGACATACGGCGATGACGAACCCTTCGGGAAGGCCAGCTGCCACGGCTGACGAATGCCGGTGGCGAACACCTTGAAGCCTTTGCCGTTCGGCTTGATCGACAGGATGTCGTAAACGTACGGCGTCTTGGCCGGACCATGGTCGTTGCTGTTGGTCAGGCCGACGTCAACACCGACATAGAGCCGTCCGTCGGCCCCGAAGGCCAGGCCGTTGAACCCGGCGAACTTCTTCGGCGCGGTGTAGACCGCCTGGCGCTTGGTGAACGTCGTGCCGTCCCAGCCGCTCCACTTCATGATCTGCCACTTCGAGGTGGTCGGACCGGTGAACGAGCCGCCGCTGACGTACAGCGCGCCCTTGTACCAAGCCACCCCGGCGACGAACTGCGGCGAGCCCGGGATCAGCTTTCCGGTTCCGCCCTTCAGCACGTACACGCCGCCGCCCGCGGGCGGGCCGCTCTTGCTCTCGGCGCCGCCGTCGCCTTCGAACAGGTTGCCGCCGCCGAAGGCAAACGACGTCGGCGTGTGGAGACCGCTGGCCACCAGCTGGACCTTGGCCCCGCCGACGCCCTTCGGGGGCGGCGGACCGCCCGCGGCGGTCGCGGCACTCGCCGCCACCCCGGTTGACAACAATGCTGCGGCGATGGACGCCGCCCCACGTACACGCATTTACTACGACTCCTTTCGTGCGCGATCGTCGCGCGCATCTGTTATCGCCCCGGCCAGACGCGAGCGGCCGACGGTAGCAGACGCGTTTCGTTACGCCTAGCGGCGATCCGCGTCGTCCGGCTGCGGATCGAGTCCTGTCGGGTCGCGGCCGGCGAGGCGCTGCCGGAATTCGTGCAGGCTCCGACCGAGCGCTCGGCCGGCCTGCGGGAGGCGCCGCGGCCCCGGGCTCATCAGCACGATCAGGAGCGCATGGCGGCATGCAAGGGGGTGAGTAGGTGCGCAGTCATCGGTACATGCCTGGCTCGACCACACCTGCGAGTGGAGGAAGTGTGCCCGGGTGTAGGTGACCAGCTACCTGAACGTATATCCCGCCTTCCAGCCGTTCCTCGGTACCGACCTCGTCCTCGGACCCAGTCTCAATCCAACATCACCGGCAACTGCGGATCGCGCGCAGCAGCCCAATCAGGGTTCGGCGACGGTGCGCGGAAAGCGCCGCAGGTCGAACTCGGACGGCTCGTCCAGCACTCGGTTGTGCAACAGGATGTGGGCGCAATGGAGCGAACGATGCGCGGAGCACGTGGGTCCCGACCCGCGGCCCCGCCGGCCGGACGCGCCCTCGGCGCGGTGCATAACGCAGAAAAGCCAGCCCCGCCGGCGGCACCGAGCGCATATAAGCGCCGTGGGGGTGCTTATATCCCCAACGCGTCCGTGTCGGCGGGCGCTTTGGGGTGTTTTGCACCGAGGTGAGCGCCGCGCCGCCGCTCCGGAAGGCGGCGCCGCCGCTCCGGAAGGCGGCGCCGCCGCCACCGGGGCCGAGTACACGCGCTGTTCGCGCCAGCGGGGCCCGAGCACACGCCCGGTTCGCGCCACCGGGGCCCGAGTATGCGCCACCCCGTCCGGGGCGCGCCACCCCGGCAAACCCTGCCCGGCGCTACTCCTCGCGCACCACGCGCGCCCCGCCGGCCTAATCGCTGGCCTCGCGGACAGAGCGCGCGAACGCAGCCCCGCAAACGGTCGTCATGTCCCACGCCTCGGGCGTGCTCGGCGCCGCCCGGAGCGCGACGTCGAAGCACCAGTCCGTCCCCGCCTCACCGTAGAAGCGCGCCGTTCCTCGGTGGCGAACGTGCCGCGGTCGGATTGACGATCAGGCCTGGGCTCCTGCCGCGAGTTGATCCCCGGGGGTCCATGATTCCGCCTGCGCTGCCGACCTCGAGCACGGCGCCGCGCACCGTGTCGGTCGCCTCAGCGAACCGCGGCAGGTCCGGAAGATCCTCCCCAAGTCGACGCTGCTCGCCCGCGCGCTGGGGCCCTGCCGTATTTGCGCGGGTCGACCGCCGGAGGCCGGATGCCGCCTCGGCCGAGGAGGTACCGCGACCGACGCCGACGGTCGGCGAGCCCGCCAAGAGCCCAGTCCCCGTCGCTCCGAGTCCCTTCAAGAAATCGCGGTGTGATGGTCCCTCCCGCATCGAGCGCTCCCCCGAGGTCGGTTATCAGATCGTGGATCCGGCCGTCTGTGAGGCCGCAACTTATTGCCGAGAGGAGTCCGGCACATCGGCAGGAAGCCTCATTTCTGGGCGGCTGCGGTTCCCTATTTTTGGTCGGCGGCACGGCTGGCGCCGGATCGTTTCCGCGATGCGGAACCCACTGCCTCGCAAGCGCCGGGTTACCCGGTTGAGGCGGAAATCGAGTCTGCGCGCACAGCCAACCAGACGGCGGCGACGACCCAGGCCGTGGCGATCAGCCAACCGGCAACGACATCCGTGGTCCAATGCACCCCCAGATAGACGCGCGACCAGCCGACCCCGACGGCAAGGATGAGCGCGAGGACCTTTCCGGGCCAACGCGCGCGTGGCAGCCACGCCGCGCTGACCAGCGCCAGCCCGAGGAAGGTGGCCAGCGACTGCGTTGCGTGTCCCGACGGGAAGGAGGTGGCCTTCCCGACGTTCGTCAACCAGATGTCTGCGGGTGGGCGCGGCCGGTGGACGAAGTGCTTGGTCAGGTTGTAGAGGAGGATCGCTCCACCCCACGCGGTGAGGAGCAAGGCGGCGAGAACCAAGCGCCGCCGGATGAGCAGGGCGGCGAAGAGCACGCCGGCCACTGGGATCAGGACCGCCTGACTCCCAATGGTCGACAGCACGCGCGCCACGGTGGTCAGGGCGCTCGTGCGGTGGGCGACCATCCAGTCGGTGATTGAGCTGTCGAATGCGGTGGATCCGTTCGGGCGCTCGCCCAGCTCGAGCAACTCACCGGTCGCGATCGCGAAGCCCAGGATCACGGCGAACGACACGAGCACTGACGCGAGGACGAGGGCCCACGTCGTCGTCCTTCTCGCCAACCAGCCCACGCGGCAGAACGTATCCAACCTGCGCCGCGTCGCCGCGGTGGGCCACGCCCGAACCGCCACCCGTCCCGCTCGAGTGACACCGAGTCCGATAAGTGAGATGCTCGCGCGGGTGCGCATAGAGCAGACATTCCGAGTCGGGAGCTCACCCGAGGCTGTCTTCGACTACATGACGAATCCCGAGAACCTCCGGGACTGGCAGACCTCGAAGACTCGGGTGCAGGTGCTCAGCGAGGGGCCGCCACGTGCGGGGTACCGCGTCCGCGAGTGGACCAAGGTCCCTGGACGCAAAGAGTTCGAGCAGGTGGTGGAGTTCACGCAGTTCGAGAGGCCAAGGCGGTTGCACACCCACATCGTCGAGGGCCCCCAGCCCATCGACGGGACCTGGGCGCTGACCCCGATGGACGGTGCTACGCAGGTGCATTTCCTTGCCCAGGGCGCGCTGCGGGGTGTCGTGCGGTTCCTCAGCCCAGTCGTCAGGTTCATCGTCGACCGACAGTTCCGGACATACCACGAGAACTTGCGCCGCAACGTGGAGTCGAGCTCCGGATCCGGGTGACGAGCCTGAGGGGGGCGCGGGGGTGCGCCGAAGAGGCAGGCTGCGACCACGGCGTTTTTCATGCGCCCGGGAGGCGTCGCCACTCGCGACCAGGATGGCCAAAATGGCAAGCGCGCTGGCTGCGCTCGGTCAACTCGCGGGGGCGAAGCGACGCGCAACGTGGAAGTTGCGTTTCCGCGGAACCGTCGCGCTGCCCCGCCCAGCACGGGATCTCTGGCGGTTCGCGCGCCGGTGGGGGCTCACCGAGGTCCCGAGAGCTAGGGCTGAAGGGTGCTCAGCGGCTCAGTTAGCCGCGAGCATGCGTGTCAGCTGACCCCATCCACGCAACCTGTGTCAGTGGCGCGCGACGGCTTGACGCGGCCGGTCTTTCGTGGAAGGAGAGGCGTGCCCCTGGCCGCTGCCGAGCGCCTGCTGTCGAAACGACGAGCGTCACGGTCGGCGGCAGCGCCGGGACCTCTCGTCTACGCGGTCGCGGATGATCGCGAGAGCGTCGACCCGTGACCTAGGGCCTAGCTCTTCTCCAACCGATCGCTGCCCTTCACCTTGACGCACTTGAACCCCTGCGCTCGGTAGAGAGCGGCCTTCTTCTTGGTGCAGAATTCGCCGGCGTGATAGGCCTTCGTCGCCGTCGAGGGGTTCGCCGTGGACGCGCTGGTCGTCTTCCTGGTGCTCGAGCCGCAGCCGGCCGCGCCAATGGCTACACCCACGGCCGCGACGGACAGCACTCGCCGGATTTCGCTGGACCTCACCCAGGCCTCCTCGATTACTCGACCCGGTCCCGCTACCCACCGCGGAGGCTGGTAAGCGCTCGGCGACCGCGAACCGCGCCCCTGAGCTCCGG
>JAFASQ010000285.1 GCA_019244395.1 Solirubrobacterales bacterium | reverse complement strand
ACCCCGCACTCCCCTGGCGGCGATAAAGGAGGAGCCACGTCACTCGCCCGCGACGCCGATCGTGACGGTCGTTTTGAGCGATCGCAGAAGCGTACACCGCCGCGGGGTGTCCCAGGACTCGGCTCGGGTCTGCGTATGCAACTCGCGGGTGCCAGCGATTAAGCCAGCGCTCGTGCTCCTCGTCCGGAGGGAGAGCCCGATCCCGGCCCCTCGAACTCTTGTGCAACGGCTGCGCGAGCGGCAGTCGAGTGACTCTTCAACAAGATGCCGAACTCTATTCACAAGCAATCGATGAGCCCGTTTTGGCGTTCGCTAGGCGGAGTCGATTCGCCGGCCGCTTGACTTTGCCGGCACGCCGCGCGACGATCCCCGCGCGGCAAGGTAGCCGTTTGTTGGGCGACAAAAAGGGAGAAGTGGCTAGTGACCGGTGTGTTGTACGAACTCTCAAGGTTCTGCGTGCGCAGGCGGTTCGTGGTGCTCGGGGTGTGGCTGGTGGCGACGATCGCGCTGGTGGCGGTTTCGCACGGGCTCGGCGACAACACCAACGACAACCTCTCGCTGCCCGGCACCGACAGCCAGCACGCGACCGAGACCCTGAAGCGCTCTTTCCCGGCTCAGGCCAACGGGACGAGCCCGATCGTGCTCCACACTAAGACCGGCAAGCTCACCGATCAGAACAACGCGAACGCCGTCAACCAGGCCGCGGCAAACCTGTCGAAGAACAAGGACGTCGCCGCGGTGGTGAACCCGCTGACGCCCCAGGGCGCGTCGGCGCTCAGCAAGGACCAGGCCACCGGATACATCTCGGTGACGCTGGCGGTCCCGCCCGGGTCGCTGTCGAAATCCGACGCGCAGGCGATCATCGACGCCGCCGCCAAACCAGCGGAGGCGGCCGGTCTGCAGGTCGAGACCGGCGGGCAGCTCGGCCAGAAGGTATCGAAGCCGTCGACCGAGTCGAGCGAGCTCGTGGGCATCATCGCCGCGATGGTGATCCTCACGATCACCTTCGGGACGATCACCTCGATGCTGCTGCCGATCGTCACCGCCATCTTCGCCCTGGCCTCGACGCTCGCGGTGATCCGTATCCTCGGCCACGTGCTGACGGTACCGACGGTCGCGCCGACCCTCGCGACGATGATCGGCCTCGGCGTGGGGATCGACTATGCGTTGTTCATCGTCACACGGCACTTCCGAGGCCTGCACGACGACCTGCCCATGGACGAGTCGATCACGCGCGCGGCCGCCACCTCCGGCGGAGCCGTCTTCTTCGCTGGCTGCACCGTAACGATCGCGCTCGTGTCGCTGGCTGTGGCCGGAACCCCCCTGGTCACGACGATGGGCCTGATGGCCGCCATCGCCGTGGTGGTCGCGGTGCTCGCCGCGCTCACGCTGCTGCCCGCCGAACTGGCTCTGCTCGGACGGCACATCAACTCGCTGCGGGTTCGCCATCCCGCCAGCGACGAAGAGGTGCGAAACGGGCTGTGGGCGAAATGGGCGCGTGACATCGCCAAGCGGCCGATCGTGGCCGGACTCGCGGCGCTCGCGATCCTGATCCCGCTCACGATCCCGCTCCTGTCGCTGACGCTCGGCCAGCAGGACACCGCCGCGCTCTCCACCTCCACTACCGCCCGGCGCGCCTATGACCTCCTCTCCACGAACTTCGGGCCAGGAGTCAACGGACCGCTGCTGATCGCCGTGACGCTTGGATCGCCGGCCCAGAACGGAACCAATGACCCGCGCCTGGCCACGCTCCAGAAGGACGTGGCCTCGACCGGCGGCGTGGTCGGGGTCTCGCCGATGCAGCTCGACAAGGCCGGGACCACCGCGTACTTCAACGCGATCCCCAAGGCCGGACCAGCTGAGAACCAGACGACCGATCTCGTCAACAAGCTCCGCGAAAGCACGATCCCCACTGCCGAGAAGGGCACGGACCTGCGCGCCTACGTGGGCGGCATCACCGCCGGCTACGTCGACCTGGCGACGAGGATCTCCGCCAAGCTGCCGCTTCAGATCGCCGTCGTCATCGCCCTCAGCTTCCTGCTGCTCATCCTGGCCTTCCGTACCGTCGTGGTCCCAGCCCAGGCCGCGGTCATGAACCTGCTCTCGATCGCCGCCTCCTACGGCGTACTGACCGCGATCTTCCAATTCGGCTGGCTCAGCGGCGTGATCGGCCTACCCGGGAAGGTCCCGATCGTCTCCTACGTACCACTGTTCATGTTCGCGATCCTGTTCGGGCTGTCCATGGACTACGAGGTGTTCCTGGTCAGCCAGATCGAGGAGCACGTCCACGCCGGCGAGGACAACAAGAGCTCCGTCGTCTCCGGCCTCGTCACCAGCGCCCGCGTGATCACCGCAGCGGCACTGATCATGGTATTCGTGTTCGGCAGCTTCGTGCTCAACGGGGATCCGACGATCAAGCAGTTCGGGGTTGGCCTCGCGGTCGCGGTGATCCTCGACGCCACCATCGTGCGCTGCCTGCTGGTGCCCGCGCTGATGGTGCTGATGGGCAACCGCAACTGGTTCATGCCGCGCTGGCTCGACCGGGTGACGCCCCGCATCAGCATCGAGGGCGCGGAGTTCTTCGCGCGGCGCGATCGCATTCCTGACCGCGGTCCCGAGCCGAGCTTCGCGCCATCGTCAGGCCCCCGCTGACCGACAGACTCCGCCCGGTGATGTACCCCGCGCCGTCCAACGAGTCCAGCTCGAGTACCAGGGACCGTGACTACGACGCTGTGCGCAGGCAGTGGCTCGCCACCGGAACCACCCATGGCACCAACAGATTAAGCGGGTCTCGACCCGTCTTGATCGGTCTGATGCTTGCAACTTTGGAGCGTCAGCTAGCGCTCGGAGCTTCGGTCGGGGCCAACCTGTCCGGCGCGCCGGGTGCACGCGCTGCGGCGAGGAGCGGGCGCTTCGAGCGGTTGAACTGCTGTTACCCGCTTTGTTGTTGAAGCTCCTG
>JAFASQ010000251.1 GCA_019244395.1 Solirubrobacterales bacterium | reverse complement strand
GGAACTGCATCCCCGGCTTGGCCAGCTGGGCGCGGATCAGCATGGCCAGCATGCCGCCGACGAGCAGGAAGAAGAACGAGGTGACCGTGTACTGGACCCCGATGACCTTATGGTCGGTATTGACGCGGAAGTAGTCGCGCCAGCTGTGGGCTCCGTGGCCCGAGTGATCCTCTGGGCGGGTCGGGCGCCCGAACGCCCAGTACAGCCAGTAGTCGCAGGTGCCGATCCCGACCAGGAAGAAGATCGGGACGGAGAACAGCTCGACGATGGTGATCGCGTGCCCGTTGATGATCGGGTGGTCGTGCATGAGCCACCGGATCAGCACCACGATGCCGAACCCGAACGCGAAGCCCAGCACCTCGAACAGCGCGGCGCGGTACCAACCCGGGGCGCGGAGCTTGGGCGGAAGCGGCACGCGCGTGGGGCGCGCTGCGGTGGGAGCCTCGTGAACTGTCGTTGCCGTGACTGCCATCAAAAGACCTCCTTCCCAACCCGGCCCGCGCGCTGGATCAGGCGCCCGGCGCCGGCCTCGCGCCGAGGATCCCTAACGCGACGAGGGCTAACGCGACGAGGGCCGCTATGCATCGCCTTCAAGATACCTCCTCTGGACGCCACGACCGCCCCTCATTTGGCTGCGCTGGCCAAGAAATTGACGAGCGCTTCGATCTGGTCAGAAGTCAGACGCTGGCCGAAGTTGCTGGGCATGATTCCGGCGCTGTAGCCCGAGGGCAGGTAGGCGTAGGGCCTCGTGATCGCCGTCCGGATGCACTGCTGGAGGGTGGCGCCGCGGATGGGCTTGGAGCGGGCGCTGGCGCAGTCCGCGCGTAGCCGGGCGTCGAGGTTCGGACCGACGGTTCCGGTGGCGCCGGCGGCGCCGAGCGTGTGACAGCCGCTGCAGCCAGCCTCGCCGGTGAACACGGCCTTGCCGGCCGCGGCGCCCGTGCTCGAGGAGGACGAACTCGTCGAAGAGCCGGACGACGGGCTTGCCGGAGATGAGCCGTTGGGCGTCGAGCCAGGCGGAGGGGCGCCCGAGCCGCCCGGCGAATAGCCCGGCACCGCCTGGTTGACGTCCGGTGGCGGAGCGCCGATCGGTGGCGCCGCGTTGGCCGGCTGCGAGCGCAGCCAGCTCTCGAAGGCCGAGGCGCTGAGAACCCGCGCGGTCGACCGCATCAGAGAATGGCCCGCGCCACACAGCTCGGTGCACTCGACCGGATAGGTCCCGAGCGCGTTGGGGGTCACCCGCAGCGTGGTGACGATCCCGGGAACCGCGTCGAGCTTCTCCGAGAAGCTCGGGACGAAGAAGCTGTGGATCACGTCATAGGAGCGGAGCTTGAACACGATCGGCTGGTGGACTGGCAGGTACAGCACGGGTGAGACGATCTGCTTGCCGTTCGCCTGCGGATAGCCGAACTGGAAGGCGAACTGCCGGGTGGTGACGTTCACCGTCATCGCGCCCTTCTTGTTGGCCTCGTTGGAGCGCAGGACGGTGTAGGCGTACGTGCACAGCGAGACGATCAGGATCGCGGGCACCGCCGTCCACACCACCTCGAGCCGGGTGTTGCCGTGGATCGGCGGGCCGTCCATGTCCTCCTGACCCGGACGCATCCGGAACTTCCAGACCGAGAACAGGACCACCGTCTCGACCAGCACGAAGATCGGCACCGTGGCGACGATCAGCACGTCGTAGAGCGTCCTGATGTTCCCCGCTTGGATCGACGCCTTGGCCGGGAACCACGGGATGATCAGCGCGAGCGGGATCCCGATCGCCGTGGCGATCACCCCGATCACCACCATCTGAAGAATCGGGCGGTTACGCACGGCGATCTTCGGTCTTCGGGCCCTCGAGCGTCACTCCGTCCGCATCCTAAGCGTTCTGCTCGACGAAGGACACCTCGGCCAAAGCGGCCGCTTGGGCCCGCCCCGCCGGGGTAGCGGGCACGAGCGCATGCTGTCGAGGAGCCGCCCGTTCACTATGATTGAGGCAATTGTTGCAAGCTAGTCAGGAGGCGTGATGCAGGTACGCGAGGGCATGTCCGAGACGGTCCTGACCATTGGCCCGCGCCACACGCTTCGCGATGCGGCCGCGGCCATGCTCCGCCGCAACGTTGGCGCCGCCGTGGTGCTCGACCCCGAGGCACCCGGCCCCGGGGTGATCACCGAGCGTGACATCCTCAAGGCGATCGGCTCCGGCGATGATCCCGACCGGGAGCTCGTGTCCGATCATCTCACCTCGGACCTGACCTTCGCCTCGCCGAACTGGTCGCTCGAACGGGCCGCCGCTGCGATGGTCAGAGGCGGCTTCCGGCACCTGGTTGTGGTCGACGGTGGCGAGCTGGCCGGCGTCCTGTCGATGCGCGACATCGTGCGCTGCTGGACGGAGGACGGTGCGACCAGCGACGTGCCGACCGGCGCGCAGTGGGCCGGCGGCCGCGCCTGACACCCGGCGCCGTCACCCGGCCTGGCCCGTCTGGCCTTCGGGCTCACTAAGGGGTCGGTGCGCTCCTAATGGAGGTGCTCTTCTGGCAGCTCGCCGATATCGCGCCGGGTGTCGCCTACCCACCGCCAGACGACGATCACGAGGAACACGACTCCGACGATGCTGAGGATCAGGCTGATCGTGGTGCCGACCACGATAAGCGTGATGGCGATCGCCGTCAGCAGCGGCAGCACGCTCGGCCCGGGGAGGTGAAGCTCCTCGCCGGCGGGCGGCGCCGGCCCCGGATGGTCGGAGTCGTTCACGGGTGGACGTAGATCGCCGCAGCGAGGAACGTCATGCCGAACAAGATGGCGGACAGCGCGCCGGCCAGGAGGCCGGAGCGTAGGTTCTTGCGGGCGAGCCGTCGATCCATGGCTGGGAGGCTACAGCTTTACGTCGGCCACCATGGTCCCGAACAGCAGGGCAAGGTAGGCCAGCGAGAACAGGTAGAGCCGCAGCGCGGTGCGCCGGTCCGCCCGGCGGTTGAGCAAGAAGGCGCCGCCGATGAAGGCCAGCCCGAGCAGGATCGACCCGACCAGGTAGGCGGCGCCGAACTTGCCGGCGCAGAAGGGCAGCTGCGAGACCGCATACAGCAGCAGTGTGTAGAGCAGGATCTGCCGGCGCGTCTCCCGCTCGCCGCGCACCACGGGCATCATCGGCACGCCCACCTTGGCGTACTCGTCCTTCATGAGGAGGCTGAGCGACCAGAAGTGGGGCGGCGTCCAGTAGAAGACGATCGCGAACAGGTACACCGCGGTCCACGACACCGAGCCGCGCGTCGCCGCCCATCCGACCAGCGGGGGGACCGCGCCGGCCGCCCCACCGATCACGATGTTCTGGGCGGTACGGCGCTTGAGCCAGACCGTGTACACGCCGACGTAACCGACGAACCCACTCAGCGCCAGCAACGCGGCCAGCATGTTCACGGTCAGCGACAGCACCGCGAAGGACAGCGCGCAGAGCACGAAGCCGAAAATCAGAGCGGCCCGCGGCGAGATCCGACCGGCCGGGATCGGGCGCGTGGCGGTGCGCCGCATCTGAGCGTCGATGTCGCGATCGTAGTAGTGGTTGACCGCGCCGGCGCCGCCCGCCGACAGGTAGCCGCCCAGGCAGGTAAGGGCGATCTTCGACACCGGCGGGCTGCCGGCGATCTCCATCGTGGTGATGGTCGTGAACAACAGCAGCGTCTGGACCTTGGGCTTGGTCAGCTCGAAGTAGTCGGCCAGCAGCTGACGCGCGCCGGCGACCGCCGGTGCCGACCGCAGGGAGCTGACCGACGAGGACGCGTCCATCCGCTAGGCCCGGGCGAACCGCTCGCCGCCGCCGGACTTCTGGGTCACCCCGGTCGACCGCTCGACCTGACGGCGGATGTCGCGCATTGGCTCGACGGACCGCACGCGTGGGATCACGTCGAAGTTGTTGACCGGCGGGGGAGAGGGCACGAACCACTCGAGGGTGTTTCCCTTCCACGGATCCGGTCCTGCCAGCGCTCCGCGCTTGTAGTTGATAGCCACGTTGATGACCGTCAGCACGATCCCCGCGGCGAGTATGAACGCGCCGATGGTCGAGATCAAGTTGTACGTCGACCAGCCCAGGCCGGGCTGATAGGTGTAGATCCGCCGCACCATTCCGGACAGGCCAAGCGCGTGCTGCACGAAGAACGTCATGTTGAAGCCGATGAAGGTGAACCAAAACGAGATCTTGCCCATCCGTTCGTTGAGCAGCCGGCCCGTCATCTTCGGGAACCAGTAGTAGAGCCCCGCCAGGACCGGGAAGATGGCGCCGCCGAAGATCGTGTAGTGGAAGTGGGCGACGACGAAGTAGGTGTCGTTGAGCTGCCAGTCGACCGGGAACACGGCCAGGAAGATTCCGGTGATCCCGCCCAGGACGAAGATCGCGATCATGCCGGCGGCGTAGTACAGCGCCGTCGTCATGACCAGCGAGCCTCGCCACATGGTCGAGATCCAGTTGAAGATCTTTACCCCGGTGGGGACGCCGATCAGGAACGAGCTCAGCATGAAGAAGCCGAGCACGACGATCGGAATCGGAGAGGCGAACATGTGGTGCGCCCAGACCAGCGTGGCCAGGAAGGCGATCACCGCGGTCGACGCGGCGACCGCCTTGTAGCCGAAGATCGGCTTGCGCGAGAACACCGGGATGACTTCGGAGATGATCCCGAAGCCGGGCAAGACCATGATGTAGACCTCGGGATGCCCGAAGAACCAGAACAGGTGCTGCCATAGCACGGGCGAGCCGTGGGCGGTCGGGTCGAACCAGTGGGTCCCGAAGTGCCGGTCGGTCAGCAGCATGGTGACGGCGGCGGCCACCGGGGGCAGCGCGATGATCAGGAGGACCGCGTAGACCAGGATCGCCCACACGAACAGGGGCAGGCGGCCCCAGCTCATCCCCGGCGCGCGCATGTTGACGATGGTCGCGTAGAAGTTGATCGCGCCGAGCAGGGAGGAGATGCCGGTGAGGTGGATGAGGAAGATCCACGCGTCCTGCCCGCCGCTGGGCGAGTATTGGATCTCGGAAAGGGGCGGGTAGCTCCACCAGCCCGCCTCGGGCGGGTGGTAGAAGAGGGTGACGTAAAAGACGACCCCGCCGAGCAGCAGTAGCCAGTAGGAGAGGGCATTGAGACGCGGGAAGGCCATGTCGCGCGCCCCGATCATGAGGGGCACGAAGTAGTTGCCGAACCCGGCCATCACCGGCACCACGAACAGAAAGACCATCGTCGTCCCGTGGAGAGTGACCAGCTGGTTGAAGCGCTCGCCGCTCAGCAGCGTGTTGTTCGGCTCCGAGAGCTGGACGCGCATCATCAGCGCTTCCACGCCGCCCAGGAAGAAGAACACGAACGTGGTGACCAGGTACATGATCCCGATCTTCTTGTGATCGGTGGTCACGATCCAGTCGATCCAGCGCTTGGTCTGGCGCGGCGCGGTCACCTCGCGGGTGGTGATCTGGGGAACCGCCCTGGCCGCCTGAGCTGTGGTCACGGACATACGCAGTCTCCTAGAGGTTTCCTGTCTTGGTCAGGTAGGCGCGCAGGGTGGTCACCTGTGAGTTGGCCTTCTGGATGTCCTGCCCCAGCTGGGCGAGCTTCTGCTGGTAGTCGCTGGGAGACATCACGTCCACCTGGGCGGTCATGAACGCGTGCTGGCGGCCGCACAGCTGGGCGCACTGGCCGTGGTACAGCGCGGGACCGCGCGCCTGGAACCAGGTGTACGTGGTGTAGCCGGGCACTGCGTCGACCTTGCCGCCGAGCGACGGCACCCACCAGGAGTGGATCACGTCGACCGCGGTGATGCTCAGCACCACCGTGACGCCGGCCGGGACGTACATCTCCTGAAAGGAGTACGGGAGCTTCGGCGCGTACGGGTTGTTCTCGCAGGCGGCGCCGTACACGTAGCGCCAGATGAACTGGCGGCCCTGGACGCAGATCGTCAGCCGCTTACCGTTGGGGGGCGAGGGCTGCGTCAAAGCCGATTCGAGGAACGGAGCAGTGGAGTTCGGCGGGTTGATGATGCTCGGCAACTTGACGAAGGTGACCACGGTCAGGATGACCAGGATCAGCGCGGCACCGACCGTCCAGCCGATCTCCAGGCGGGTGTTGCCGTGGATCTGCGCCGCCACCCGCACCTTCTTGGCGCGGAACCTGTAGAGCGAGTAGATCAGGGTCGCCTCCACGCCCACGAACACCACCGCGGCGATGTACAGGATGATGGTGTAGAGCGAGTGGATCTGGTCGGCGTTCGGCGAGCCGCCCGCCTTGGGCGTGAGCAGGTTCGCGGACGCACTCGGCGCCAGGACCAGCGAGACGAGGACGCACGACGCGAGTGCTGCGCTCAGGGGGATCCCGAGACGGCGGCGCGTGGCGTCGGAGGCGTGGGGTCGCAAGGCGCGGGATTCTAGCTCGGCTGCTCTCGGCTTGACCGGCCACGAGAACCGGCACAGACGGGCGCAGGATGCCGCCGGGCCGCCGTCGGCGGGGCCACGGCGGGCACCTCATATACTCGCCGCCCTTGCGCGCACCGAGGGGCATTCGAGCGACGGCTTGGGTCCTCGTCGCGACGGGCATCGCCCTGCCCGCGCTGCGCCGCCGTCTCGGGATCCCCCGGCCGGCGGTCCTCGCGGGCGCGGGGCTGAGTCCGGTTGCGCTTTGTGTAGCGGTCCCCCGCTCGCGGGCCCGGGACGTGGCCGTGGGCGTGCTGAACATGTGGGCCTATCTGGCCGCCTATGAGATGCCCAACGACGATCCGGAGCGGCTGGCGGAGCGGGCGCTTATCGACTACCCGATCGCAATCGACCGCGCGATCGGCCTCGGGGTGCCGCCGACGCTGCGCCTGCAGCGAACGCTCGCCGCCCCCGGGGCGGTCAACCGATTCGAGCGCGTGCTGGTCTGGTGCCACTGGATGTGGTTCGCGGTGCCGCACGCGACGGTCGCCTACGTGCTGTGGCGGGCGCCCGATCGGTTCCCGGCCGCCGCGGCACGGATGTACGGGGTGTTCGACGTGGGCGCCGTGTTCTACTGGGCGG
>JAFASQ010000240.1 GCA_019244395.1 Solirubrobacterales bacterium | reverse complement strand
CGCGCTGGGGATCGCCCAGTTGCACTGGGCTGCCGGCGACGTACTCGCGCTCGCGGCGGGGTCGGTGGCGCTGATCGGGGCGCTCACGCTGCCCCTGGCCAAGGACAGGCCAGCTCCCGCGCCCTGACGTCGGCGATGCGGCTGATCTGGCCCGTTCGGCGTGCGCCTTCGGGCTCGGGTCGCGTCGTGCGGGGCTCCTCGCGCGGCGCTCATCGTCCTCGGGGACCAGCAGGACCGGCGACTTCGGGTAGTCCGGAGCGGCTGGCGGCGGAGGGATCCCTCGCGCCGCTCGCGCCCGAACTTTGGCGTTGGCGCTGACAAATAGGTGGCTTCAGCGCCAAAGTCCGCGACCAGCCGCCCGTCACGCCGGCGACCCAGGCCCGCCGGCGAGCCAGCCCCGCCGGCGAGCCAGCCCCGCCGGCGACCAACCCGGCCGGCGAGCCAGCCACGCCGGCGGCGCAGCCCCGCCGAGCGGACCGTCACGCCACTTACCGGCCGGGGCAAGTTGCCGCGCATGATTTACTTCGGGCATGTTGGGGGTGCTTGCTGGCCGGGTCACCGCCCTCGCCGCCCTCGTCGCGGCGCTAGCCGTGATTTCCGCGGCGCCAGCGAGCGCGGCGTCCGCGGCGGCCCAGCCTGCGCACGGCACGATCGGCCTGTCCGTGCCCGATGCGTTCCTCGTCGGAGGCCAGCTCGTCACCGTGCCGGGCCGGACCGTGCACGTGGAGGGGGTGGTCCGTCCGTACGTCCCCGGTCAGACGGTGCTGGTCAAGGCCTTCGTGGGCAGCAAGGAATTCAAGCGTGAGCGTCTGAGCATCAAGCCGGCGGCCGGTGGCCGCTATGGGACGTTCACCGCGAGCGTGTCGAGTCCCAGCGCCGGCCGGGTCACGGTACAGGTAGGGCACAAGCGCACCGCCACGCTGGGCGGGCTGCTGGAGCGCCGCAGCTTCGCGGCACTCGATGAGCGGGTCGGGTTCGGGGCACGCGGCCCGTTCATGGAGCTGGTCCAGCAGCGGTTGGTCGCGCTGCACTTCTATATCCCGCAGACGGGCGTCTATGACACGGGGACCGGACTGGCCCTCGACGCCTACCACCGGCTGCTGCACTGGGGCACGTATCAGAGCCTTGACGGCCGCACGATCAGCTATCTGCTCGACGGCTTCGGCGAGTTCAAGGTGCGCTTCCCAAGCCACGGCCGGCACGCCGAGGGCAACCTGTCGCTGCAGCTGATCGCTTTGGTCGACGGCTCGCACGTCCTGAGCATCTATCCGACTAGTTCAGGCAAACCCTCGACACCGACGATCCTCGGCGACTTCCGGGTCTACTCGAAGGTCCCGGGCTACCTGCCCGACGGGATGTACTACTCCAACTTCTTCCATACCGGCTACGCCATCCACGGCTACAGCCCGGCGCCCGACTATCCCGCCAGCCACGGCTGCATGCGCGTGCCGATTGTCGACGCGATCTCGATCTTCAACTGGCTGAAGATGGGCGACTGGGTCGACGTCTACTACTGAGCCTCAGGGCGCAGTCGGCGTCTTACGGCGCGGCTAGCATGAGGCCCGGCCGATGGGAGTAGACACGCACACGAGCGCGCGCGAGCGGCTGCTCACTGAGCTCCGCGATCACGCGCTGGTGATCGGCGGGGTGGTTCTGACCAGCGGGCGTACGGCTCAGTACCTGGTGGATGCCAAGCGGGCGATCCTCCGGCCGACCGGCTTCCTGGCCCTGTCCGAGCTCGTAGCGGATCAGGCCCGCGCCTGGAGTGCGACGGCGGTGGGCGGCATGACCATGGGCGCTGACCCCATCGCCTGTGCCGCCCTGGCCGGCGGGGCGGACGTGAAGGCGTTCTTCGTGCGCAAGGAGGCCAAGGCCCACGGGCTGTCCCGGCGCATCGAAGGACCGCCGCTGGCTGCGGACGAACGATGCATGCTCGTCGAGGATGTGGTGACTACCGGCGGGTCGACCCTCGGCGCGCTGGAGGCTCTCAGACAGGAGGGCCACCAGGTTTGCGGCGTGTTGGCGATCTGCGACCGGCTGGCCGGAGGGCGCGAGGCCATCGAAGCGGCGGCCGACGCACCGTTCGTGGCTTTGACGACGATCGACGAGGTGTACCCGCAGCGGCCCGATCGCTAGGGCCTACCTCGGGAGCGACCGGCAGCCGGGCAGACGCTGATGCAGCGCCTGCACGCGCCAGCCCCCGTGCGAGAGTGGCGTGAACAGGACGATCGGGCGTCCGCCGGCAATCGCCGGGCCGTACTTGTAGCCGACCTTGGCCACGTTGAGGTGAAGGATCCAGGCCAGAACGGTCTGGTACTCCAGCCGGGTGAGCGGCTCGCCACAAGCTTTGAAACGCGCCGGTCCGGCGAGGCGCGCGACGACGCTCGACAGCGTCCCGATCTGCGCCGTGCGGACCCGCTGGGCGCGGATGTCGCGATGTGCATTGCGCGCGTGCGACACCGCGGGGGGGACGAGGGCGCCGACGATCACGACGACCAGCGCAATCCCGAGCCACGTAGCTAGGCTCGAGATCCGCGGCGGGTCGGCAAGCAGGCGCCCGATCGCCACCCCCGCCAGAGCAATGACCACCGCCGCCGGCTCGAACATGTAGCGACCGAGCCCGGGCCACCCATGCAGCGAGAAGGCGATCTCGACGATCACCCAAACGCACACTCCCGCCGCCAGCACGAGCGTGACCCGGTCCCGGCGCACCACGGCCAGAGCCACCGCGAGCAGCGCAGTCAACTCGAGCACGGTCGGGCTCAAGTCCAGGAAGCGTCCGATCGTGCCGAGCACCCGGTCGCTGCGGAGCCGGCGGCCTGATCCCAATGCGTTCGAGCCGGCCACAAACGGGCTACGCGAGGTGAGCGCCGGGATGCCAAACCACAGCAACACCACGAGCACGATCCCGGTGACGATCAGCCAGCGCATCGAGGGGATCGCGCGCCAGGCCCAGATCGAATATAGGCCGAGGAACAGCCAGACCTCGGGCCTGCCCAGCGCCGCCAGCGCCCCGCACACGAACGCCCAGCGCGGCCGCCCGCTCAGGTGGCAGTCGATCGCGGCCAGGCACAGGGTGACGATCATCGGATCCGACTGCGCGCTCAGCATGTAGTGCCAGTAGTCGCTGATGCCGAGCAGCGCCAGGCCCGCGAATACGGCCGCCGCGTACGCGGCATAGCGGCGCTCCGGACCGACGCCGGTCAGTCGATAGGCGATCCGGCCGGCGAAGAGCGCGCCGCCGAGCGAAATCGCCAGCGAGGTGATCATCCACAGCCACAGCTGGTAGTGGCCGAACAGGCCGTAGGGCGCGGTGAACAGGAAGGGGAGTGGCTTCCATGATGGCGCGGCGTTGGTGTTGAGGTTGCCGGCCACCGTCTGATGCCCCCACACCAGCCAGCCGTAGGGGTCAAATCCCGGTCGGGTGCGGGCCCACAGGAGGATCGCGGTCGAGATCACGAGCAGAGCCACCGCGCTCCCGAGCGCGAGCATGAGCGGCGTATGCCGCCGGACGCCTTCCCTGCCGCCCCCCGGTCCCGCCTCTGCCGGCGCCGGACTCGGCCGTTGCCAGGTCGTGGTCACGCTACCGGCGGATCAGCGCGCCGCTGTTGGTGTAGGTCGCGTGCAGTCCCGCGCAGCGAGCCACTTGGTGGGACCGCGTATGCCACGGCAGCACGTTCCACCCGCCCTGGGTCAACGGCTTGAACAGCACCTTCGGAATCGCCGGGTTGCGCAGCTCGGCCGCCTCAACGTGCTGCTGGAGGCCGCCGACTGAGCCGACGTCGATGCGATAGAGCCAGGCCAGCGTGCTCACAAAGCCGACGTCCGTCACCGGCTGTCCGCAATTGAGGATGTGGCGCGAGCCGCCCAACCGGTTGGTCGCGCTCTGGAGCAGCCCGATCTGGTGCGTACGGCCGCGCTCGTGACGCAGATCACGGCGCTCGGTCCGTGCGCGGCTCAAGGCGCCGGGAGCCAGGGCGAGCGCGAGCACGGCGATTACCGCAATGCCCGTCCAGCGCGGGACACCTCGTCCGATCCGGGGCGCCTCGAGCAGGACCCAGCCCACGCCCACGCCCGCCACTACCGCGGCCACCGCCGCCGCTTCGAACATGTAGCGGGGCAGCGCCGGCCAGCCGTGGTACGCGAAGGCGATCTCCACGACCACCCACGCCAGCGCGCCGGCCACCAGCGCCAAGACGACCAGGTTGCGCCGGACGAGGGCGACCGCCGTAGTCAACAGGGCCGCAATCCACATCGGCAGGTACTGGAGCTCGGTGAAGCGGTCGAACGTCCCGACCAGGCGGTTGTGATGAAGCGCCCGAGGAGACAGCTTGGCGAGCTCGCCGGAGATATTCGGCCGCCCATTGGTGATGGTCGGGATCCCGAACCACATGAAGGCGATCACGGCCACGCTGCCGATCAGCATCCACCGCATGCGCGGCACCTTGAACCAGGCCCAGAGCATGAACAGGCCCAGGAACGGCCAGACTTCCGGCCGCCCGAGGGCGGCGAGGAGGCCGAACAGGAGCGTCCAGCGATAGCGACCGATCAGGAACATGTCGATCGCGGCGAGGACGAAGGTGACGAGCATCGGGTCCGACTGTGAGCTCAGGATGTAGTGGAAGTAATCCTCGAGCCCCAGCACAGCCGCCCCGGCGAACACCGCGGCCACATAGGGGGCATAGCGCCGGATCGGCTCCGGATCATCGCGCAGCTCGCTTCCGCCGCTGAGCCGGAACGCAATCCGCCCGGCGAACAAGGGTCCAGCCAGCGCCACCGCGGTGGCGGTCAGCATCCACAGCCACAGCTGGTAATGCCCGGCCAGCGCGTAGGGCACCGTGAACAGGTAGGGCAGCGGCTTCCACGACGGCGCGCCGCCGAGGTCGAGGCTCAAGTGCAGGGTCTGCTGTCCCCACACGAGCCAGCCGTAGGCGTCGTAGCTGGGCCTGGTCCGCGCCCACACCACCAGCGCGGCCGAGACGACCAGGATCACCGCGGTGGCCGACAGCCACGGGTGCTCGCTCACGTACGCGCGCAGCGTCCATGGCGCGGGCTCGCGCGGTAACGCCTGATCCGCGGCAGCCGCCTCCGGGATCGTCGGTGCTTCTAGCGTGCTCTCGGCCACGGAGAAGCGCGGACGGTAGCACGGGGGTCGGTGAGGATCGTCTCACCGCACAGGGCGCCGGCGCCGGCCCCGGTTCGCGGCGCAACGTGGACGGCGCGGTCGAGGGTGCCGCCGGCGCGGCCACGTCTCTGCGGTGCGCGGCCATCCTTATCGGTACGGGGATAACCGCGCACTCGAGACGGGGTGCCCGTCGAGTGTGCGGAAACCGACCGTATGGCGTCGCTAACCGCGAATTCGAGGTGGCGCGCCCGCCGAGTGTGCAGAAACCCCGTCATAGGCGAGCATGGCCTCACTCGACCCGCGGGCCGGCGCCGAGTGACCGGAACTCGCGAACAACGGTCGCAGGCCGTTCAAGGCCTCAGACTCGCCCCCGGCAGGAATCGAACCTGCATCCCGCGCTTAGGAGGCGCGTGCTCTATCCATTGAGCTACGAGGGCCGCGACTGGAGAGAGCGTATCGGCGGCCGGCGGATTGGCGGGCGCCAGCCATCGCCACGGCCGCCGCACCCGGACCCCGCCGCGGACCCCCGATCGCCCCGGCCGCCGCACCGGCGACCGGCCCCCGCCGCGCCCCCCGATCAACCCTGCCCGCCGCCACCAACCAAACCCGGCCGACCGCCCCCATCCGACCCCAACAAAACCCCAACAAAACCTCCAAAAAAACCCCCAACCGACCCCAACCAGCCCACGACGCCCCACCATCCGATTGCCCGCCCGCTAGCCCTCCATTTACCGCCGGTTAATCATTGGTGGCGTGCACCGCCCAGATGTGGTATCCCTCGTGGAGTGGAGGAGGTCCCGCCTGTGCGAGACGTGCAAGGTGCGACGGATAACGCATGAGCGTCAGCACTACATCAGACCTGGAACTCGCAGAAGCTGAAGCAGGGGCAGCGGTCGAGCTCGTCGCCGGTGGCGACATCGCGGCGCGGTCCCCCTGGGAGCTGTTTGTCAGGCGATTCCGGGAGGACAAGTTCGCTCTGGTCAGCATCGGGTTCCTGGTTTTGCTGGTCCTGGTGGCGATCTTTGCGCCGGTGGTGTGCTCGCTGGTCGGTGCACCGGGCCCGTACAAGGCGGATACGAACGCGCTCGATCTGTTCGGACAGCCGACCGGGCCCAGCTCGGCCCACCTGTTCGGCGTCGATCAGCTCGGGCGCGATGTGTTCAGCCGGGTGGTCTACGGGGCTCGAGTCTCGCTCCTGGTGGCGTTCGTCTCGACCGCGATCACCACGGTCATCGGCGTGTTCCTCGGGCTGTTCGCCGGCTACTACCGCGGCTGGGTCGACACCTTGGTGTCGCGGACGGTCGATGCCTGGCTGGCCATTCCGTATCTGCTGCTCGCCATCGGGTTGGCCTCGGCGTGCTCGTTCGGGACGGGTTGCGTGGGCGGGCTGGTGAAGCCGGGCGTTCCGGTGGTCATCGCGGTGATCGCGTTGACCAGCTGGACCTACCCGGCGCGGATCATCCGCGGACAGGTCCTCTCGCTGCGCGAGAAGGAGTTCGTTGACGCGGCGCGTTCGCTCGGCGCCTCGAACCGGCGGATCATCGTCAAGGAGCTGCTGCCGAACCTGGCGGCCCCGATCATCGTGTTCGTCACCACGTTCGTGCCGACGGCGATCCTGTTCGAGGCGGCGCTCTCGTTCCTGGGAGTCGGGGTTCAGCCTCCGACGCCGAGCTGGGGTCAGATGATCTCGGACGCCTCGCTGAACATCCAAAGCCAGTGGTGGTACATGCTGTTCCCGGGTCTCGCGCTGCTGTTCACCGTGCTCGCCTTCAACTTCGTGGGCGACGCGATGACGGACGCGCTCAACCCGCGCACGCGGAAGTCTTGACCCACCAGGGGAGTGCAGGACAAGTCAAATGAAGGTACGTCGCAAAACGAAAGGATGGAATATGCGATCCAGGTCCAGATTGCTCGGGGTGTTCCTCCCCGGGTTCCTGGCAGTGGTATCGATCGGGCTCGCGGCCTGCGGCTCGAGCAGCAAGACAACGAGCGGCTCTGGGAGCTCGAGCGGTGCTAGCAGTAGCTCGAGCAGCGGCTCGGCAGTCAGCGCGGAGCTGGCTAAATTCCCGGCGGTTGTGCACGCGCCGGCCGGCGCGAAGAAGGGCGGGACGCTCACCGTGCTCGCCAATGCCGACGTCGACTACATCGATCCCGGCGCCGCCTACTACCAGCCGACCTATACGGTCGACCTGGCGGTGGATTCCCCGCTGATGGGCTGGCCGCCCGCCGACACGGCGGCGCCGCAGCCTCTGCTGGCGTCCGGCCAGCCGGCGGTCACCGATGGCGGCAAGACGATCACGTTCAAGATCAAGCCGAACATCCGCTACAGCCCGCCGCTTGGCGGGGGTCCCGGTTGGAGCAAGCCGGTCGTCGCTCAGGACGTCAAGTACGCGATCGAGCGAGGTCTGCTGCCCGGCGTGCCCAACGGCTACCTCACGTTGTACTTTGCCGATGTGCAGGGCCTTGCGGCTGCCCAGGCGGCGGTGAAGAAGGACCCGAAGAAGGCGCCGAACATCAGCGGCATCACGACGCCGGATTCTTCGACGATCGTGTTCCACCTGAGCAAGCCGTCGGCCATCGGCCTGATCGATGCCCTGTCGCTGCCGCTGTCATCGCCGGTTCCGGAGGGCTACGCGGCGAATTTCGACTCGAAGACGCCCTCGTCGACCTACGGCGAGCACCAGATCGACGTCGGTCCGTACTACATCTCGAACTATTCGCCGGGTAAGCAGATCGTGTTGCTGCGCAACCCGAACTACACGGCCGGTTCTGACTTCCGTCCCGCCTACCTCGACAAGGTCGTGATCCAGCAGGGCTTCTCGGACACGAACTCGGCCGTGAGCAAGATCCTCACCGGTTCGGACATGGTCAACTTCGACTTCTCCGCCACCGGGCAGTCGTTGAAGACCGCGGCCACGCAGTATCCGAAGCAGCTCAGCCTGTCGCCGGGCGGCGGTAACCGTTACATCGCGTTCAACACGACCAAGCCGCCGTTTAACAACATCAACACCCGCAAGGCGGTCATCGCGGCCGCGAACCGCGTGGCGCTGCGCGACACCCGCGGTGGAGCGCTCGCCGGCGGCCTGGCGACGCACTTCATCCCGCCGGGCATCCCCGGCTTCCAGCAGGCCGGCGGCGTCGCCGGCCCATCCGGATCTCAGTATGACTTCATCCAGCACCCCACCGGTGACCTGTCGCTGGCCGAGTCGTACATGAAGAAGGCGGGCTACTCGAGCGGTAAATGCTCGGGTAACTGCACGATCACGATGGTGGCGACGAACGTGCCTCCGGGCAGCGACACGGCGCAGGTGGCCAAGGCGCAATTCGCCGCCCTCGGGTTCAACGTCCAGTTGCATCCGGTGGAGCAGGCCGTCATGTACACGAAGTTCTGCTCGGTCGTGGCCAACGAACCGAACGTCTGCCCCAACGTCGGGTGGATCAAGGACTTCAACGACGGCCAGGCGATGATCGACATCCCGTTCAACGGGGCGACGGTCACCGGCAGCCCGACCAACAACTCCAACTGGCCGCAGCTGAACGACCCGACCATCAACACCGCGCTGAACTCGGCGAAGTACATCACCAACCCCGCGCAGCGCGCGGCCGAGTACGGCAAGATCGACGACATGGTCGTGGCCCTGGCGCCGGCAATCCCGTGGATTTGGGACTACAACTCCAACGTTGCCTCGAAGGACGTGGCCCCGGTGATCAACCAGTTCAACGCGCTCACCGACCTGTCGTTCACTTCTCTGAAGTGAGGTGAATGACGAGGGTCATCTGAACTAGACGCGGAGGGGCTCGCCGTCACGTTTGGCGGTGAGCCCACTTCGCTCAGTAACCCCGCACCCGCCATGGGCCGCTACATCATCCGACGAATCCTGTGGGGCATCGCGATGCTGTTCATCGTGAGCGCCGTCGTGTTCTTCATCTTCTACGTCCTCCCCTCGGCGGACCCGGCGGTCCTGCGGGCGGGGCGGAACGCGGGGCCCCAGCAGATCGCCCAGATTCGCCATTCGCTCGGGCTCGACAAGCCGATCTGGCAGCAATACCTGATCTACGTGCGGCAGGTGTTCCTGCACTTCGATTTCGGCTACAGCTATCAGTACAACGTCCCGGTCCGGCAACTGATCTTCTCGCGGTTGCCGGCCACCATCTGGCTGACCGTGGGCGCGGTCATCATCTGGCTCGCCCTCGGGCTAACCGTGGGAATCATCTCCGCGGTCAGGCGTAGGTCAATCGTGGATCGCGCAAGCATGACCACGTCGCTGGCCTTCATCTCCGCGCCGGTGTTCTGGCTCGGCCTAGTGTCGCTGTATCTGTTCGCCGACGACATCGGCCAGTTCCCGATCTTCCCCGGCCAGGGTTCTTTCGCCAGCGCCTCGACCGTCTTCCAGAAGGCCGGAGCGATGATCTTGCCCTGGTGCGTCTTGGCCGCGGCGACCTCGGCGGTTTATGCCCGCTACATGCGGGCGAGCATGATCGACACGATGGGGGAGGATTACATCCGCACCGCGCGGGCCAAGGGCCTGCCCGAGCGCACGGTGATCAGGCGTCACGCTGTACGCAGCGCGATCACTCCAATCGTCACCCTGCTCGGCCTCGACGTGGGTATCCTGCTCGCGGGCAACGCGATCCTCACCGAGACGGTGTTCAACATCCCCGGCGTGGGACGGCTACTCTACAACGCAATCAACGTGTCGGATCTGACGACGATCCAGGGCATCACGTTGTTCGGAGCATTCTTCATCGTCTTCTTCAACCTGATCGTGGATATCGGGTACGCATATCTCGATCCGAGAGTGCGGTACACGTGAGCCCGGCGCTGCTCCAGGTCGAGGACCTGCGTGTGCAGTTCTCGACCGATGACGGCATCGTGCACGCGGTCGACGGGATCTCCTACTCGGTCGATACCGGGCAGACGCTCGGCATCGTGGGAGAGTCCGGCTCCGGCAAAACCGTCTCGTCGCTCACCACGCTGGGCTTGACCCGCGCGAAGAACACCTCGATCGAGGGCCAGATCATGTTCGAGGGCCGCGACCTCGTCTCGCTCTCCGACGACGAGCTGCGCAAGATCCGCGGCAACGAGATCGCGATGATCTTCCAGGACCCGCTCTCCTCGCTGCACCCGTTCTACAAAGTCGGCACGCAGCTCTCAGAGGCGGTCCTCGCCCATCGCAAGGTCTCCAAGGCCGATGCCCGCAGCCGGGCCGTCGAGCTGCTCGAGCTGGTCGGGATCCCCGACCCGCATCGGCGCGTCGACCAGTACCCGCACGAATTTTCCGGCGGCATGCGCCAGCGCGTGATGATCGCCATGGCTCTGGCTAATGAGCCCAAGCTATTGATCGCCGACGAGCCGACCACCGCGCTCGACGTCACCGTCCAGGCGCAGATCCTGTCCCTGCTCAACGACCTCCAGCGCCGGCTCGGCATGGCGATCATTGTGATCACGCACGACCTCGGCGTCGTGGCGGAGATCACCGACCACATCGCGGTGATGTACGCCGGGCGGATCGTCGAGCGGGCGCCGACCGAGGCGATCTTCGGCGCGCCCCAGCATCCGTACACGTGGGGCCTGCTCAAGTCGATCCCCCGGCTCGACAGCCCGCGCGACGAGGAGCTCGTGCCGATCTCCGGTCGTCCGCCCAGTCTCATCCGCCGGCCGTCCGGCTGTCACTTCCATCCCCGCTGCCCCTA
>JAFASQ010000132.1 GCA_019244395.1 Solirubrobacterales bacterium | reverse complement strand
AGCCGGATCGGCTACCTGCTCGACATGGCGCCCAAGGAGCTCGAGAAGGTTCTGTACTTCGCCGCCTCGATCGTTACCTGGATCGACGACGAAGCCCGCTCCAGGGACCTCGACACCCTCGAGGGTGAGGTAGGCAAGGTGCTCGACGCGTACGCGGCCGAGAAGGAGGAGCGGATCCTCGAGCTGCGCGAGTCGCTGCAGCGGCGCGAGCAGTACCTCGAGACGGGCAAGACCGGCCGCGACTTCTCCGACGACGACCACATGTGGGCCGAGACGCTGGGCGTGAACATCGCCAAGCTCGCCGACGAGGAGCGCGAAAAGATGCTCAAGGACCTGCGCAAGAGCCTGCAGGCCGACATCGACGACACCGAGGCCTACATCGAGGACGCGGCCGAGCGCATGCGCCAGGTGTGGGATCTGTTCAAGACCATGAAGCCCAAGGACGTGGTCAACGACGAGACCACCTTCCGCGAGCTCAAGGACCGCTTTGGCTCCCCCTACGGGTTCGGCGAGTACTTCCGCGGCGGGATGGGCGCCGAGGCGGTGCGCGACCTGCTCCAGCAGGTGGACCTCGACGCCGAGGCGGCCGATCTGCAGGATCAGGTCAAGACGGCCAAGGGCCAGAAGCAGGCTCGCGCGGTCAAGCGGCTGAAGGTGGTCTCCGCCTTCCTGCACTCGGGCAACAAGCCCGAGATGATGATCCTCGAGGCCGTCCCGGTGATCCCGCCCGAGCTGCGCCCGATGGTCCAGCTCGACGGCGGCCGGTTCGCCACAAGCGATCTGAATGACCTCTACCGTCGCGTGATCAACCGCAACAACCGGCTGAAGCGGCTGCTCGACCTCGGGGCGCCCGAGATCATCGTCAACAACGAGAAGCGCATGCTCCAGGAGGCGGTCGACGCGCTGTTCGACAACGGCCGGCGCGGCCGTCCGGTGACCGGACCGGGCAACCGCCCGCTCAAGTCGCTGAGCGACATGCTCAAGGGCAAGCAGGGCCGGTTCCGCCAGAACCTGCTCGGCAAGCGCGTTGACTACTCGGGCCGCTCGGTGATCGTGGCCGGGCCTTCGCTCAGGCTCCACCAGTGCGGGCTGCCGAAGCTGATGGCGCTCGAGCTGTTCAAGCCGTTCATCATGGCGAGGCTGGTCGAGCGCAAGTCGGCGCAGAACATCAAGGCGGCCAAGAAGATGGTCGATTCGATGATCCCGGAGGTGTGGGACGTGCTCGAGGAGGTCATCCACGAGCACCCGGTGCTGCTCAACCGGGCGCCGACCCTGCACCGCCTGGGCATCCAGGCCTTCGAGCCGGTGCTGGTCGAGGGCAAGGCGATCCAGGTCCATCCGCTGGTCTGCCACGCGTTCAACGCCGACTTCGACGGCGACCAGATGGCGGTCCACCTGCCGCTGTCGGCCGAGGCGCAGGCCGAGGCGCGGATCCTGATGCTGTCCTCCAACAACATCCTGTCGCCCGCCCACGGCGCGCCGCTGGCCACGCCGACACAGGACATGGTCCTGGGCGCGTACTACCTGACCTACGGGCCGGATGCCGAGGAGCTGGCGAGGATCGAGCAGGAGTTGGCGCAGAGCGACCCGGCAACGTCCGATCGGCGAGCCAAGACGTTCCGTACCGCCCAGGAGGCGGAGTGGTCCTACGAGCACAGGGTCGTCAAGCTGCACGACCTGGCGGAGTACCGCCCGCTCGGGCGCGAGGGCGGCCACGTGCTGACCACCGTCGGCCGGATCATCTGGAATGACCGGATCGAGCGGGCCCTGGTCGAGGCACTCGGCGACGGCTTTGACCCGAGCTCCTACGAGTTCGTCAACCGCTCGATGAAGAAGAAGGACACCACTCGGCTGGTCGACGACCTCGTGCAGCAGTACGGGGCGGCGACCATCTCCCAGGTGCTCGACGCGTTCAAGGACGTGGGCTTCCACTACGCCACCCAGGCGGGGGTCACGATCTCCAAGAACGACGTTCAGACCCCGCCCACCAAGTCGGAGATCCTGGGTCGCTACGAGGCCCAGCTCGAGACGATCGAGGCCCAGTACGACAACGGCGAGATCAACCAGGAGGAGCGCCACGAGGCGGTCACCGGGCTATGGGACCGCGCCACCAACGAGGTCGGGCAGGCGCTCTACGACCACCTCGACGAGCTCAACCCGATCTACATGATGGCCAACTCCGGCGCCCGCGGGTCGTTCTCGCAGATCCGCCAGCTGGCCGGCATGCGCGGCCTGATGGCCAACCCGAAGGGCGAGATCATCGAGCGGCCGATCAAGGCGTCCTTCCAGGAGGGACTGACCGTGCTCGAGTACTTCATCTCGACCCACGGCGCCCGTAAGGGCCTCGCGGACACCGCTCTGCGCACGGCCGACTCGGGCTACCTGACCCGGCGTCTCGTCGACGTGGCCCAGGACGTGATCATCCGCCAGGAGGACTGCGGCACCGAGGAGTACATCGACATGCCCGTTTCAAAGCTCGAGGCGGGTCCCGACAGCCGCGGGCTGCGTCCGAGCGGCGAGCCCAACGACAACCTGATCGGCCGTATCGCCGCGCAGGACGTGACGACCAAGCGCGGCCGGGTGATCGTCGAGAAGGGCGCGGAGATCGACCGAGCCGAGCTGGCCGATCTCGTCGAGTCCTGGCACGACGACACCGAGAAGGGCCACGTGATCACCGTGCCGGTGCGCTCGGTGCTCAAGTGCGAGGCGCCGACCGGCGTGTGCCAGGCTTGCTACGGGCGCTCGCTGGCCGCGGGCAAGCTGGCCCAGATCGGCGACGCGGTGGGGATCATCGCGGCCCAGTCGATCGGCGAGCCGGGCACGCAGCTGACCATGCGGACGTTCCACACCGGCGGGGTCGCCGGCGCGGACATCACGCACGGTCTGCCCCGGGTGGTCGAGCTGTTCGAGGCGCGCAAGCCCAAGGGCCTGGCCAAGATCGCCGAGGTCGGCGGCAAGGTGTCGATCGAGGAGTCCGACAAGGCGGTGACCGTCGTGATCGGCGATGACTCGGGCGAGGAGCACCGCCATACGTTCCCGCGCCGGACACGCCTGTTCGTGGACGAGGGCCAGAAGATCGAGCCCGGCACCCAGCTCAACGAGGGATCGCTGTTTCCCGCTGAGCTGCTGGCCGTGCGCGGCCGTACCGAGACCGAGATGTACCTGGTCCGCGAGGTCCAGGAGGTCTACAAGTCCCAGGGCGTGGACATCAACGACAAGCACATCGAGCTGATCGTGCGCCAGATGATGAAGCGGGTGCGCGTCGACCAGAAGGGCGACACCGATCTGCTGCCAGGGCAGTACGTCGACCGGCAGGAGTACGCGCGCGTGAACAACGCCGTGATCGACAACGGTGGCGAGGCGGCCCAGGCCGAGGAGATCATCCTCGGGATCACCAAGGCGTCGCTCAACACCGACTCGTTCCTGTCGGCGGCCTCCTTCCAGGAGACCACCAAGGTCCTGACCGACGCGGCGCTCGAGGGCAAGATCGACCGCCTGATCGGTCTCAAGGAGAACGTGATCATCGGGAAGCTGATCCCGGCCGCCACCGGGCTCAAGCGCTACCGGCGGATCGAGATCGAACCCTCCGAGCCGCTGCCCCGCGGCATGGACGACGTCGGCCTGCTCGACCACGACGACCTGGCCGCCGAGCTCGGCCTGACCGACGGCGAGGGTCTGACCGGGTTCGGCGGGCCGGAGCCCGACCTCTCCGATCTGGAGGGGATCGGCGACGGCCGCTCGTCGATGGGATTCGTCGACGAGCTCGCCGAGCTCGACGTTCCCGACGACGTGGAATCAGGCGACGAGTAACAGGTTGACAGCCGGCGGAGCCGAATGAGCCGACGATCCCGGATCATCGGCTTCGGCTCCGCCGCGCTGCTTGTGGTGGCGGGGGCGGTGTGCGCTGCGGTTTTCTCGCCCGGCCTTGGGGAGGATCTGGCGCTGGTGCTGATCAGTCTGGGGCTGATACTCGCGGTCAGCCTGGTGTTCCTCGAGGTCGGGTTGAGCGAGGATCGCGAGCGCGCGCGCGAGCAGGCCGTCCACGAGGAGGCCCGTGGGGAGGCGGCTCGTCGGCGCGAGCGAGCGCGGCTCGGGCAAACGCCGGCACGGCCGGCACGGCCGCGCCTCGAGCGGAGCCGGGGTCGGCCGCGACGCCTGGGTTAGGGCCGGCTCCAGAATTAATGGTGGAAATTGACGAGTGGCTGGGCGTGACTGACGCCGCCGGCTCGCCGCGATAATACCGGGAGTATTTGAGGGCGAGCCGGCGGTGTCAGGCGCGTCCAGACGCCGTCAAGGCCGTCAATAAT
>JAFASQ010000130.1 GCA_019244395.1 Solirubrobacterales bacterium | reverse complement strand
GCGCGCGCGAGAAGAGGGCGGTGCCGTTCTCCTGCGTTGCTCCCGGCGATGTTGAGGAGCCCGCGGTGGCTCCCGACCGCTTTCAGAAGCACGACGACGCGTGGCCAGGACACTGGGCCACGCCGCCCCGCCCGTGGCAGAAACCGGAGCGGCGACTGCTCTCGCTCGAGGCGCGCGACTGCCTCAAGCAGGCGCTGGCCGAACTGCCCGACCGACAGCGCCTGATCGTCGGACTGCGTGATGTCGATGGACACTCGTCCGAGGAGGTCTGCGATCTACTCGGTATCAGCCAGGAGAATCAGCGGGTGCTGCTGCACCGCGGGCGCTCGCGACTGCGAGCAATCCTCGACGAGTACCTCGAAGGTTCCGACGCGTAACGAATCGACAGGCCCGGAGACACAAACCAGGTGCACAAGTCAGGCCTACCCCACGATGGCCACTCGGCCGGCGAAATCGACCCGTCCGACGAGGTCACCTGCCAGCAGCTGGTCGAACTCGTGACCGACTACGTAGAGGGAGCACTGCAGCCGCGCACCATGAACCACGTCGAGGAGCATCTCGTGGTGTGCGACTTCTGCGTGACCTACGTGGAGCAGATGCGGGCGACAATCGCGACTCTCCAAGGGCTTGAAAAGCACGGCTCACCGGAGCCGCCAGCTTCAGCGCTGGCTGCCTTGCAAGCGAGAAGAGCGGCTGGAGCATGATCGCCTACAAGTTCCTCCGAGCCGGCCGGATCGGACCCTTCAGCGCCTTCCAATGGCCCGAGCCAGGTGAACGGGTGTACGCCGAGCGCGATCTCGCCGCCTGCAAACGCGGCGTTCACGCCTGCCGTCCCAGCGACCTCCCGTGGTGGCTGGCTGACGAGCTGTGGGAGGTCGAGCTCGATGGCCCCGTGCAGGTCGACGAGCACAAGATCATCGCTCCCTCCGGGCGGCTTCGCTCCCAGATCGAGGGGTGGACGCCAGCCTGCGCCCAGGAGTACGCCCACGCATGCGCTTGGCGTGCGCACGAACGAGCGGTTCAGGCCCTGACCCGCGCCGGACACCAGCACGGGGCACAGCAGCTCGCCGCCTGCGCGACGCTCCACGACGTGCAGGCCGTAGCACGCCGTCTCGCCGAGGACATCCCGGGGACCCCGATCAGCGTCAGGATCGCCGGGGACGGCGCCCTGTGCGCGCTCACGGGCGCGCCGGCGGCGAGTGCCTACATCGCCGCGCACGCGGCGAAGCGGCTCGACGGGACCGCCGGCTATGCGGCCGAGCGCGCCTGGCAATCGCACTGGCTCGTCGAGCGGCTCGGTCTGCGCGTGGGTCACTGACCCCGATCACCCGGCCCGAGGAAATGTGCGCCTGACGCAGAGTGGGGCGCGTAACGAAACGGCCCTACGGGCGACCTATCGCAAATGAACCGCCAGCCAAGAGTTCCGCGACGAGCGCCCAGCGCGCGTCAACGTGTCCCGATCGACCGGCTGCAGGCTGCCGTGCTCGCAGCGATGCGGCGTACGGCGATGCGCGAGCGCCGTGCGTCCAGAGTGCTGACCAAAGAGCCAAATGTAAGGAGCGAGAGGTGAACAGCTATTACGACGTGATCGTGCTCGGTGCTGGCGCGGCGGGCGAACACTGCGCCGGCGCGCTCGCCGCGGGCGGGCTCGACGTCGCGATCGTCGAGCGCGAACTGGTGGCCGGTGAGTGCTCCTACTACGCGTGCATGCCGTCCAAGACGCTGTTGCGTCCGGGAGAGGCGATCGACGCTGCGCTGGCCGCCCCGGGCGCCGCTCAGGCGGTGGCCGGTGCGCTCGACGCGGCGGCCACGCTGGACTGGCGGAACTACATGGTCTCCGACTACGACGACAGCGGGCAGGTCGGCTGGCTTGCGCAGGCGGGGATCGAGCTGATTCGCGGTACCGGCCGGATTGTCGAGCCGGGCGTGCTCGAGGTGGACGGCCGACGCTACAGCGCCCGTCACATCGTGATCGCGACCGGGTCCGAGCCGGTGATCCCGCCGATCCCAGGGCTGCGCGGGCTGGAGGGCGTCTGGACCAACCGCGAGGCAACCGGCGTGCGCGAGGTCCCGGGCAGCCTGGTGATCCTGGGCGGCGGCCCGGTCGGCGTCGAGATGGCGCAGGCGTTTGCGAGCTTCGGCACCCGCGTTGACCTGGTCGAGGGGATGGACCACATCCTGCCCCGAGAGCCGGGGCCGTTCGGCGAAGCGCTCGGCGAGGCGATCAGCGGCGAGCGGCTGCGTATCCATCTCGGCCGCCGCGCGTCCAGCGTGTCACGGGACAGCGGACGCTACGTCGTCTCGTTCGCGGACAGCACGATGCTCGAGGGCGAGCGGCTGCTGGTGGCAACCGGGCGACGCCCGCGGGTCGAGGGGCTCGGCCTGGAGAACGTCGGCATCGAGGCTTCTCCGCGCGGGATACCCGTCGACGGCCGCATGACCGCCGGCGACGGGGTGTGGGCGATCGGCGATGTGACCGGCATCTGGCCGCTGACGTACGTGGGCAAGTACCACGGCAGGATCGCCGCGGCGAACATTCTCGGCGAGACCCGCGAGGCCGACTACACGGCGGTGCCTCGGGTCGTGTTCACGCATCCGCAGGCCGCCGCGGTCGGCGCTGCGGAGGGATCCGTGACGGCGACGGTTTCGCTGTCCGCGGTGCCGAAGACGTCCACCTATCTGCGGGCGTGGGATGAGCATCCGGGGTTCCTCACGCTGGTCTCCGACGGCGAGGTGCTGACCGGTGCCTACGGGATCGGCCCCGAGGCCGGAGAGTGGATGCAACAGGCGACCGTGGCGATCCGCGCGCGCGTACCCCTCGCTGTGCTGGCCGACACGATCCAGCCGTTCCCGACCTTCTCGGAGGCGTTCCACTTCGCACTCGCCGAGCTCACTAGCCGGGTACCGGCACACGCGCGATGAGCGGCACACACCGCGCGCGCGAAGCCAACCAGCCCGTCGGGACGGATGTCGTCGGCGCGCTTGCCGTCGGCGGGCACGTCCCGGACGTCCAGCTGCGAGACCACGCCAACAACGAACGTTGGCTCTCCGAGCTCGTCGGAGGCGATCCCACCGTGCTGCACTTCTACCGGGGCTGGTGGTGCCCCAAGGAGCAGGCGTTCTTCCGCCGCCTCCTGGCCCTCCAAGAGGACACGGAGGTCGCCTACTCGAGGATCGTTTCACTAAGTGTCGACCCGCCCGAGGTGAACGCGGCGTTCCGAGCCGGGCTCGGATCACGCTGGACGTTCCTCTCCGATCCCGACCGCCAGGTCCAGACACAGCTGAGACTCCGGGAGACCACCGACACGCTCAACCACCCCTACGTTCCCGCCGTGGTCGTGATCAGCCCGGACCTCCGCATCCACGCCGTATACAACGGCTACTGGTACTGGGGGCGACCCACCCACGACGAACTGGTGAGACACCTGCGCGACATCAGCCGGGTGCTGCGGCCAGACTGGGAGGCCCCGACGCCATGAGCCGCTGCTGGCTGGCGCTGGTCGAGGGCCCGGCCAAGGGTGCCGATGCGGCCGCCCCAGCGTTCACCGCCGACGGCCACCCCGCTGGAACACTGGCCGCCTGGCGCCGACGAGCAAAGCCCGTTCGCGACGCCCTACGCGTGGATGAACGCCTGATTGACCCCAAAGGCGGGGCGACGTGGATCTCGCTCGTGCTCCCGCCGCCAGGCATGCGACTGCCATTCGACGATCCGGCGGTCCAGCAGGCGCGCCGCCTCGTCCTGCTGCACCCGTCCGCGGCCGCCGTCTCGACACTGCTCCGGGACGACTCGCACTTCGAGGGCTCGATCACGGTCGCGCACTCCACCGCCCAGAAGCACCGCCTCCGCGATGATCCGTTCGCTCGGATCTTCCCCGCCCGACTGCTCGCCGTCGATGCCGGGGTCCTCGGTGCCGTACCGCCCCCAACCGGGCCGACCATCGAACGCTACGGCAGCGGCAATCCATGGCCATGGGACCGGTTCGCCTGAACACCGACACGCCGCGTCGCAGAGCTGCCCATCGCTCACCGCCGCTCCCCCAGGGATTGGGGAAGCGCGGGGTCGATCGCGAGCTGGCTACTGGAGCGGACAGCTAGCGAGTGCGCTGAGGGCCGTCACCGCGAGGTGCCTGCTCGCGTGGGCTGAGCGCAAGCACTGCGAGGCTCTCACTTGCTCGGTGCAATGCAGAAGTGCAACCGTCCAGTTTCGCTTCGGACGAGCTGGGGAACTACATCGAGTCGGAGCCGGGCTTCTGCTCGTCACGTTTGCGGAAGTCGCGCTCCGTAACGCCGTCCTCCGCCGGGCATCGAACCACGATGTGTGCGATCTGTACATTCGGACGGCGCCCGAGCCTCACGCCCGGTCGCTTCCCCTCCGGACGAAACTGAGCAGCCTTCGTGCCGGCCCGCCCGGGGCCGGCACGAGACGCCTCGTTTTCGTCCGTTGGGGAAGAGACGGGCCCTGTCGTCTCGGCGGCGTAGAGGTGTGCGGATCGCATACAGCCGGGCACTCGCTGCTGCTTCAGGGGGGCCAGGCCGAGACGGACTTCCGCAAACCTGAGGAGGAGAAGTTCGCTGCGTCCGCGTCATGGTTCCCCGGCTCGTCCGATCCGGCTGTCTCGTTCGGCCCGATCGTGGCTTCCGGATCCCGTGCGCGAGCAGCACTCTCGGCGTTGCCGGCGACCGGAGTGCTCCTATTGCTCTATTGGGAGAGCCCTCCGCCGGGCGAACGAGACCGTCGGAATCCGATTGGTCAAGCAACATCTCGAGTGTGGGGCCGCGACTTGGCAGCGGTCGCCTTCCCTGTCTGTAGGGGAGGGCAGAATGGACTGTTGCTCACGCCACGTCGCGTACCGTCAAGTCGCGGCCACATTTGCGAGCCGCGACGCGACCAACCACGTACGGCGGGCCGGGTAATGCAACGGTCGCACGATCAGCGACACGGTGGTTAGTTCCGTCGGCCGTCTGTGGGGCTGGTGGGGCGCTGCTTGCGCAGGAGTTCGGCCCCGGCGGCTGATACCGAGACGAGCGTCCCGTGTCCCGGCGGGCGATGGCGCACGACGAGCCCTCGCTCGTTGGCCTCTTCCCACACGGGCAGCCGCGGACACGACGTCTTCCACGCCTCGAGCGTCTCGGCGTAGGGGCGGGGGTTGGGGCCGATCCACTCGAGTAGGTCGAGGATCAGGGTGTCGACGGTGTCGCGTATGCGACTCACGCTGCGAGTGCCTCCGGGTTGACGACGTTGATCGGCTTGCCTGCGGCGTAGGCGTTGATCTGATCGAAGATCTCGGAGAACTGCATCTCCCATTCCTCGCGGGTGACGTATCCGATGTGCGGGGTGCATACGACGTTGTCCATGTTGAGCAGCGGATGCGTTGGGTCGCGCACGGGCTCCTCCTCGAACACGTCCACGGCGGCCGTTCCCGGGCGGCCTGCTTGCAGCGACGCGACGAGTGCCCCTTGCTCGATCAGTCCCGCGCGGCTGGTGTTGACGAGCAGGGCGGTCGGCTTCATCCGCCGCAAATCGTCCCCGCTGACGATGCCTCTGGTCGCGGGCACGAGCCGCATATGGAGGCTGAGCACGTCACAGGTCTCGAAGAAGCTCTCCTTGCTCTCGGCGGTCCTGAGGCCGTCGGCGCGAGCCCGCTCCAGCGACTCGGGACGGGCCCAGACGAGCACGTTCATTCCAAACGCGGCTCCGTAGCCGGCCATGACCTTCCCGATCCGCCCGTAGCCGTAGATGCCCAGCGTCTTTCCGATCAGCGAACTACCGACGCCCGCCTGCCAATCCCCCGCCTTCAACGATGCGACCTGCTGCGGGATATGGCGCATCGCGGCGAGCACGAGCGCCCACGTCAACTCGGCTGCCGCGTAGGAGGGGCTGGCGGCGTGCAGGTCAGAGCACACCGTCACGCCCAGGCGCGTACACGTGTCGATGTCGATGTGCGGGTAGGCGCTGCGCTGACTGATCAAGCGCAACTTCGGCAGCCGCTCCAACAGCGGCGTACGGATCTCGGTCCGCTCGCGAATCAGGACCAGCGCGTCGAAGGCTGCAAGCCGCTCGGCCAGGACGTCGGTGTCCTGGGCGTGATCGGCGAACACGGTGACCTCATGGCCCGCCAGCTTCTCAAAGCACTCGAGCGTGCGCAGCGTATCGAACCAGTCATCGAGGATCGCGACCTTCACCGCCACCGCCTTCAACCGTAAGCCACATCGCTCCCTTGTACCATACTTGTCTGCTACTTGTCTAGTATCGTCGGAGTCATGGTCCGCGAGCTGCGGTACGTGCGGATCGCTGCCGAGCTGCACCGACTGATCGCTGGCGGCGAGATCGCCCCCGGCCGCCTGCTCCCGTCCGAGTCCGAACTCGCCCACGAGCACCAAGCCAGCCGCGTGACCATCCGAAGAGCGCTGGCGCAGCTCAAGCAAGACGGCATCGTCGACAGCCGACAAGGCTTCGGCTGGTACGTCGTCGGCGCGCCGCTACGTCAATCGCTCCGCGACCTGACGACGATCGAACGCCAGATCCGAGCCGCCGGCCGCGACCCCAGCCGCGAAATCGTGCACTTCGCGTTCACACCAACCCCACCGGCTCTGACCAAAGTGCTGACAACCGAGTCCGTCCTCGAGATCACACGAATCGACCGCATCGACGGACAACCGTTCGCAACCGCGACGGTGTGGGTCAGATCGGATCACGCGCAAGGACTCTCACCCCGAGCGCTCGAGCACCGCGCGCTCTCCGAGCAGCTCGGCGTCGAGCTCGCAGGCGCCACGGAAACGATCACCGCAATCGGCGCTGCCGCACAGGACGCCGAGCTCCTCGACGTGCCCAAGGGAACGCCCCTACTGCGCGTCGAACGGACAACTCGGGACGCGGATGGCCGGCCGATACTTCGCAGCGAGGCGCTCTACAACCCGCTCCTCACCGAACTCGTGGCCGAGCTGGCGCCCCCCGCGCACGACATCGAGCCCGGCCTGCGCCTGATCCCTCAACCGACCGGTCCCTGACGCCCCACCCGGCTCGGACCCGAGACACTACCGGTACAGACAGCTCCTTCCCCGAACTGCAGAAGCCGCTGATCGTCCCACCGAGACTGCTGCTCGGGAACGATCTTGCGCACCTTGGCGTCTCGAGCGCCGGCGCCGGCGAGACCGCCGAGATCGTTCCAACGAGCAGTCTCGGCGGCTGGGATCTGTCCACCGAAGACTGCCGGATCTAGCCCAAAGGGGCCGTGTCTCTACGGCCGACCAGACTGTCCCTATTCGCGCAAGGCGAGAGACCGGCGAAACCGAAACGCAGCAGCCCGTCGGACAACCATCAGGCCGCGGCAATTGCCGACCCCTGGCGGTTTTGAGCGTCGGCCCTTTTCGCATCATGATGCTTCCTCATCCGCCTGCCCAATGAGAGTTGTCGCCAGGCCGGGCTTCCACGCGGACCTCTGAAATCGCATAAGACCAACCAATGTGGAGAGCGCGACTGCGGCCCCGGGAATCAGGGCAGCGGCAAGCGAGTGCTCGGCGACAGCGGGTGCTATCACGCCCGCGGTGGACCCCGCGAGGACGGCGGTGATTACGCTGACCATGCCAGCGACTGTCCGAAATCCCTGCCACCGCTGGTCGGTCGGGAGTCCCTGGACGTGAAGCCGCTCGGAGGCGGGGACGCTCAGCAGGTACGGGCCGAGCTCGGGCGCGTTGTCGAAGTAGTACCCGCGTAACATCGCTATCCGGCGGGCGTAGCCCAGGTCCTCGACCCCCGACTGCACGACGCGCTCAAACGTCGCCCACCCGACGAACGCTAG
>JAFASQ010000119.1 GCA_019244395.1 Solirubrobacterales bacterium | reverse complement strand
TCGATCTCCTCCGCGAGCGCCTCGTCGGCGGTCCGGCGCGCTTCCCGTTCGGCGACATCCGCGATCCCGGGGCTGGCGCCGATCAACACCAGCCGCTGCACCCGTGCTCCGAAGGCGAGCGCGGCATGGAGCGCGAGCCTCCCCCCCATCGAGTAGCCGGCCAGAGCGAACTGGGCGGGCGAGAGCGCCTCGAGATCGCCGAGCACCGCTTCGAGCGTGACCGGGACCCGATCCGAAGCCGACCCGTGGCCGCGGATGTCAGGCGCCCGTATCCGGGGGGCGAGGTTCGGAGCGAGCTCGCGGTAGCGTTCCGCGAGCGCCGCGGCGACGGGGTCCCAACTCGCCCCGGTGTGGGTGAAGCCGTGCAGGAGGACGACGTCCGGCGCCATCACCGGATCATGACCGCCACCGACACCTACCTGCTGCTGCGCGCGTTCTGCGACGAGCTCGCAAGGTGTGGCATGGAGCACGCCTGCACCGCGCCCGGATCGCGGAGCACACCGATCGTCCTGTCGCTCGTGCGGGAGCCGCGAATTCGCTGCTGGTCGCACCTCGATGAGCGCTGCGCGGCGTTCTTCGCGCTTGGCGCCGCCAAGCGATCCCGTCGGCCGGTGGCGGTCTCCTGCACCTCGGGCACCGCCGCGGCCAACCTGGCGCCGGCCGTGATCGAGGCCCGCCATGCCCGGGTGCCGCTGATCGTCCTGACCGCCGACCGTCCGCCGGAGCTGCGCGAGGTGGGCGCCGGGCAGACCATCGACCAGCTCAAGCTGTACGGCGACGCCGTCAAGTGGTTCTTCGAGGTCGGCCTGCCGGAGGCCGGTCCGGAGGCGCTGCGATGGATCCGCACGCTGGCCTGTCGCGCCTATCTGACCGCTGCTCACGGACCCCCCGGACCGGTCCACCTCAACTTCCCGCTGCGTGAGCCGCTGGTGCTCGCTGGGCAGCTGCCGGAGGACACGAGCGCGCGCGATGACGCTCGCCCGTACGTCGCGTTCGACGCCGGGGCGCCAACCCTGCCGCTCCGCGGGCCGCATCCGTCCGGCCGCCTGGTCATCGTCGCCGGCGCCGACCGAGATCCGGCCGCGGCCCGAGAGCTGTCCGGCTTCGCCGCGCGGGCAGCGGTTCCGCTGCTCGCCGACCCGCTGTCGGGCGCGCGGCACGGTCCCGCGGCGATCGCCCACTACGACCTGCTGTTGCGCGACCGCGAGTTCTGCGCGCGCCACCGCCCCGAGTTCGTGATCCGGACCGGCGAGTTGCCGACCTCGAAGCCGTTGAGAGCATGGCTGGCCGGGCTCGAGGCGGCTCAGATCGCGCTCGATCCCGACGGCGCCTGGCACGATCCCGACGCGGTCGTGGGCATGCGCGTGCAGGCGCCGGCCCAGGCGCTGCTCGACCGCCTCACCGCCGGGGAGGTGATTGCAGGCCGCCCGGATTGGCTGGAGTCCTGGCGGACGGCCGACGACGCGGTCGCGTCGGCGATTGTGCAGGTGCTCGGCGACGAGCTGTCCGAGCCGCTCGTGGCCCGCAGCCTGGGGCAGTGGCTGGACCGGAGCGCCACACTGTTCGTCGCGTCCTCGATGCCGATCCGGGACGTCGAGGAGTTCTTCCCGGCCCGTGAGGACGGGCCGCGCGTTCTCTCAAATCGCGGCGCCAACGGGATCGACGGCACGGTCTCCTCCGCCTTCGGCGCCGCCGCCGCCGGCGATGGTCCGCTCGTCTTGTTGATCGGCGACGTAGCCCTGGCCCACGACATCGGCGGGCTGGTGGCCGCCCGCCGGCTGCGCCTCCCCCTGACCATCGTGCTGCTCAACAACGACGGCGGCGGCATCTTCCACTTCCTGGCGGTGGCGGGTGAGACCGACGCCTTCGAGGAGCACGTCGCTACCCCCCACGGGCTGGACTTCTCGCACGCGGCAGCGCTCTACGGGTGCGGCTTCGAACGCCCGCGCGACCTGGCCGAGCTCCGGGCGGCGGTCGAACGCTCGATCGCCGGGGGCGGGACGACGATCATCGAGGTGCGCACCGACCGCGTCGAGAACCTGGCGCTGCACCGGCGCGTGGCCGACGCGGCGCTCGGGGCAGTGCGGGGTGCATGACGCGCCACACCCGCTTGGAAATCGTCGGAGTGGCGCACCAGGATCCACTGGTGTGCATCACGCGCCACCGCCCGCCCGGGAAGGGCACGGTGGCGCGTCATGCACACGGGATCGGCGCTGGCGCGCTGCGCGTGGCCGCCGCCGCCGGGCGTCGCGCCGCTAGCCAGCCAGGACCGGTAGCAGCGCACCGAGTTTGACCTCGGTCTCGGCCAACTCCGCCACCGGCTCGGAGTCGCGCACGATCCCTCCGCCGGCATACAGGTGAGCCATCCGCCCGCGCAGCAACGCACACCGCAGGGCGACGCAGAACTCGCCGTCGCCCGTGGCGTCGGCCCACCCCACCGCGCCGGCGTACCAGCCGCGATCGAGGCCTTCCAACGCCGGGATCAGCGGCTCGGCCGCGTCCCACGGCTCGCCGCCGACGGCCGGGGTGGGGTGCAGCACGCCGGCCAGTTCGATCGCGCTCAAAGGCGCGGTCAGCTGAGCGCGGATCGGCGTGCCCAGGTGCAGGATGTTGGCCACGCGCACGAGTGCCGGCTCCGGCGCAGCCGTGACCCACACCGAGTGCGGCCGCAGCGCGCGGGCGATCCTCCGCACGACGATCTCGTTCTCCTCGCGATCCTTTTCGCTGCGTAGCAACTGCTCTCCGAGGTGATCGTCGATGGCCGGATCGGCGCTGCGCCGCGACGAGCCGGCTAGCGCAACCGTGGAGGCCCGCTGACCCTCCCGCCGCACGAGTAGCTCCGGGCTGGCTGCGACGAACGCCGCGTCCCCGCGCCCGACGGCGAACACGTAGCAGGACGGGAACGCCTCGCGCAGCAGTCCCAGCACCGCGCCCGGGTCATGATCGAGCGGCGCGTGGACCTCGACATCCCGGGCCAAAACGATCTTCTCGAGCTCGCCGGCGCGGATTCGCTGCACCGCCCGTGCCACTGCCTCCTCGAAGTGCGAGGGCGGCATCGGGCTGAGGACGCGATAGTTGCCCGCCGGCGCCGGGTCGAGCAGGGGCAGCGATCGACTGCCCAGCGAACCCAGGCGAGCCGCCACGCGCCCCCACAGGTCGTCCACGGTGTCGTCCGGAGCGACCTCGACGTTCACGGTCAGTGCGCCACGGTCACCCCGACGCGCCAGCGAGACCTCCGGCACGATCATCGAGGCAGGCGCGAAGCCCTCCCAGCGGGCGGACGCGCCTCCGTCCGGGGCGAACGCGAACCCGCCGAAGGCCGCCAAGCCGGAACCGGGCGGCCCATCCGGATCGTCAGCGAAGGCGTCGGCGGCCACCGTCGACCAGCGCTTGGCCACGTGCCCGAAGCGACCGGCGCCGCGCGCCTCGAGGGCGCGGACGCAGCCGATGCCCGCCACCGCATACCCGTCCCGGTCGGGCTGCTCGAGGCAGAACCACGGCTCGCCGGGGCGCCGTGAGGCGACCACCACCGCAGTCGGATCGACGCCGGCGGCCAGGCCGGCCGTGACGCCGGCGATCGCCGGCGTACCCGTCCCCCGAGCACGACGCAGCGCCGCGTCCAGCCGGCGCTCGAGCCGACCGGAGGCGTCCGCGTCGAGCCAGCCCGAGGCCGGCGAAAGCTCCCGCGCGCGACTGCTCACGCCGGCAGGCTACCCCGGCGCGTTTCTAGGTCTCGCTGCGGCCGCGGGCGATCGCGATCTCGCCCGTGCGGGCCATCTCGATCAGCCCGAACGGCCTGACCAGCTGCTCAAACGCGTCGACCTTCTCGAACGTGCCGGTCAGCTCGATCACGATCGAGCGCTTGGTCACGTCGACAACCTTGCCGCGGAAGATCTCGCACAGCTGCATGACCTCCGCCCGGCCCGCGCCGTCGGCCGACACCTTGAACAGCGCCAGCTCCCGCGCGAGCGTCTCGCGCGGCTCGAGATCGCGGATCTTGAGGACGTTGACCAGCTTGTGGAGCTGCTTGGTGACCTGATCGATCGGGTGCAGGGCTCCATCGAGGGTCAGGGTGATGCGCGAGATGCGCTCGTCGTCGGTCGGGCCGACGGCCAGTGTGTCGATGTTGAACCCGCGGCGCGCGAACAGGCCGGCGATCCGGGTCAGGACGCCCGGCTTGTTCTCGACCAGGATCGACAGGATGTGCTTGCGCCCGGTGCGCAGGCCGCCCGCCGCCTCGAGCTCATCGAGCGACAGCACCTCTTTGGTTGCCGGTTCACCCATGACGCCTCACCCCACCATGTTCCGCGCCGGCTGCCCGGCCGGGATCATCGGATACGTGTTCTCCTCGCGCGTGACCCGCACGTCGACGAGCACTGGCCCATCTAGCGCCACCGCCTCTTTCATATCGGCCACCAGCGTGTTCTTGTCCTCCAACCGCAGCCCGGTGGCGCCGTAGGCCTCGGCCAGCTTGACGAAGTCCGGCCACTGGCCCATCTCGACATGGCTGTAGCGCTTGTCCCAGAACAGCTCCTGCCACTGACGGACCATGCCCAGGTAGCCGTTGTTCATGATGAACACCTTGATCGCGATGCCCTCCTGGCTGCAGGTGGCGAGTTCCTGCGTGTTCATCTGGACCGAGCCGTCGCCCGCGATGCAGACAACGGTCTGATCCGGGCAGCCGACTTTGGCGCCCATCGCCGCAGGCAGGCCGAACCCCATCGTCCCCAGCCCGCCGGAGTTGATCCAGCGCCGCGGCCGGGGGAAGTGGTAGTACTGCGCGGCCCACATCTGGTGCTGGCCGACGTCGCTGGTGACGATCGCGTCGCCGCCGGTTGCCTCGTAGAGCGCTTGGATCATGTACTGGGGCTTGATCTCGGAGTCGGTCGAGTCCTCGTAGCGCAGTGGATGGCGCTCCTGCCACACGCGGATCCGCGACCACCACTCCTCCAGGCGCGCCGGGTCGGCGGCCAGCGCGCGGTACTCGGCGGTCAGGCGCGGGAGGATGTTCTTGGCATCGCCCACGATCGGGATGTGGGCCGGCACGTTCTTCGAGATCTCGGCCGGGTCGACGTCGATGTGGATGAACTTGGCCCGCGGGGCGAATTCCGACAGCTTGCCGGTAACCCGGTCGTCGAAGCGCGCGCCGATGGCGCAGATCAGATCGGCCTCGTCCATTGCGTAGTTGGCGGCGCGCGTGCCGTGCATCCCGAGCATCCCGAGCCACTGCTCGTGCGTCCCCGGGAACCCGCCCAGCCCCATCACGGTGCAGGTCACCGGGAAGCGGTCCGATGTCGCGAGCTCGGTCAGCTCGGCGGCTGCGTTGGCCGCGACGACGCCTCCGCCGGCGTAGATGATCGGCCGACGTGCGTTGGCCAGCGCCTTCGCGGCGATCCGGATCTGCTTCTGGTTGCCCTCGGTGGTCGGCTGATAGCCCGGCAGATGCACGTCGCTCACCGGCTCGTAGGGGATGTCGGCGCGGCTCAGGTCCTGCGGGATGTCGACCACGACCGGTCCCGGACGCCCCGTGCGAGCGATGTGGAACGCCTCGTGGAGCCCGCGCGGGATCTCCAGCGGATGCTGGATCATGAGGCTGTGCTTGACGACCGGCATCGTGATGCCGATCGTGTCGGCCTCCTGGAACCCGTCCGTACCGAGAAGCTCGGTCCGCACCTGGCCGGTGATGAACACCACCGGGACCGAGTCCATCATCGCGTCACAGATCGGTGTGACCAGGTTCGTGGCACCGGGGCCACTGGTGGCCAGCGCCACGCCGACCTTGCCGGTGGCCTTGGCGTAGCCCTCCGCTGCGTGCCCGCCGCCGGCCTCGTGACGGACCAGGATGTGCCGGATCCCGGCGTCGTAGAACGCGTCGTAGGTGGGGAGGTTCGCCCCGCCGGGCAGCCCGAATACGACATCGACGCCCTCGGCCTTAAGGCATTCCATCAGGGCGTCGACTGCACGCATGCTCACTGCCTCCTTTGGCGGGTTTACCGTCCCGGCACGCACGGCCCATCCGCGCGCGCGGGAAGGGCGAGTGTAACAGCGGTTTTGGGCCGCCCTAGCCGGACGGCGGACTCGCCGCCAGCCGCTGGCGGGCGCTCTCCTCCGAGGGGATCGCCACGTCGGGAAAGTCGAGATCGGTCCCGCAGCGGGTGCACAGCGTGTCGTGCAGTTTCACGAGCCGGCCGCACCCGGGGCACTGGCGGCGGAGCTCACGGTTGTCCCACCGGTAGCACACCGCGGCGAGCAACCCCAGGAACGGGATCAGCCCGGAGATCAGGAACCACACGAAGAATGAACTGCCCTTCATCCGGCCGACGATCCCGCCCGCCAGGCCGAAGAAGAACATGATTACGACCGCGCCCATGCCGGGCTCGGCGTCACCAGATCAGTGTCTTGAGCGCCCAGATGATCGCCACGACCACCGCGACCGTGACGACGGTCCAGAAGAGCCAGACCACGATCCCGAGGGCGAGCTTTATCGCCAACGCCGCGGCGATGATCAGGACTAGTCCGGCGCCGACCTTCCGGACGACCGGCGTGTGGGAGCGATGAGCCTCGACTTGAGTATCCATGCTCTAAGCGTACTCCTGCGGAGCACCGGAGCCGAAAGAGTCGCTAAGAGTTCGCCTGACGCCGTCCCGTCAGTCGTAGACGCGCTTGAGGTAGTCGAAGCGGGACTCCCCACCGGCCGGACGCGGGTCGAAACGCAGCCGGGCGATGCGGTAGCGGCGCACTGGACCGGAGTCGCGATTCGCGGCCGCCAGCCGCCGGTCCGCGACGAGTAACACCTTGGACGCTGTTAGTGGGCGGGTCATGCCGAGAATGATCGGCCGCGCCGGTGAGGCGCACATTGGCCCTGGGGACAAAGTTCGCGCGCGGGCATCCGCCGCGCGGCCCCTGCGCCCAGACCGAACCCTCCCGCAGATATCACCCGCGAGGGCGTGCTGCCGCGCATAGGCCGCGTCGCTCTGCGCTCAGCTTGTCCTGGCCCGCGCCACGGCGGCGTCGAGCGCCGCCCGCGCCGGCGCCACCAGCCGCCGGCGCACCCGCCAGCAGGCCCCCGAGAAGGCCAGGTTGGCCACCGTGGCGAACCCCGCCTCGTCGGTCCGCAGCGCCAGCAGCAGATGCGCCAGCCGGTCACTCGGCGGCAGCGCGGAGTCGGTCGCCTTCACGCAGTAGCAGTGCACCCGCCGCCCGCCGGGCCGGACCAGCAGCGCGCCGGCCTCGCCGACCAGCCACACGCCGAGCCGACCGCGTTCGAGCATCAGCCCGCTGCGGGCGTGAAGCTCGCGAGCCCGGTGGTCGGCCAGGTCGCCGAGCAGCCCCAGGGCGACATGCTCGGCCCCCGCCCGGTGCCCCCCGACGCGCTTGGCCACCCGGGCGCCACGAGCCGCGTACAGCTCGGGTATCGCCCACGCGTGAACCAGGCAGAGCAACGCGAACGGAATCAGGATCGGAGCGGCCAGAGCGAGCACCGCAGCGGCGGCCACGAACGGCACCGCGTGGGCCGCGGTGGACAGGGTCCACAGCCGGCCCACCCGGCGCAGCGAGCGGGCGTCCACTCGCCGGCGCCAGTGGACGTTTGCGAGCTCGGGGAGCGCTCCGCCGGCGTCGGCCGGCGCCGCTGACGCGCTCGAGCTCAGCGCTCTACCCCCCTGCGATCGGCCGGCGCAGGATGACCAGCTCCGCGTCAAGCGGGAGCTCGCGCACCTGCTCGGCACTGCCCGCGCCGTGTGAGACGAGTGCGTAGTAGCCCTGATCGAGCTCGGCGCGGAACGCCGCCACCGCGGCCTCGATGCTGGCGGGATCCTCCGCGGTCCACTCGGCCACCGTGGTGTGGCCGCTCTGGTCCATCCGGATGAGTCGCGACATGCTCCCTCCTTACGACGGTTCGGGTCTCATGCTACGCCGGTCCGCGGGAGGATCGGAAGCGGCCGAAACAAAACTCTAGGGGGGGCGCCCCTTGCGGGCGGGTCGGTTCCCGCCGATATGACTGCTGGGCATGAGGCTCTCCTTGGATGTTGGAGCGGCCGCCCGGACCTGTCACGAAAGTTGGAGCCATGGACGCCACTCGCACCGAACAAACCCAGAACGATCAAATCACCAGACCGCCGCGCACCCGTGCCCGGATCAGCGTGGTGATCCCGACACTCAACGAGGCCGCGAATCTGCCGCATGTGTTCGCACGACTGCCGTTGGAGGAGCTGTTCGAGATCATCCTCGTCGACGGGCACTCGACCGATGACACGATCAAGATGGCGCGCGAGCTGTGCCCGTCCGTTCGCGTCCTGCTACAGGACGGCAAGGGCAAGGGCAACGCGCTGGCATGCGGGTTCGCGGCCGCTCGCGGCGACATCATCGTGATGCTCGACGCCGACGGGTCGACCGATCCGCGGGAGATCCCCGACTACGTCGACGCCCTGTTCGACGGGGCGGACTTCGCGAAGGGTTCTCGATTCATGGAGGGCGGCGGGAGCACCGACATCACGCCGCTCCGTATGACCGGCAATCGTTTCCTCAACGGCACCGTCAACGCATTGTTCGGCACCCGCTACAGCGACCTGTGCTACGGCTACAACGCGTTCTGGTCCGACGTGCGTCCGAAGATCAACGTGGACTGCGCGGGATTCGAGGTCGAGACCTTGATCAACATTCGGGCCGCGAAGGCAGGCCTGAGCGTCACCGAGGTGCCCAGCGTCGAGCACGAGCGGATTCACGGCGTGAGCAAGCTCCACCCTGTTCGCGACGGCCTTCGCGTGCTGCGGACGATTCTCTCCGAGCGTTTTGCCAGGCGTGGAGGCGCGGAGGCGACCCGCGTCCGGCTGGTTCGGGAGCTCGACAACAACGGCGCCGTGGGCGGGCCGTTGGCCCCGCCGGCGACGCCCGCCATCGACATGCCGTCCTCGGCCTGAGCGAACCGCTCAGGCGGGATACCCGGATCGTGACGTTGACCCGATGACTACGTCGGTAGTAATCGCCACCTACCACGCTGATCGAGTACCGGATCTGCTGGCGACAATCGACTCGCTGGCTAGGCAAACGAGTCCGGCTCACGAGGTCATCGTTGCCGTCGACGGAAACCCTGACCTCGCGTCCACTCTCTCGCGTGATCTTCCGGACGTGACCGTTGTCGAGAACATTCACCACGCGGGCGCAGGAGGTGCCCGAAACAGTGGTGCATCCGTCGCGAGCGGGGACCTTGTCGCCTTCATCGATGATGACGCCGTAGCGGCCGTCGACTGGATCGCGCAAATCGAGAAGGCTATGACCGATGCACGAGCCATCGGGGTGGGCGGGCTTATTGAGCCGTTGTGGCTGGATCACCCGCCAAGATGGTTCCCCACGGAGTTTGGTTGGGTCATTGGCTGCAGCCATCGGGGACTCCCCGAGACGCGCACGGCAGTCCGTAACGTCTGGGCCGGCAACATGGCGATGCGACGGGACCGCTTTCAGGCGGTCGGGGGTTTTCGTGCCGATTTCGGCAAACAGGCCGATCGCTCGGAACCGGAGGAGACCGACTTGTGTATCCGCGCCGGCCGGCGATGGCCTGACCTCATCTGGGTCTACGATCCACGGGTTAGGGTGCTTCATCGGGTTCCACGCGCACGGGGACGCGTGGGGTACTTCCTCCGCCGCTGTCTATATGAAGGAAGGGGGAAAGCCGCCCTGGCCGCGCATGTCGGGGCCCGTGACGCGCTCACCGAGGAGAAAGCATACGTTCGCCACGTTCTGCCCCGCGGCATGGTTGACGGAGCGCGTGAGCTGGTCTCCGGTGGCGATCTCTATGGCCTGATGCGCACGTGTGCCATCGTCGCAGGTTGCATCACAGCGTTCGTCGGATACGTCCCGACTCGCGTGCGTGGACAGGTCCAGCGCCGACTACGGCCATACCGCGGTCGAAGACTCGGATGATCAGTCCGGAGGCATTCGACCGTTTGTCCCCGCAGCTGACATCACAGCGGGCACGCCCGATTTGCATGTGCAGGCAGGAGACGTCATAGTGGAAGTCCCGATCTTGATGTATCACTCCATCGGTCGCGCAGCGCAGTCACGGAAGTACAAGCGGTTCGATGTGCCGCCGGACGTGTTCGCCGACCAGCTCGACGGCCTCGTCGCCGCCGGGATGCAGACGATTACAGCGGGCCAGATGCTGGCGGCGGTCAAGAGTGGGAAGGCTGATGACATCCCGGATCGCGCTGTGGTGCTGACTTTCGATGACGCGTTCGCGGACTTCGAAAGTGCGGCACTCCCCGCGCTGCTCGAGCGGCGCATGGTTGCGACCGTGTTCGTACCGACCGCCTTCATCGGTCGTCGAGCCAGCTGGCTTGACGACATCGGAGAGGGGTACCGGAGGCACATGGCCGGATCCCAGTTACGCGCCGTGCGCGCAGCCGGCATCGAGTGCGGAGCCCACTCGCATAGCCACCCTCAACTCGATCGCCTTGGCTCGCCGTGTGAGCTTGCCGACGAGATTCGCCGGCCGCGGTGCATTCTCGAGGATCTCCTCAATGAGCCAGTAACTACCTTCGCATACCCGTTCGGCTATCATTCGGGTGCAGTCCGCCGCGCGGTTGCCAATTCCGGGTACGTGGGAGCGTTTCGGGTGGATAATGTTCGAAGTCGCCCGCTCGACGACGATCTGTTTGCACTACCTCGAATGACGGTTACTCCGAGGCTCAACGCGTCGAACATAATCAGCGCGATCGAGCGCCGGAGAACCGTGGTATCTGATGGATACGCTACCTCCAAGCGGCACGGGTGGCGCTGGGCCCGCACGGTCTTAGGGCCGGCTCCAGAATTAATGGTGGAAATTGACGAGTGGCTGGGCGTGACTGACGCCGCCGGCTCGCCGCGATAATACCGGGAGTATTTGAGGGCGAGCCGGCGGTGTCAGGCGCGTCCAGACGCCGTCAAGGCCGTCAATAAT
>JAFASQ010000490.1 GCA_019244395.1 Solirubrobacterales bacterium | reverse complement strand
GGCGCGACGGGCTACGCGAGCGGGCCGGCAACGAGCGCATGACGATCACTCCCCTGCTGCTGCGCATCGCGGTCGAGGCTCTGCGCCGCCACCCGTACGTGAACGCGTCGATCGACCTCGAGCGCGAGGAGATCACGCTCCACGCCGACTACAACATCGGCATCGCCACTGCGACCCCAGATGGCCTCATCGTCCCCGTGCTGCACGGCGCAGACAGCAAGAGCGTTGCCGAGCTCGGCAACGAGATCTATGAGCTAACGACCGCCGCCCGCGAGCGCCGGCTGCATCCCGAGCAATTGACCGGCGGCACGTTCACGCTGAACAACTACGGTTCCCTTGGCGGCTGGATCGGCACCCCGATCATCAAGCCCGGCGAGGTGGCGACCCTCGGTGTCGGGCGCGTGCAGGAACGTCCGGTGGCGCGCGACGGGCAGGTGATCGTGAAGCCGATCGTGGCGCTCGCGGTATCCGGTGATCACCGCGTGCTGGATGGGCATACGCTGGGGGCGTTCGTCTCCGACGTGGTGGCCCTGATCGAGGACCCGGCGCCGGTGGCGAGCGAGCGATGAGGACGACTGCCCCGGCTCGGCCGCCCGCTCGGGCTACGAGCCGCACACCCCCGAGCTCGGGGCAGAGGCGGTGGCGATTCCAGTCGCCACGCGGGTGCCGCGCTAAGCGTCAGGCACCGGCGGCTCCTGAGGCGCTACGCAGCGACGCCCACGGCTCCTCGCCCGAGACGTCGACCAGGCCGTAACCACTGCCCTCCCCCAGCGATGGCGCGATGATCACCTGCAGGTCGGCGAGTTCGTCGCCCTCGTTGAACGACGCGTGCACGACGTCGGCTTCGATGAACACCGAGTCCTCGGGACCGAGCTCGGTCGAGTCGCGTTCCAGGTATTGGGTGATCCGGCCGCGTTTGACGATGATCACCTCTTCCTGACCGGGGTGGCGGTGGAAGTCGTGGCCCTCCCCCGGCTCCAGCTTCACGTCCATCACCACGAGCTGCTTCGCGCCGGTGGACGGAACGCATCGCCAACCGATCACCCCCCAGTCGAACTGCTCGTCCTCGACTTCGCCCTTCTTCACGAACCTGCTCATGTCGATGCTTACTCCCTTCAGCTCCGGATCGCCTTGAACCGGCGCATGTTCTCGGTCATGGCGACCTCCGTTGGCAGGCGCTCCATGCTCGACGCCCCGAAGAACCCGACCACGCCGGTGGTGCGCTCGAGCACGTAGCCGGCGTCCTCGGGCTCGGCGATCGGCCCGCCGTGGCAGAGCACGATCACCTCTGGGTTGATCGCCTTGGCGGCGTCGTGCATCTCCTGGATGGCGAGGACGCATTCGTCCAGCGTGCGCGCGGTGTGCGCTCCGATCGTGCCCTTGGTGGTCAGCCCCATATGCGGCACGAGCACGTCGGCGCCGGCTTCCGTCATCGCCCGCGCGTCGGCGACATCGAATGCGTAGGGCGCGGTTAGCAGGCCGCGCTCGGCGGCCAGGCGGATCATCTCTACCTCGAGCCCGTAGCCCATGCCGGTCTCCTCGAGGTTGGCGCGGAAGATCCCATCGATCAGGCCTACGGTGGGAAAGTTCTGAACTCCGGCGAACCCGGCCTCGTCGATCTGGGCCAGGAAGCGGTCCATCAGCCGGAACGGGTCGGTTCCGCACACGCCGGCCAGGACCGGCGTGTCTCTGGCGATCGGCAGGACCTCGCTGCCCATCTCGAGCACGATCGCGTTGGCGTCCCCGTAGGGCATCATCCCGGCGAGCGAGCCGCGGCCGGCCATGCGGTAGCGCCCTGAGTTGTAGATGATGATCAGGTCTGCACCACCCGCCTCCGCGCACTTGGCCGACAGCCCCGTGCCGGCACCGGCGCCAATGATGGGCCTCCCGGCGACGAGGGTGGCCTTCAGACGCTCGCGGGCTTCCGCGCCGGTCATGTGCCGCGCTCCTCGAGGTACTCGATCAGCTTGTCGACCATCGCCTGCGCGAACTCAGGTTCGTTGATGCCCAACTCGAGCTCGTGCAGCTCCACGTTGTCCTTCAGGTTCGTGCGCAGCGCTGCGAACAGGGCGTGGTCGGCGGTCGGGTCATAGAACGGGCCGCCTTCGACATCGATCGCCGATACCCCGTTCAGCGGCACGAACAACGCCACCGGTCCGCGCGCGGCGGATAGCTTGCCCGCGACGATCCGCCCGAGCTCGGCGCACTCCTCGGGCGTCGTGCGCATCAGCGTCACCGATGGGTTGTGTACGTACAGATTTCGCCCCTCGAACCGGGGCGGGACGGTGTCGCGCGCGCCGAAGTTGACCATGTCGAGCGCGCCGAGCGAGACCACTTGCGGAAGGCCGTTACGGCCGGCGACCTCGAGGCGCTCGGGCCCGGCAGCGAGTACGCCGCCGATGAGCGAGTCGCAGAGCTCGGTGGTGGTGATGTCGAGCAGGCCGGTCATGAAGCCCGAGTCGATCAGACCCTCCATCGCGTCTCCGCCGGTGCCGGTTGCGTGAAAGACCAGGACCTCGTAGCCGCGCCGCTCGAGTGCCTCGCGTGCCGCGGTCACGCACGGCGTGGTCACACCGAACATCGTCGCCGCGATCAGCGGCCGCTGCTCGGGCAGGTCGACCGGCGGAGCCTGCACCATGCCGGCCATTGCCGCCGCCGCGTTGGCCAGGATCCGGCTCGAGATCGAGTTGATCCCGGCGATGTCGGTTACCGACGCCATCATCGCGACGTCGCTCGCCCCCACGTAGTCGCGCGTGTTGCCCGCGGCAACGGTCGAGACCATCAGCTTCGGGACGCCGACCGGCAGCGCCTGCATCGCTGCGGTTGCGATGGCGGTGTTGCCAGACCCACCAGCGGCGAGCACGCCGTCGCACCGGCCCTCCTCGTACAGGCGTCTGATGACCGCGGCGGCGCCGGCCGCCATCGCGCTGACCGCACGCCCCCGGTCACGGGCGCTCGCCAACTCGTCGATGTCGACTCCGCCCGCAGCCGCGACCTCTCGGCGGCCGACGTCCGGCTCGGTCCGCGGCGGCTCGAGCGTGCCAGCGTCAACCAGCACGGTGTTCACGCCGAGCAGTCGCAGCCGGTCGCGCAGGTAGGCGTACTCGTCGCCCTTCGTGTCCAACGTCCCCACGAGCACGACGGTCCGGTCGCTCACGAGCCGACCCCGGCGACGGCCGCACTAAGCAGCTCGATGGTCGCCCGGACGCCCTGCGCGAGCGGCGTGCGCGCCGGGCGTTCGGCCTCCATGTCCTCGGGCAACGCGAGCAGCACGTCCGCCTTGTAGGTGAGCTTTCCCTCAGCCTCGGGCAGGACGGCCTCGATTGCCGCGATCACGTCGGCCACGTGCTCCGACGGGCCGCCCAGGTTGCGGACGGTGGCTCCCTCGGCGGGCGAGCGCGCGGCCTCGATGAACATCGCCGCCGCCTCGGGCGCGTACTGGAACTGGGCTCGCCCCCCGAATGGGATCTCGTAGCGCTCGCCGCGCACGGCCGCGGCCATCGCCAGCGTCGGACCCGCGGTCATCCCGTGATCGCGTCCCGGCCCGTAGACGATGTGCGGCCGTAGCCCGACGCTGCCCACGCCGTCGTCCTGCCAGTAGATCCGCGCCGTCCCCTCGTTGGCGAGCTTGTGCACGCCGTAGTGGGTGACGGGATGGCCGTCGGCGTCCTCGGCCACGGTGATGCCGTCAGCACGGTCGTACGCCGCAGCGGAGCTGGCGTAGGCGAGACCGCGGAGGCTCCGGCGCTTGACCGCCTCGAACACGTTGACCGTGCCCACGACGTTGACCAGGGCGCCGCGGGGCGGGTCCGCGGCGGCGAGGGGCACCAGCATCGCGGCCAGGTGCACCACATGGTCGACGTCATGATCCGCGATGACCTGCTCGAGTGCTTGTAGGTCGGTGACATCGCCGCGTACGTATTCCACTGCGGCGCGCTCGTCGGGAGCCATGACGAGCTCCGCTCGGTGGCGATCGTCGCCGAGATCGAAGGCGACCACGGTATGTCCTTCTCGCACCAGCTGCCGGCAGCACCATGTTCCGATACATCCGAGCGCGCCCGTGAGGAGCCAGCGCTCCTCAGACATCCCGGTACACCGCTATCTCCTCGGTGTAGAACTCGATCGCGGCACGTCCCTGCTCGTGCGGACCGTACCCGGAGCCCTTCGTTCCCCCGAATGGCACGTGCACGTCCGCGCCGGCGGTCTGGGAGTTGACGTGCAGGATCCCGGCTTCGAGCTCGTTGACGAAACGCTCGGCGGTGGCGAGACCCCGCGTGAAGATGGAGGCCGAGAGTCCGAACCGGACGGCGTTGGCCCGCTCGATCACCTCGTCGAGCGTGCGGTAGCGATACAGCGAGGTGACTGGGCCGAACACCTCCTCGCAAGACAGGAAGTCCCCATCGCCAACCCCCTCGAACAGCGTCGGCGCGACCAGGTAGGCCTCGGGATCGGCACGCTCGCCCCCGGCAAGCACCGTTCCCCCTTCCCGGCGCCCGCGCTCGATACCGGCGAGGACATCCTCGAACTGACGCTGGTTGACGATCGGCCCCACCTCGGTGTGCGGGTCCGACGGGTCGCCGATGTGCCCGGCCTCGATGCGCGTCAGCAGCCTCGACCGGAAGTCGTCGTAGACCGATTCGTGCACGAACATGCGGCGCGTCGCCGTGCACTTCTGGCCCGCCGACCAGAATGCGCCGGCGTATGCGGCCTGCACCGCGGCATCGAGGTTGGCGTCGGCGGCGACGATCAGCGGGTTGTGCCCGCCCAGCTCGAGCTGCACGCGCTTGCCGAGCCGCATCGCGTGCTCCCTGACGCCCTGCCCGACCTGGACCGAGCCGGTGAACGAGATCGCCCGGACCTGCTCGTCAGTGACGAGCGGGTCGCCCACTTCCGAGCCGCGCCCGATGACGACGTTCATCACCCCATCCGGGAGCCCCGCCTCCTGGAGTGCCCGCGCCAGATGTAATCCGGTCAGCGGAGCGTCCTGCGCGAGCTTGAGCACCACGGTGTTCCCGTAGGCGAGCGCCGGCGCGGTCTTCCACGCCGGGATCGCGGCCGGGAAGTTCCAGGGCGTAATCAGCGCGACCACGCCGACCGGGCGCCGGCGGGTGTGAACCGTCGCCCCCGTGAGCGACTGCTCGAACACCTCCCCCACCGGGCGCCACCCCTCGCCCGAGAAGAAGCGGAAGATCGCAGCGGCCCGCGCCGCTTCCATCCGCGACTCCCGCACCGGCTTGCCCATCTCGCGCGTCATGTCCTGCGCGATCTCTTCGACCCGGGCCTCGATCCGCGTCGCAGCGTCGGTGAGGAACGCGCACCGCTTGGCCGCCGGCAGCCCCGCCCACTCCCGGCGGGCCTGCTCGGCGGCGTGCACCGCGGCTGCGACGTCCTCGGCGCTCGAGCTCGGGAACTGGCCGACCGTTTCGGTCGGGCGCCACGGGTTGACGCGTTCATACGTGCGGTTGGTGGCGCTCGGACTCCACTCGCCGGCGATCAAGTTCGCGGGCGCCGGCGCGGCGATCGTCTCAGGCACGGAGCGTTTCCCCCTTTCGCTCTTGGGAGACCGCGCGGATAGCGACCGGGTTGCGCAGCGTCCCGATCCCGGAGATCTTGATTTCGACCGTCTGACCGTGCATGAGCGTCACTCCGTCCGGCGGGACGATCCCGGTGCCGGTGAGAAGCACGGTCCCGGATGGAACGGGGTTGTCCCGGCACAGGAACTCGACCAGCTCGTCGATCGAGCGGCGCATGCTGGCGGTCGAGGTTTGTCCCTCGAACACGGTCTCGCCGTCGGGGCCGAGGATCCGCAGCTCGATGTCGAACGGGAGCCCCCAATCGAGCGGCACGAGCAGCGCCGGCCCAAGCGCGCACGCGCCGGCGTAGATCTTGGCCTGGGGCAGGTAGAGCGGGTTCGCGCCCTCGATGTCACGCGAGGAGACGTCGTTACCGATCGTGACGGCCAGCGGTGAGCGGTCGTCACCGAGCACCACTGCTAGCTCGGGCTCCGGCACGGTCCAGGTGGCATCCGCGCGGGCGGCGATCGGCTCGCCGGGTCCGACCATGCGGCGGCCGGCCGCGTCCTTGAGGAACAGCTCCGGGCGCTCGGCGGCGTAGACGAGGTCGTACACGTCAGCGGAGCCGTGGCTCTCGTGCACGCGCGCTTCCCGGCTCCGCTCGTACGTCACGCCGGCCGCCCACGTCTCGGGCGGGGTCAGCGGGGCCAGGAGGTTCCAGGGCTCGGCCGGCGTGCAGACCTCCGCGTCGAGGAGCGGCACACGCTCGGCCGGCTGCGGCAGTTGGCCGGCTTGCAGCGCGGCCAGCATGTCGTCGGTCTCGAGTAACCCCACCTCGTCGCGGGCGACGATGCCGACCGCGACGCGGCCGCCTGGTCTCCGCAGCCGCACGAGCCGCAGGCCGGCGATCTCTTCGCTCACCATCGGCCGTACCCTCTCACGCGCGGATCAGCGCCGCAAGCTGGCGCCGCGCGCATCGATCAGTACGTTGCTCGGCCACCCGAGAGGTCGAACACAGCCCCGGTGGAGAAGCTGCACTCCTCGGAGGCCAGGAACGCGATCAGTGCCGCGACCTCCTCGGGCTGGCCCAGGCGCTTCATCGGGATCCGCTCGACCATGTAGGCGATGTGCTCCTCGCTCATGTCGCCGAGCATGCGCGTCTGAATGACCGCGGGCGCGACACAATTGACCAACACACCTGTCTCGGCGAGGTCCTTGCCGATCGCCTTGGTCATTGCGATCACCGCTGCCTTCGAGGCTGAGTAGGCGGCGGCCATCGGGTTTCCCTCCTTGCCCGCGATCGAGGCCACGTTCACGATCCGGCCGTAGCCCCGCGGCATCATCGCCCGTGCGGCCGCGCGGTTGGCGAAGAACACGCCGTCGCTGTTGACCGCGAACACGCGACGCCACTCGGCGTCGCTGACCGCGGTGGTGCGCAGCGAGTCTCCGCTCACGCCGGCGGCGCACACCGCGATGTCGAGCGGTCCGAGCTCGGCCTCGAGACGCTCGACCGCCCGCTCCACGTCCTCGGAGAGGCTGACATCGCCGGTTATCGCCAGCGCGCCGTCGAGCTCGGCGGGCCTGAGGTCCAGCGTGGCGACCCGGCCTCCGCCGGCGACGATCCGGCGTGCCACAGCGCCGCCGATGTCCCCGGCTCCGCCGGTAATCAGCGCCGTGCGCCCCGTGAAGTCATGGCTGACGGCCACCGCGGTGGGAGTGTAGTGTCGCCCGGCAAGCAGCGAGAGGAGAGCGAGATGGCGAGACCCGTGACGCTGTTCACCGGCCAATGGGCGGACCTGCCCCTCGAGGAGCTGGCAGCCAAGGCCGCCGGCTGGGGCTTCGACGGCCTGGAGCTGGCCTGTTGGGGCGACCATTTCGAAGTCGACCTCGCGCTGTCCGAGCCCGACTACCTCCGGGACAAGCGCGCGCTCCTGGAGCGGCACGACCTCGGCTGCTGGGCGCTCGGCGCGCACCTCGTCGGCCAGGCAGTGTGCGACCCAATCGACGGCCGCCATGAGGGCGTGCTCCCGCCGGACGTCTGGGGCGACGGAGATCCCGAGGGAGTGCGCCGGCGGGCCGCGGCGCGGATGCAGGACACCGCGCGGGCGGCGGCCGCCTTCGGCGTTACGCAGGTCAACGGGTTCACCGGCTCCTCGATCTGGCACATGCTCTACTCCTTCCCGCCCAACGACTTCGCCGAGGTCGACAGCGGCTACAGCGACTTTGCCGAGCGCTGGGGACCGATCGTCGACACGTTTGAGCATGAGGGGGTCCGCTTCGGCTTGGAAGTGCATCCGACCGAGATCGCGTATGACTTCGTGACCGCCCGCAGGACGCTCGAGGCGATCGGCCATCGCGAAGCCTTCGGGATCAACTTCGACCCCAGCCACTTTGCCCACCAATTCCTCGACTCGGCGGCGTTCGTCGACGAGTTCGCCGAGCGCATCTATCACGTGCACGTCAAGGACTCCCGCAAGACGCTCGACGGGCGCCGGTCGATCCTTGGTGGTCATTTGAATTTCGGCGAGGCCGGGCGCGGCTGGGATTTCGTGTCTCCCGGGCACGGCGACGTCGACTTCGAGTCGCTCCTGCGCGCGCTCAACCGGATCGGCTACGGCGGACCGCTCTCGATCGAGTGGGAGGATGCCGGCATGGACCGCGAGTGGGGGGCCCGGGACGCGCTCGCGTTCGTGCGACGGATCGACTTCGCACCGTCGTCGTTCGTGTTTGACAAGGCCATGCAGCGGAGCGGTCGATGAGCGAGACGCAGGCCGGGTTCGTCACCCAAGCCTCCGCGAGCCAGACGGCCGAGGTCGCTGAGATCGGCGTCGGCATGCTTGGCTACGCGTTCATGGGCAAGGCGCACTCGAACGCCTACCGGACGCTCGCGTACATGACCTGGCCGCCACCCCTGCGCCCGGTGCTGGCCGCGATCGCGGGACGCAACGAGGCCGCCGTCGGCGAGGCGGCGCGCCGATTCGGCTTCGCTTCGCATGTCACCGACTGGCGCGAGCTGATCGCCGACGACCGAGTGGGGCTGTTCGACAACGCCGGGCCGAACAACCTCCACGGAGAGCCGACGGTCGCCGCGGCCCAGAGCGGCAAGCATGTGCTGTGCGAGAAGCCGCTGGGCCGGACCGCCGGTGAGAGTTATGACATCTGGCAGGCCACCGCGCGCGCCGGCGTCAGGCATATGTGCGCTTTCAACTACCGCTTCGTGCCCGCGGTGCGGCTCGCCCGCGAGATGCTCGAGGCCGGCGAGCTCGGCGAGATCTTCCACTTCCGCGGCCGCTACCTGCAGGAGTGGGGGAACGTCGACGCGGACCTGTGGCGCTTCGATGCGTCCGCAGCCGGCTCGGGTGCGCTCGGCGACCTCGGGGCGCACGTGATCGACCTGGCGCGCTACCTGGCCGGCGAGATCTCCGCGGTGTCCGCGCTGACGGCGACGTTCCAGCCCGGGCGCACCGTCGACGATGGCTTCGAGGCCGCGGTCTCCTTTGAGGGCGGGGCGATCGGGACAATCGAGGCAACGCGGTTCGCGCTCGGGCGCAAGAACGCGCTCAGCTTCGAGATCAATGGTTCCAGAGGCTCGATCGCGTTCGACCTCGAACGGCTCAACGAGCTCCAGGTTCATCTCGTGGACTCGCGGCCCGGAGCACGCGCCCAGGGCTTCCGGCAGGTGCTGGTGAGCGAGGCCGACCACCCGTTCTGGCAGTGGTGGTGGCCGCACGGACACATCATCGGCTGGGAGCACACGTTCGTGCATGAGATCCACCACCTCCTTCACGCCATCGCGACCGGTGCAGATGTGCGCCCCTACGGTGCGGACTTCGAGGACGGCTACCGGGCGGCCGAGGTCTGCGACGCCATCCTCCGCTCGAGCAAGAGCGGCAGGCGTGAAGCGGTCACGTACCGCTGAAGGGGGCGCGCCGCGCCTGGCGGAAGGCGTCGGCCGCCTCGGTACCGAGTCGGCGTTCGCCGTCCTGGCTCGGGCGCGGGAACTGGAGCGGCTCGGCCGATCGATCGTCCACCTGGAGATAGGGGAGCCCGACTTCCCCACGCCAGAGCACGTCGCGACCGCCGGCATCGCCGCGATCCGGAGAGGCGAGACGGGGTATACCCCCAGTGCCGGCCTCGCAGAGTTCCGCGAGGTGATCGCCACCGAGCTGGCGCAAAGCCGCGAGATCGAGGTGGCGGCCGGCCGCGTTCTTGTCGCCAACGGCGCCAAGCTGCTGCTGTTCCTGACGATCCTCGCTGTATGCGACCCGGGCGACGAGGTCATCTATCCCGACCCCGGCTTTCCGATCTACGAGTCGGCGATTCGCTGGGCCCGAGGCTTGCCGGTCCCGTTGCCGCTTCGCGAAGAGCTCGACCACAGCTTCTCGTTGGAGGACCTGAGCGACCGCCTCGGGACGCGCACCAAGCTGGTGATCATCAACTCGCCGAACAACCCCACCGGTGGAGTCGTCCCGGCCGAGGACCTGCCGGCGATTGCGGAGCTGATCCGCGGCAGCTCCGCTTGGGTGCTAAGCGACGAGGTCTACCGCCGGATCGCCTACGACGGTGACGCCCCCTCGATCGCGAGCGTGCCGGGGATGATCGAACGGACAGTCCTGCTCGACGGGCTGTCGAAGACATACGCGATGACCGGTTGGCGCTGCGGATATGCGGCCGTGCCCGAGCCGTTGGTCGATCCGCTGACCCGCTTGATCACCAATTCGGTGTCGTGCGTTCCGGCGTTCGTCCAGGCTGCCGGCGTAGCTGCACTGACCGGGCCGCAGGACTGCGTCACCGCGATGGTCGACGAGTTCCGTCACCGGCGCGACCTGGTCATCGGCGGATTGAACGCCCTGCCCGGCGTCTCGTGCCGTAGCCCCCGCGGGGCGTTCTACGCGTTCCCTGACGTCTCCGAAGTCCGGATCCCCTCGCAGCGACTAGCCGACCGGTTGCTCGAGGAGGCCGGCGTCGCGCTGCTGGCCGGCCAGGGGTTCGGCGCTCACGGCGACAGTCACCTCCGGATCTCCTACGCCAATTCGCGGGCGCAGCTCGATCTCGCTCTCGACCGGATCCGGAGCTTCCTCAGTGGATGAGGAGCGGAGGAAGCCGGGGCAGCTCAAGGCTCACCGTTCCCTTTTTCGTTCCCCCCACGCCGGATCGCCTTACTTCATAGGGAATCTGGGGTACGTGTCCCGGCCTCGAAAACCGATTCGGGTCATTTGGTCCGACGGGGGTTCGAATCCCCCCCTCCTCCGTTAGCGGTCAAGTCCGGGCATTTCTTCCCCACGGCCTAGCTCAGGATCGCCCGCCGGCACGGGCATTTCA
>JAFASQ010000382.1 GCA_019244395.1 Solirubrobacterales bacterium | reverse complement strand
CCGAGCAGCATGGGCAGGCCCGCGGCGATCAGCGAGCCGAACGCCAGCACCAAGATCAGCAGGGTGATCGGGAGCGACAGCGTCTCGGCGCGCGAGAAGTCCTGGCCGAGCGACTCATTCATCGCCTTCTGCGAGCTTGCGTCGCCGAACTCCTCGATCCGCAGCGACGGGTACTTGTGCGCCGCGGCAGCGGTCGCCGCCAGGACCGGGTCGACGTTGCCCTTCTGGCCGAGCTGAAGGCTCACGAGCGCGGAGTGGCCATCCTTGGAGATCGCGCCGCGCTGTCCGGACGAGTACGGCGACGTGATGTCGCTGACGTAGGAGATCCGTGCATCGCGGGTGAGGACATCCCTGACCGCTGCCCGGAACTGCGGACTGGACGCAGACTGACCATGCCGCCCCTGGATCAGGATCGTCTCATTCGAGGTCTGCGGGAAGTGGTGGCGCAGAAAGCTGTCGACGCGTCCCGACTGGCCGTTGCCCTCGTGCGTGTCTGTCTTCGTGCCGATCGCGGCACCGATCGCGCCGGCGAGGATCACGGCCACGAACCAGCCGACGATCGCGAGCTTGCGGTGGCGTGCGCTCCACGCCCCCGCTCTGGCTGCGATGTTTGATCTAGACACGGTGTTTGCTCCTCCGGGGGTGGTTTTCGAGCCGCTCGTCACGGTTTCATCGGAGGCTCGCCGCCACCAGCACGGAAGCTGGCGTCCGGGGGTGAGGAAAACTGCAATCCGATCGCGGGGGTCAGCCGGGGAGGGGGATCGATCCTCTTGCCGGAGATAGGCCAGCACCGCGAGAGCCCGCCGGTGGTCCGTACAGGATTGCGGCAGGTCGAGCCGCCGGGGAGCTGGCGATCTTCCTGAGCTGGGGCGCCGGACGCGGCCTTAATCCGCTCCGTGCGGCCCGGCCAGACATCGACCGCTACCGCAATTGGCTGGCGGAGGCCCGACGGGCGATCGGCCACGAACGGCCGACCCCGGTAGACCGCGGCCACCGTCGCTCGGAAACTTTCGGCGGTCCGCGCGTTCTACGCCTACCTGGTCGACCGGCCCCGACGGTGAGATCTTGGTCGCAACCGCCGACGTGCGGGCTCTTCATGCGTCGATGTGGCGCGCCCGAGCGATTGGGCACCGTCGCAGAGCACGGTTCACAGCTACACCGCGTCCGTCGGCAACGCGTGCTCGACGGCGGACGGGTAGCGGTGCGCGGCCTCCCCCGGAAACCCGCCCGCCGCCCGCGCTACGTCAACTCGGCGTAGTAGTCATTGCCCCGCGAGAACTCCACAAACACACAGCGCTCGCCGGCCACGCTCCAGGCATCGTGGCCGGGTGGCAGAAGCATGACGTCGTTGGGACCGAACTCCTCCTCGCTGCCGTCATCCATCACCACATGAAGCCGACCTTCCAGCACGAGCGCGACGTGTGGAAGCTCACAGCTGTCGGTACCGGCGTAGGATTTGAGGTCCTCCGACCAGCGAGCCCCCGGGCCGAAGGTGACTCGCGTGACCGTGACACCCTCAAGCTCGGCTGACTGCTTATCGATCCGGCCGTGTGAGTCGGGTGCGACGCTGTCGAGGTTGGCCTTTTGCATCGCGGCGACGACCATTTGTCCCCTCCTCATCCTCCGGGATTACGTACCCGTCAAATGTAGCGATCCCGGTCGGGAGCCGCTAGAACTCCAAAAAGAAGAGGTGCACGCAACGCAAGCGCCGCCTTAGTTGGTGCAGGCTCGGTCGTGTTAGCGGGAGGCGCGTCGGTTTGACGCCGCCAGCCGCCGACGGGCCTTCTGCACCGCCGGGAGCGCCGCCTTGGCCTTCGCCAACGGTCGCGCACGCACATCGACACTCGCCGGCTTAGGCGCGATCGTGATCTCCTCGCCAGTCGCCGGATTGCGCGGGTCGCTTCTTGGTTGCCCGCTTGACCCGCACCGTCAGCTGAACGAGCCCGCCGAGACGAACCTTCCGTAGCGTTGCCCAGCCCCTCAAGCACGATCTCATCGAGCGCATCAAGTGCTCGCTTCGCCTCCGCCTTGCTCATCTCGGCGCGCTCTGCGACTGCCGCGATCATGGGGACTGCGTCAACGCCACCCCTGCTCCTCCCCCTTCGGGTTACGTGAACAAGGTATTGAACCTGCCCCTCCAGACGGAGGCCTGCAGCGACGAACCCCCGAGCCGGCGCGCCCAGCCCGAGGGGATGGCGAGGTGGCCCGACCGTCGTTCGCGGTGAGCGCGAGCGACCGAGCGCCGCAGCCGCCGGGACTCGCTAGGCGATGACTCCGACTCGAGTTGCGACCAGACGATGCGTCGCCGCGGGTAATGCGCTTGGTCGCCAGAGCGATCACGGCGGACACACTGCGCGAACCTCGAAAGCGAGACCGCACACCGCGGCGACAGGGCTCTAGAAATGAGGGAAGCGCAGGCGTCCCAATGGACCGATTCGTCCTAATCGCCTAGGTGCTCGGCCGTGCACGCGCTCGGGGGCGGCGCGGTGGTCCGTCCGAGGCGCCGCTCGCAGCAAGAGCAGCTCTAAGCCGCGCCGTCAGCTTCTCTCGAAGGGCGTGGGTGCGCCCGCGCGCGTAGGTGATCGTGTCCCAGTCGCGCACGTCAAATGGAAGCTCCGCTGAGGGTGTCGAGCCGATGTGGAGAGGTCGCCCGAGATCTCGTAGAAATTTGAGTGGCGGTCCTCCCGTCCCGTCCGCTCCGGTTTGGCAGCGATCGGGGCGACCAAACCGGCGAAGAACTCGTCCTGGGAGCCGCGCATTGACCTACCTAGCCGAGTCACCTACCGCTGAAACGGCGTCTCAGGACGTCAGGCTGTTCCAGAAAGCGCAGTCATACTTGGCGGACACCTGCGCGGTGGTCTGGCGTGACAGCCGCGGGATGTTCTCCGACAGGACCGAAGGCCTGCCCGGTGTCTGGGTGAAGCGTGGCCAGGGGGACTTCCCGGTCCGGTTCGGGTTGCCGGTCAGCGCGAAGTTCGTCCAGGCCGCCACCAGCTCGTTCGAGAGTCGAGTTTCCTGGGCGTTCAGCGAGTGGCGCACGCCGAGGATGCCGCCGTGATAGCCCGGGAACAGGAACTGGATGTCGATGGTGTGGGCCGCGAGCGGGACAAACCCCGGCATCGTCGGGAAGTAGTACGGCGCGTGCTGATAGTCAAACGTGTAGGCGTAGACCGGCACCCTGGTGGCCAGGAGGCCGGCGTTCTGTAGGTCCGTGCATGCGGTCGGAGCGGTCGTGACCGCGTCATAGGCCAATTGCGCAGTGGGATAATTCGCCAAGGGGTACTGCGCGAGCACCTGCGCGGCGGTCCCCGCCGGGTACCTCGGGGGGCTGTATGCGTTCGTGACGTCGGTCGTGTAATCAGCAGCGGTCATCGGCTGGCGTGGTGGGCCGGAGAAGTACTCGGTGATCCCGATCCCGAAGTCGCCTTCGTCCTGCACGGTGCCGCCCATCATCGGCATGTGGTTGTACCTGCCGCTGGAGAATGCCTGGGGTGGGGTCATTGGGATGACCGTGCCATCCACGATCGCGTTCGAGACGTACGGCCCATTGGTGTTCGCAGTGCCCTGAAGCTGCAGGATCTGCGCCACCGACAGCCCGCGCAGGCAGGCCGCCACGGCCGCGCTGGCCCCCGAGCAGCCCGCGGCTTGGGCGAAGGCCTCGCCCCGACTGAGCGCGGTCGAGAGCGGCGTGGAAATCGAATAGAAGGCGCTCTCGGCGATGGCGTGCCGAAACAGCCCCGCGCTCAGCGGGGAGATCACATTGGCCTCGGTGTCCACCGCACCCGCGGACTGGCCGCCCAGCGTGACGTTGCGCGGGTCACCGCCGAACGCGGCGATGTTGCGCTTAACCCAGCGCAAGACGGCCTGCTGATCCATGATCCCGTAGTCCCCGAAGTTATGACCCTCACTATCCAGGGCGGGGTTCGCCAAGAAACCCAACAGCCCGAGCCGATAGTTCAGGGTGACGACGACGGTGTCGCTGCCGCCGTATTTCCCGCCAGTGGCCAGCTTACTCCCGTCGTAGTCGTTGGACTCGCCGTCGACATTAGCGCCGCCGTGGATCCAGACCAGAACAGGGAGCCCACGCCCGCCACCACGCCCGAGCCTGGGCGTGAAGACGTTGAGATACAAGCAGTTCTCAGTGTCGCTCGGGTTAGCGAACACGCCGAGGGTCGTGATCTGCGGGCAGGTTCGGCCATACGCGGTCGCGTTGAGCGGCCTGCGCCACCTGGCGTGAGGCTGCGGTGGGCGCCAGCGCAGCGCCCCCACCGGCGGGGCGGCGTAGGGAATGCCCAGGAAGGTGTTAACTCCGTTCTTGACGAATCCGCGCACGGGACCCCGATTGGTCTGAACCAGCGGCCGATTGCCACCAACCCTGACACCAGGCGTTTGCCGGCGAGCGGCAACGGATTGGCTCGCAGCGCCCGACACGTCGAGTGCGAGGATCGCAGCAACCACCGGCGCGGCCACAAGCATCGCCAAAGTGAAACGCGGCCTCTGCCACTGTACGCGGGGCAAACGAGTGGGCACGATTCCCTCCTCCTGGAGCTTGCGCGGCAAACCTTCCTCAGCGCCGACCCCGGCCCGGCCCGCACCACAGGTACGGGACGGCGAACGCGCCAAATCTTCATACCACCCAAGATCAAACGTGTCCACCGTGACAGAGGCTTGACCGCGCGGCCGCTGATTCTCCTTTCTAACTACACCTTTCTAAGTGTGCCAAAACCTGCCGACTAACTTCCGGAGAAAGGGATGAGAGAGTCCGGCATCGAAGGGCTCCGATCTACGCTGACCCTGAGCCCTGCGTCGTCGGCCGCGAGGGCGCCGGCGAAGCATCGGCAGGACGCCAACGCCACGCTCGGCGTGGCTGCTCAGTCACCAGTGCGATCGCGCGCGGGCGCGGTGGTCGGGGCTCGAAAGCGATCGTAGATCGTGAACTCGACGCCTTCGGGTTCGCGCCTCGCGCCGCGCTCAACGTTGTCCTCCAACCACTTCTCCTGGCTCTGCGGGGTGGCGATACCCAAGTAGTCCAGGCCCCGCCGGACGTCTCAGTAGCTGATTCATCCAGCGCGCGAAGACGACGGCGAGATCACGCCGCAGAGGTCCCAACGCGACCTTCTTGCCGATGACGATGAAGTCCGGCTCGCCGCCATCCATCCGGGCATTCTCGCGCCGCCCGCGGCGTTACGCTGCGCCGAGCTCATCGACGATGGCCGCGACTTCGACGCGGGCCACCGCCCCGTCGCCAACTCGATAGCCCGGACGGTGCGGCACGAGGACAAAAGCGACGGACCGGGCGTCGCTCGGCCCGCCTATGCAAGTCGTCGGCGCCGCCGATCGAGTCAGCGCTCGTGCTCCTCGTCCGCGGCAGCACTGAGCCGACGGCCGGGGCGTGCTATGCAGCCCCGGCCCCCCACGATCCGCTGGGCTGTGGCCGCACAGCCAGGACGCCTCACCGCAAATGGGGAAGCCGCCACCCGGGTATAGAGCGGCAGCAGGGCCCCTGCCGCCGCTCTTCCCTACCTGCTCAGCGCTCGTCGCTGAGGTCCGCGGCCGCACGGTGGGCGGCGCGGGCGTTGAGCTGACCAGCGCCCACCAGCTCATGCAGCACGCTGCGCTGCAATTCGGTCGTCTGCACGACGAAGTCGGCAGCAAAGTCGATCACTTGGCGTGGATCGATCACCGCCTGCGGAATGAACGCCTGATAGCCGCGCGTCAGCGCACGAACATACTCGCCGACAGCCTGCCGACCGGCCTCATTCGCGTCCTGCAGCTGCTGCTTGACCTCGTCGGCCTGGTGGTCGACCTTGTGC
>JAFASQ010000354.1 GCA_019244395.1 Solirubrobacterales bacterium | reverse complement strand
CGCCGACTCCAAGCCGCGCTGGCGCTCACGCTCGGTGGCGAGGCGATCATCACCATGAAAGACGTCTGCCGCCTCGACAATGATGAGGCCCTCGCCGTGCTGCGGTGGGCAGCCACAGCACTCCTCCGCGCCGCTGTCCACGAAGGGCCGGGCTCCGCTGCGGACGACTCTGAAAGACCTACAGGCAACGGACAGCCCCAACGCCGAACGCAGCGTCCGAGGCGTCCGCGGCGCGCCCCGGCGGATTCCAACGCGACCAAGCCTTGATGCGGACGCCCGGGGCGAGGGCCAGTCAATGAGCCCGAGACATACCGATCAGGCCGCCGGGCCGGCTGAGGCGAGCCCGGCAGCGGTCGGCGCTGAGCCAACCGACGGGGAACGTGCGGCCGCTGCCGCCGTGCTCCGGATGATCTGGGGCGTCCACATGTCGCGGGCCGTGTACGTGGTGGCGGCGCTCGGCATCGCGGAGCTGCTAGCGGACGGGCCGATGACCGCAGCGCAGCTGGCGCAGGCCACGCAGGCGCACGAACAGTCGCTCTACCGGGTGCTGCGACTGCTCGCCTCGCTCGGGGTGCTGACCGAGCATGAGGACCGTGCGTTCACCTTGACCATCCTCGGCGAGCGGCTCCGAGCCGATGTCCCGGCCTCGATGCGCTCCTGGGCGATGCTGGTGGACTGCGGCGGCGGCATGAGGTCGTTCGAGCCGATCATCGAAACGGTCAAGACAGGCAAACCCGGCCTGAACATCGCGTACGGCAAGGGCCTGTTTGAGTTCTTGGCCGCGCGCCCCGACCAGGCGCAGCAGTTCCAGGCCGCGATGTCCGACCGGACCGCGGCGCTCGCGCCGAGCGTCGCCACGGGTTATGACTTCTCGCCAATGCGGACCGTGGTCGACGTCGGCGGCGGCAACGGCACGCTGCTGGCCGCTATCTTGCGCGCCAACGACCATCTCCGCGGCATCCTGTTCGACCTGCCCTCAGGAGTCGCCGACGCCGCCACGGCGTTCCAGGCCGAAGGCCTCATGGATCGCTGCGAGATCGTCCCAGGCGACTTCTTCCAGGCCATCCCAGACGGCGCGGATGGCTACATACTCGCCAACGTGCTGCATGACTGGGATGACGCAACTTCGGTGCGAATCCTGGATGCATGCCGCCGGGCCATGGCCAAAGATGGCCGCGTGCTCATCGTCGAGCGTCTGATCCCCGACGATCCCGCCGACGCGGTACCGGTCCTGCTGAGCGACCTGACCATGCTGGTCGTCACCGGCGGCAAGGAACGCACCAACGCCGAATACAGCCAGCTCCTGACCGATGCCGGCATGAAGCTCGCCAGAGTGCAGCCCGTCGCCCCTCCCTACGGGATCATCGAGGGCCTCGCACCATAAACGGCACGTCCGATCGCTGCGCCACCTAACCCTCGCGCGCAAGCGAGCCACCGGGTCTCGGCCACGGCCGAGAACTCCTCCGCGGCGCGAACCAGGCAGGCGGTCCCTCCAACAAGGCCGCCTCAGGTCAAAGGGCCGCGGGGCGCCCGCGGCTGCGGGCGCAAGTAGTGATCGCGGCGAATGCCCGCACTACGCTCGCAACGCATCTCGTCGGCCCGGACAGCGACCGCCCGCGTCGCCGCTAATGCTCTTGAGCAAGAGAGACACCCTCGCGACCGGCGCCAAACACGCGGTCGCTCGACCAAGCAACCCGAAAGTCACGACCGTCGCGTCGAGACTCGCACGGTCACCCAGCAGAAGCAAATCTCGCTGAAATCGACCCGTCCAAGACACCCGGAAGGGACGAACAGCGGGCGTCTCGTAGCGGCGCGGTGATTGCGCCGCCGAGACCGTCCCTAATCGATCAACGCGGCGCTCTGCGGTTTCAATGGGCCTAGCGAGCCATCGCGGCTGTCCGCTCGCGTTCGATGAGCACCCGCCGGAGGATCTTGCCTGAGGGGGACTTCGGGATCTCCTCGACGATCTCGACAGCGCGTACCTTCTTGTAAGGAGCCACGTGCTCGGCGACGAACTGCATCACCTCCCCTGACGTGATCAACCCGTCGGTCACGACGAACGCCTTCGGAACCTCGCCGGCCTCCTCGTCGGGGATCCCGATCACCGCCGCGTCAGCGATTGCGGGGTGGGTGAGCAGCAACGCCTCCAGTTCAGCGGGCGCGACTTGGTAGCCCTTGTATTTGATTAGCTCCTTGATCCGGTCAACGATCCGTGTCGAGCCGTCTGGCTCGACACGGGCGATGTCGCCGGTGTGAAGCCAGCCGTCGGGATCGATCGCCAGCGCGGTCGCCTGAGGATTATCGAAATAGCCCTTCATCACCTGCGGGCCGCGGATCAACAGCTCTCCTGGTTCGCCGTCCGGAGCCTCTTCGCCGGTCGCGACGTCGACGATCCGGCACTCGGTATTCGGCACCAGCGGGCCGATCGACCCAGGCATCTGGCCGGCGAGCGAGTCTCCCACGGCGTGAGTGACCGGGCTGGTCTCGGTCAGGCCATAACCTTGTGTCATACGGCATCCCAGCCGCTTGCCGCACGCCAGCTCGAGCTCGGCGGACAGCGGCGCGGCGCCAGAGTGCATGAACTCAAGGCTCGAGAGGTCAAATTCATCGACAATCGGCTGCTTGGCCAAGGCGAGGATGATCGGCGGGACGACAAAGGCACGGGTGATGCGGTAGTCCTGGATCACGCGCAGGAACTCAGCCAACTCGAACCGCGGCATCGTCACAATCGTCGCGCCCAGCGGAAGAGGCACGTTCATGATCACCACGAGCCCGTAGATGTGAAAGAACGGCAACACGGCGATCAGTCGCTCACGCTCGCTGACGCGGTACCGAGCGACCGTCTGGCAGATGTTCGCGACCAGGTTCCGGTGCGTGAGCATCACCCCCTTGGGCAGTCCCGTGGTGCCGCTCGAATAAGGCAGCGCGACAAGATCCTGAGCTGGGTTGATCGCGACCTCGGGCGGCTCGCCACCCGCCCGAAGCAGCGATGCGAACGGGGTCGCACCGTCAGCCTCGCCGTAGACGAAGATCTCCTGCACGCCAGCCTGCTCGGCCGCCACGGTCGCCTTCTCCAATAATGCGGGCACCGTCACCATCAGCCGCGCCCTGCAGTCGCTCAACTGGCGCGCCAACTCGTCCGCGGTCAGCAGCGGATTGGCCGTCGTGTTCACCCCACCGACGGTCGCGACGCCGTGAAACGCGACCGCGTACTCGGGCAGGTTCGGGGCGTAATGAGCGAAAACCTCGCCCTTGCGAAAGCCTCGCTCGTCGAGGCCCGCGGCCACTGCGCGCACCGACTGCACCAGCTCGGCATACGTGACTGTCCGGCCGCTGGGCGCGTCGATCAACGCCGCCCTGCCGCCGAACTCGCCGGCACGCGCGAGCACAAACTCCGTCAGCGGCTGGTCCGGAATCTCGACGTCCGGGAACGGGCTGCGAATCACCATCGGACACCGCCTCGCCCGGCACCGGACACAACGGAGGTGGCCGCCAGCGCGACGATGGGAGCAATCCGTCGCATGTGTACTTCCTTTCGGTCGGTCCCCGGCGCGCCCCCGCCCCCGCGGAAACAACCACGAAGCTACTCCGAACATCACTTTCCTGTCAAGGCCCTCCGGCACCGACCCGGCGCTTCCGCATTGGGCTTATTTTCAACCCGCTCGTGGAGGCCCCCACGGAGACAGCCGCTTCCGGTGACAGCGACAGTCAGGACCATGCCGTCGAAGCCCTCCAAGGCTTCTGCTTGCCCGGGGCATTGCGGGCGTCGCTCGCGGCTCTGCCGCATCGGACGAGAAGCAGCGGCCACAGGCGTCGCTGCCGCATCACGGCGATCCAACCGTCCGCGACCTCGTCGGCGCCCGGATCGTCGCTCATGAGTTTGAGATGCCGGCAGCTCAGCTTTCAACTTGCGCTCCACTGCGCCCTGGCAAACTCAGGGTTGGGCTCACAGCAGGGGTCTTGGGCGAGCGAGCCATCTTGTCGGCCCCAGCGGCTCGAGTGGTACAACGAAGTGGTACAACGGCACAGTCCAGTCATCCTGCCGCTGATCGCTAACGAAAGAAAGACCCGCTAATCGGGGCGTTTCACAACAGGTGAGCGATGGGACTCGAACCCACGACCGCCTGGACCACAACCAGGAGCTCTACCAGCTGAGCTACGCCCACCGTG
>JAFASQ010000481.1 GCA_019244395.1 Solirubrobacterales bacterium | reverse complement strand
GGCGAGGACGCAGGAGTCGACGTGTAGCAGCGCTACACGAGACTCCGAGGACATCCGGATGACCGCGGGCGCGGCCCAACAGGCGAGGCCGGATGCCGAGCGGGCCGCAAGCCCGCGCAGCCGCAGGTTTGCAGCCGACAAACGGGGTGAACGTTGACGGGAGCGGCACTAGTTCCACCCGCACCGGCGTGCAACCGGGCGCACGAGCCGTCCAACTCCGGCAGCGCACCGGGATATCGCTTCGACCAACTGGCCGCCGGCCAGCGGCTCTGGTGGCCTCTCCTCCTACCCGTTGTCCTCGAGGTTCCGCGCGGCGAAGCCGGGTAGTGGCTTTGCAGCGATACGAGAGGACACACCATGATCGAGGAGCGTGAGCGGCCCGAGCGTGAGGCCGAAGAGCAGGCTGAGTCCAAGAGCCAGAACGAGCGGGAGCTCGAGGAGGAGTGGTCGCAGGGCGGCCAGGATGTCGAGGAAGAACAGCATGACGAACCCTCAGCCGATGCATAGGGGCCGGTAGCCGGCCGCTCGCCGCCACCGCCCGCTCGTGCAGGGCGCGCAGGCCGCCGGCGATCTGCTCGTCTCGCCGCTGGTCCACGCGCGCGCCGCCCGAGTCAGCGAGCATCGGCCGTGGCCGGCGCCAGCTCGCTCGTGGGTGATGGCACAGTCGTGGATGGACCTCCTGTTCGCGCACTGGACCGTCTCGCCCGAAGCACTGCGACGAACCGTTCCGCCTCCGCTTGAGCTCCAGACGTTCGAGGGGCAGGCCTGGATCGGCGTGACACCGTTCGAGGTTCGCAACCTGCGACTGCGACGGATGCTTCCGGTTCCGTTTCTCTCAAGCTTCCCCGAGATCAACGTCCGCACCTACGTCACCTTCGGCGGAAAGCCGGGCATCTTCTTCTTCAGCCTGGACGCCGGCAGCGGCTTAGCCGTCGCGGCGGCCCGGACGTTCTACCGGCTGCCCTACTTTCACGCGCACATGGCGATCGAACGCCGAGCGGGCGAACTGGGCTACAGCAGCGAGCGTAAGGCGAGCGAGAGCGCGCCGTCGGCGGCCTTCCGTGGCCGGTACCGCCCGCGGGGCAGCGTGTGTCCGCCGGCGCCGGGCACGCTCGAGCACTGGTTGACCGAACGCTATTGCCTTTACACGTTCGACGATAAGCAGCGGGTTTTGAGGGGAGAGATCCACCATCCACCGTGGCCGCTCCAGTCAGCCGAGGCTGACATCACGCTCAACACGATGGGCGACGAGCTCGGTATCGAGCTGAGCCGAACGCCGCTGCTGCACTTCGCGGCCCGCCAGGATGTCGTCTTCTGGACGCTCGAGCCGGCGACGAGCGGCCTCGAGTGACCACGAGGGTGCGCATCAGCCGCCGATGGCGTCAGCGGTAAAGGAGTCGGTATCCGAGCAGTTCGGTGACAGTCACGAACCGGTATCCCTCGCGTCGGAGCGTGTGGATCTCGAGTGGCAAAGCGGCGAGGGTCTCCGAACGGTTGCCGCCGCCGTCGTGCTGGATGACGATGGCGCCGTCGTGGGCGTTGCGCACCACGTTGTCGTAAATCTCGGTGGTCCCGGGGGTGGCCCAATCGCGCGGATCGACGTCCCATTGAATCGTCGTGAACCCAAGGGCACGTGCGGTGCTGAGCAACCGCGGCGTGACATTGCCGCCCGGTGCGCGGAACAGGCACGGTTGGAACCCGCCCGTCGCGCCACGGATCGCGGCGGCCGCCCTCGAGATCTCGGTGACGGCTCCCGCGCCCCCCGCGGCCGCAACGGCGCTGTGGTCCCACGTGTGATCACCGATCATGTCACCGTCTTTCAGCATCCGTCGGTCCAGCCCGTGCTGCGCGTACTGGCTGATTTGGTCGCCGATCTGAAAGAACGTCGCGAGCACATGCTCGCGCTCGAGCACGTCCAAGAACCGAGCGGTGTCGTACCAGGGACCATCATCGAACGTGAGCGCGATTTCGCGTGCGTTCTTCGGGCCTTGGAACACCCAGGCCGGACCGCTCGGAACACACCCGACCAGTCGCGGCTCGTGTAACCGGATGAGGGCGGGCTTGGGCGGGAACGTCACGAAGCACCCGGCGGGCGACGGCGTCGGCGGAAGACAGGCGCGGGCCGGCAAGGTGCTGATCACCTGCCAGCGCAACCGAGCGTAGTCCAACCCCACGGCCGCCGGCATGAAGCTGGCGGTCAGCTCGCGGGTACTCGAACGGGTCACGGTCGCAGCGACGAGCCGCGGCGCGCTAGACCCACCGGCGAGCGGCGTATAAAAGAGCCTCGGCGTGCGCGAGCGACGCGCCGGGCCGCTGATGCAGATTCGGACGCCGACGCTCCCTCTCGTGGTGGGTTCGACCAGCAGGCACACCGTCCGGCCCTCCATGGCCAGCCCTTCCGGGGAGAACGGCGTCGCGAGCTCCACCTTCCACACGAGCTGCTGGCCTTGCTGCGTCAGCGACGCCGCAGACACCGGCAGCGGTTGCCCTGCCCCGCTGCTCCCGCCCGCGCGTGCAGGGCCGAGCGCGGCAGTACTCCCCGCGATGGCCAAGATCGCGACGATCAGCAGCCGCCGCGGCTTACACACGCGCGTTCGTCCCACGTTCCGCGTCACAGACCACGTCGGCACAAGGGCATCAGATCGGCGGAATGACCAGGATCCGCTCGCCGGTGAGGTAGCGGCCCTGATCGGCCGGGGTCACGGGCGGAGCGCGGTAGACGTCGACATGGCGGCCCTTGATCGCCCCGCCCGTATCCTGCGCCACGAACCACCCGCCACCGAGATGACGGTAGGCGGGGATATACACCCGGCTGCCGAGCGGGATCAGTCTCGGGTCGACGGCGAGGCTGTGGTAGTAGCGCAGCGGCAGCGACGGACCGGGCGCGAAGGTGACACCGCTGTAGTCGAGCGTGCGCACCCCGGGTCCGTTGGACCAGCCACCGGACGCGAGCGGGAACGTTACGGCGCCACTCGGGTTGCGCCACCCCCCGCGCAGCCACGCCGGCGGCCCGGCCGTCCACTTGCCCAGACACACCGCAACGGTGCGACGGCCGGCCGCATCGACCCAGCCGCTCGCGCCGAGCTGCGCGATGTGGGCGGCACGACCCTGGCGATCAACACCATCGCCCTCCATCGCGAGGCCGCGCGCCGAGTACAGCCAGTCCACCGCGTGTGTGCCGCTCAGCCCCGGAGCCGACACGCGGCGGCCGACGAACCAGCGTTCCGGAGCCGGGTAGTACTCGGTGATGACAACTCCGGTCAACCACTGGCGATGATTGATCGGGCGCTCGGGCACAGGCGGCGGACCGCCGCGACAGCGAGACGCCTGGCCCATGGACCCATGGCCGACCGGACCACGCCGGTAGGCCGCACGCGCCGGCGTGACCGCCGGATGGCCCTGCCGCTCGGACTTCACGCCGGCGCCTGAAAAACCGGACACCACGCCGACAAAGAGGGCGATACCGCACACCGCCGTCAGAACCGCTGCGAGCGCGCGAACCATCGTGGCCAATCTAGACGACCAGCAGACCGCGCGGAGTTTCCGCAGCGTGGCTGCCAGACAAGTCGCGACCCGCACGCTCTCGCGAGCGAGTATGCGTCGCTTGTGGCCAGATTCCCCGAGCTCACGACCTCGGCGGAGATTGCGGAACCGACGAACGACACACATCGAGCACATCACGAGCGCGTGCATCACCTCCGGCCGACCGCGGACCGCCCAGGCCTGAGGCTCACCGCCACCGTGGACACCTCGGCTGGGTCCCGGCCAGCGCCTCCGCTTAGCTCCTATCCGTCACCACCGTCGTCCCGGAACGGAATGGTCCCAAGGCTGTAATTGAGCCAGGTG
>JAFASQ010000268.1 GCA_019244395.1 Solirubrobacterales bacterium | reverse complement strand
CCCGTCGACCCTGATCGTCCGCGAGGTGATGTGCGAGACGAGCAGCAGGATCACCGCGTCGAGCACGAGCACGATGACGAACCCGAGCGCAAGGGTGAACGGCAGGCGCAGGGCCGCGACGAGCGGCGGCAGCACCGCGTTCAGAGCAGCGATGACGACGGCGGCGGCGAGCGCGTCGCGGAAATTGCCGACACTCACGTGAGGGACGATGGCGGCGGCGATGAACACCGACGCTCCGGCGACGAGCCACGAGAGGAGCACGTGCAGCAGGCGGAAGCGGGGCGCCTGTGGGTTCCACGTCATGATCTCGCCGTACGAGCCGCCGGTCATTGCGTGGTGGAGTATCCCCCCGCCCGCGGGGCGAGATTTAACCCCGATTGGATGATGCAGTGCCTCCAGCGGCTGCGACGATCGCCCGATGACAACGACTGCTAGCGGGACCGCGAAGGCGGTTCCCCACCTCACGGTCGCGGAGCGAGTCGCGCGCGGCAAGCAGGCCCGCGCCGAGGTCCCGCGCTCGAGCCACGCGTCGTTCGACGCGCCATCCGACCGTCCCGATCCGGTCGAGCTGCTGCAGCTCCAGGCGCTCACGCGCGTGCCCGAGCTGGTCCCGATTCGGTACGGGCGGATGCTCGTCTCGCCATTCACCTTCTACCGCGGCGCGGCCAAGATCATGGCCGCGGACCTGGCGCACACACCCCGGTCGGGGATGGTCGTTCAGTGTTGCGGCGACGCGCACCTGTCGAACTTCGGCGTGTTCGCATCGCCCGAGCGCCGCCTGGTGTTCGACATCAACGACTTCGACGAGACGCTCCCCGGGCCGTGGGAGTGGGACGTCAAGCGGCTGGCGGCGAGCATGCTCATCGCCGCCCGCGACAACGGCTACGGCGTCAAAGACCAGGACACGATCGTCCTCGACACCGTCGGTGGCTATCGAGCGGCGCTGCGCGAGTTCGCCGCAATGGGCAACCTGGAAGTGTGGTACGCGCGGCTGGAGGTGGAGCCGCTACTTGAGCGCTACGCCTCCCAGTTTGCGCCCAAGATGGTGAAGCGGACCCAGCGGGCTCTGGCAAAGGCGCACACGCGCGACAGCATGTCCGCTTTCTCGAAGCTCGCCGAGCGCATCGACGGCCACGTCCAGATCGTCGACGAGTCACCGCTGATCGTGCCTCTGCGGGTGCTCCTACCCGACGCCGAGGGGGAGGAATGGTTGGCGTCGCTGCGCGAGCTGCTCAGGCAGTTCCGGCTGTCGCTCCAGCACGACCGCCGCGCGATGCTCGAGCAGTTCCACCTCACGGACTTCGCGCGCAAAGTGGTCGGTGTGGGCAGCGTCGGGACGCGCGCCTGGATCGCGTTGATGCTCGGGCGCGACGGCGATGACCCGTTGTTCCTGCAGCTGAAGGAAGCCGAGGCCTCTGTGCTCGAGGAGCACCTGGGCCCGAGCGAGTTCAAGAACCACGGGCAGAGGGTCGTGGTCGGGCAGCGGCTGATGCAGGCGACGAGCGACATCTTCCTCGGCTGGATCCACGTCGAGGCCGGGATGGACGGGGTCGCCCGCGACTTCTACGGGCGCCAGCTCAAAGACTGGAAGGGGTCGGCCGAGATCGAGCAGATGGTGCCGCAAGGGATGTCCGTGTACGGCAAGTTGTGCGGCTGGACGCTGGCGCTGGCGCACGCCCGGAGCGGCGACCGGATCGCGGTCGCCGCCTATCTCGGCGGCGGGAGCCAGTTCGATCGGGCCATCCTGGAGTTCTCGCGGGCGTATGCGGATCAGAACGAGGCCGATTACAGGGCACTGACGGAGGCCGTGAAGTCCGGCCGCGTCATCGCGCAGACCGGGCTCTGAGAGCCTCGGTCAGCTGCACTTCGGAGAGCCTCCGTCAGCTGCACTTCGACGAGATCGGGCTCGCGAAGTTCTTGGCCGCAGTCGACGCGCCCGACACATTGCTGACCACCTGAGCGATCACCGCGGCCGAGGGATTGCTCGCAAGCTCCTTGGCGGCGCCGGCGCAGGCAGTCACGAGCACCGCGGCCGCGAGGATCAGCAGGCCGCGGGATGCCTCTCTCTAGCCATGCAATAACTGCTCCTTGGCGGTCTGGTACTCCTCGGCGGTAAGCGAGCCGTGATCGCGTAGCTCGGCCAACTGCTTGAGCTGCTCGGCCGTGCTCGCGGCGGCTGAGTTCGACGGCGCGGAACGCCGCATGCCGGCCAGGCGGGTACGGACGGCGTGCGTCGCGGCGCCGGCGCGCGCCTCGGGAAACTCGCGCGCTGTCTGCACCCGGAG
>JAFASQ010000466.1 GCA_019244395.1 Solirubrobacterales bacterium | reverse complement strand
GAGTCGATGCTGGGCGGCGAGATCCGGCGCAAGATCGGGCTGTTCGCCAGCTTGCCGGTGCAGGCCGTGGTGTCGGCCTACGACGTGACCGACATCTACAAGGTCCCGCTGGTCTTCCGCACCGAAGGCGTCGATGACTACATCCTCGGCGAGCACTTCGGGATCGATGCCGCCACGCCGGACCTGAGCGGCTGGGAGGCGATCACCCGGCGGGCCGCGGACGCCGAGCGCAGCGTGCGGATCGCGCTGGTGGGCAAGTATGTGCGTCTCGAGGACGCCTACCTGTCCGTCGTCGAGGCGCTCCGCCACGCCGGGACCCACCACGACGCCAAGGTCGAGATCGACTGGATCGATTCCGAGGAGGTGAGCGATCCGGTCGTCGCCGCGCGGCTCGAGCAGGCCGACGGGATCCTGATCCCCGGCGGCTTCGGCGGCCGGGGGATCGAGGGGAAGATCCGCGCCGCACAAATCGCGCGCGAGCGGCGGATCCCGTACCTGGGGATCTGCCTGGGCATGCAGCTGGCGGTGTGCGAGTTCGCCCGCCACGTGGCCGGGATGGACGGAGCGAACTCGACCGAGTTCGACCTCGAGACGCCCTTCCCGGTCATCGATCTGCTGCCCGAGCAGAAGGAGATCGCCGATATGGGTGGGACGATGCGGCTGGGCGCCGACCCCGTGAAACTCCACGGCGACACCCGGATCCGCGCGCTCTACGCCGAGCCGGTCGTCTACGAGCGCCACCGCCACCGCTATGAGGTGAACAACCACCTGCGCCGCCGTCTCGAGGCGGTCGGGCTGGTCTGCTCCGGCACGAGCCCGGACGAGCGGCTGGTCGAGGCGATCGAGCTGCCCGCCGAGCAGCACCCGTTCTTCGTCGCCTCGCAGTACCACCCGGAGTTCAAATCGCGGCCGGAACGGCCCGCGCCGCTGTTCCGCGAGTTCGTGGGCGCAGCCCTCGCGCACGCCGGCCTGCCGGCGGTACTCGCCGCCACCGGCGGCGCAGCCGCGCCGGCCGGCGCCCCGTGAGACGCGCCAGCGACGCCGAGCGCGAGCGGCTGCACGACACGTTCGCCGCCCTGTGCGGAATCGAGAGCCCGTCGGGCCACGAGCGCGCCTGCGCCGACTGGGTGGCGAACGAGCTCCGGCGCATGGGCCTCGAGGTCGAGGAGGATGACGCGGGCTCGCGGGTCGGGTCCGACGCGGGCAACCTGCTGGCCCGGATCGACGGCGCCGGCCCCGACACCATCCTGCTCTGCGCCCATCTCGACACGGTGCCGCTGACCGCGCCGGTCGAGCCGGTACGGCTTGACGGCGGCTGGGAGAACGCCAACGACGGCATCCTGGGGGCCGACAACAAGTCGGCCGTGGCGGTGATCGTGGAGCTGGCCCGGCGGCTCACCGTCGGCGGCGCGGGACGTCCGCCGGTCGGCCTCGAGCTGCTCTTCACCGTGTGCGAGGAGGTCTCGCTCTTGGGGGCGCTGGCCTTCGACGCGACCCGCCTGCGCAGCCGGTTCGGCTTTGTGTTCGATCACGCCACCCCGATCGGCGAGATCGTCGTCGCCGCACCCACGCTGCACCGGATCGTGGCCGAGTTCCGGGGACGCGCCGCCCATGCGGGCGTTCGTCCCGAACACGGCCGCAGCGCGATCGCCGCCGCCGCGCGCGCGGTCGCCGCGATGCGCCTGGGGCGGCTCGACCCGGAGACCACGGCCAATGTCGGCACGATCCACGGCGGCACCGCAATCAACGTGGTGCCCGAGCGCTGCCGCGTCGAAGCCGAGGTGCGAAGCGTCGATAAGGAGCGCGTCGAGGCGCTCGCCACAGAGATGATCGATCACCTCCAGGACGCCGCCGATGCGGCCGAATGCGATCTCGACGTGACCGTGGAGCGGACGATCGAGGGTTACCGGACGCGTCCGCGGGCGATCCAGGTGACCGTGGCAGAGCAAGCGCTGCGGGCGTGCGGCTACGAGCCGCGGCACATTCTGACCGGTGGCGCCTCGGACGCCAACGCCTTCCACGCCGCGGGGCTTCCGTGCACTAACCTGGCCGACGGCACCGAGCACAACCACGAGCCCACCGAGCGGATCAGCACCGACGCGCTCGAAGGGCTGCTCGAGGTGGCGATCGCGCTGGTGGACGAAGCCGGCAAGGCGCTGGCCGGAGAAGCTTCTCGGTGAGCGGTGAGAGGATCGAGCGCCTCAGCGCCGAGGTGCGTTTCGAGGGCGGGATCATCCGCGCCGGGACCGAGCGCTTCCGTCACCCCGACGGCACCGAGGTGACCCGCGACAAGGTCTGGCACCCGGGTGCGGTCGGGGTAGTCGCGCTCGATGACGAGCACATCTGGCTGACGCGGCAGCCGCGCGAGGTGATCGGCGACTCCGCCTCGCTGGAGATCCCCGCCGGCAAGCTGGACGTCGAGGGCGAGCCGCCGCTCGAGACGGCCAAGCGCGAACTGGGCGAGGAGATCGGAAAGCGCGCCGAGTACTGGCAGCAGCTGCTCGCCTTCTACACCAGCCCAGGGTTCAGCGACGAGCGTATGTGGCTGTATCTCGCCACCGGACTGTCCGACGCTCCTGACGGCGCGGCGGCGGAAGCGGACGAGCGAATTGAGATCGTGCCGTGGCCGCTCGCCCGGCTCGATCAGGCGATCGACCAGTGCGAGGATTCGAAGTCGCTGATCGCGCTGCTCTGGCTGGCCGCGCGCCGGGGAGCATGAGCATCCGCGAGCAGGCCAGCCGCGGCTTCGGCCAGGGAGCTGCGGCCTACGAGCGCGGCCGGCCCGGCTATCCAGCCGAGGCCATCAAGTGGCTTGTCGCTGAGCTCCATCTCGAGCCGGGGCGGACGGTGGTGGACGTCGGCGCCGGCACGGGCAAGCTGACCCGGGAGCTCATCTCGAGCGGCGCAAGCCTGGTGGCGGTCGAACCGGTGCCGGCGATGCGCGCCGTCCTCGAGCAGGCCGTGCCGGCCGCCCGAGCATTGGACGGGACGGCCGAGGCTCTCCCGGTGGCCGACGCGTCGGTCGACGCGATACTCGTCGGCTCGGCGTTTCACTGGTTCGACGGTCCCGCGGCGGTGGCGGAGTTCCACCGGGTCCTGCGGGCCGATGGGCGGCTCGCCTTGGTGTGGAACCGGCGCCGGCGCGATCAGCCGCTCCACGCCGCGATCAGCACGATCATCGAGCCCTACCGGTCCGGCGCACCGAGCGCCTACCGCGGGGAATGGCGTGCGCCGGTCGTCTCGGGCGGTTTGTTCGCAGCGGTCGCCGAGCGGGAGGTGGCGTTCGAGCAGCTCGTCGACGCCGACGGGCTGGTCGATCGCGTCGGTTCGACCAGCTTCATCGCCGCGCTGCCCGATGCGGAGCGCGAGCCGGTCCTGGCGCGCATCCGCGCGCTGGCGGCCGACTATGAGCCACCGCTCCGTCTCGGCTACATCAACGAGGCTTACGTGTACGAGCGGCGTTAGCTCACGCGCCGGCAGGCGGGAGGAGGGTCGATCCAGGCCCCGAATACCCGGCCATGGCCACGGCTCACACCGTCCAGCCCGCTCGGCGGATCTCGGAGCTGACCTTCGACTTCCTGGGCCATCTCGAGCTCGAACGTGGCCTGTCGCGCAACACGCTCGAGGCCTACCGCTCCGACCTGCAGCAGTTTGGCGATTTCCTCGAGCGCCGCGAGCTGGATCCACTCGAGGTCAGGGCCGTCGACCTGATGGATTTTGTCTCCGAGCTGGCGGCGGGCGGTGCAGGCCGGCCTGCCGCCGCGCCCGCCACGCTCCGGCGCAAGATTGCCTCCCTGCGCTCCTTCTACCGCCACCTGCGCCGCGAGCAGATCCTCGATCACGATCCCGCCGCCGAGCTGCGAGCCCCGCGCTCCAGCGCGCGGCTCCCCAAGGTGCTCAGCCGCGACGAAGTGACCAGGCTGCTCGAGCAGCCCCGCGGAACCAGCCCCGCGGCGCTCCGGGACCGCGCGCTGCTCGAGACGATGTATGCCTGCGGGCTGCGGGCGTCGGAGGCCATCGGGCTCGAGCTCTCCGAGCTCGACCTCGAGGGCGGCATCCTGCGCGCGCGGGGCAAGGGCTCCAAGGAGCGGATCGTCCCGGTCGGCGGCAAGGCGGTCGAGGCCTTGGGCGTTTATCTCGAGCGAGGTCGTCCCCAGCTCGTCGGTGTGCGCCCGGAGCGCCGCGTGTTCGTGAACTTGCGGGGCGGCGGGCTCTCGCGCCAGGGCCTCTACAAGATCGTGCGCCGTCATGCCCGGAGCGCCGGCCTCGAGCGCAGGATGAGCCCCCACACGCTGCGCCACACCTTCGCCACCCATCTGCTCGCCGGCGGCTGTGATCTGCGCTCCCTGCAGGAGATGCTCGGCCACGCCGACATCGGCACCACGCAGATCTACACCCACCTCTCGACGGAGCGCCTGCGCGACGTCTACTTCGATGCCCACCCTCGGGCGCAGATCTCGCGGCGCTCGTAGCTAGCGCCGCGACCGGAAACGTTTGCCGTGTTTGGCGAGCGAAAACCGAGCATGGCGAGGACGCAGGAGTCGATGTGTAGCAGCGCTACACGAGACTCCGAGGACATCCGGATGACCGCGGGCGCGGCCCATAGGGCGAGGCCGGATGCCGAGCGGGCCGC
>JAFASQ010000221.1 GCA_019244395.1 Solirubrobacterales bacterium | reverse complement strand
AACCGCGAAACACGTCGATCTTGCCTAGCTGTGTCCTCTTTGGCCCACCCGCCGAAGCTATCCAAGCTGAGGATTTGCCAAACCCAAGATGAGGACAAAGATCCCCATCACCCACTGGCTGGCCGGCCAACTTGGCTTCGTGGGTTCCCATTCGGCCACTGCCGGTCAGGAGCGCACCACCGGGCGGGCGCTCCTGTCCGCGCGCCATGGATAGAAACTGTCCATGGCCTCAGTTTGCGCGAATGTGGCTCCGTCAGCGGCTTGGTCATAGCCTTACCGAGTCGATCAGGGCCTGGAGCAGACAGATCGTGCTCGATTCTCGCTGAAGTGTCTCCAGCCGACGCCACTCGCTACGTATAGCCTCTCTCCGAGGCCGCTGACGTGCTCGCTCATGCATATTTTTGGGCTTGGGCAGGAGCCTTTCAGCCTCTCGACGTCGCGTTGACGTCCTGATGGCGGAAGCGCATCGATGGAATGCTTCTGTCGGATAATCCGGAGGTGTCCTACGCGGCAGCACTGGTGGTCGGCCGCCGCTGGCGCTGACGGCACACGTAGTGTCCACGAGCCAGCGGTGATCAACACGAGCCAGCGGTGCCCCGTAGCCCGACTGATCTCGAGGCCACGGCCCGGCTCGATTGCTAGGACGCCCAAGCGTGGCGAAGCGCTCTGAACGCGTCATCGCGTAAGAATGCCTTTGCCAGATCGGCCAGCGCACCCCCGGTGCAAGGACAGTCAAGACCCACGCCGCAAAAGCGCCACGTGGCCCGCTCCGCGGTATAAGGTCAGGTTTGCAAAAGCTCGATCGACTTGGAGGTGAGTGTGTCCACGTCACAGGAAACCGGCGAGTGGACGCCCGAGGGCCCGTTGGCGCGAGTCGCTGACGCGGCCGGTGCGCGCCTGCGCGCCGAGACTGATGAAGATGCAGACGCAGCACGGTCGGCGGCAGATACTCTGACGCACGCGGCAACCTCGGCTATGGAAGCCGGTTACACATTGACCGAGATCGCGCGCGCAGAGTCGCGCGGCAAGGACACGATTCGGCGCACGCTACGTGCCGACGCGCTGAAGCTTGTCGAGCGTAGCGGCGCTCGCGCGCGCGAGACACAGGCTGAACACCACCGTGCCATTGCCAGAGCGACACGCCTTGGCCTGCCGATGCGCGAGATCGCACAGGCCGCTCACGTCACCCATGGGACGATCCGTGCGATCACCAACCGCCTGGCTTCGCGCGACGCGGACTCCGACGTGGCCGTAGACGCGGTCGACCAGCGACCACCGGAAGAAGAACCGGCCGAGCCGCGCGAGTATCACGAGCCGCAGGAGCCCTGGCGCGGGCCCGCCGACAACTACTGAGGCAAGCTGGAACACGAGACGCGACCATGCAATAGGTAGAGGAGTGCACCAGGCGGCTCGGCACCCCCTCAGCTACCGGTACGGACTCGGTGGATGTGCTCGTACGCGTTGCCAGTGACGCGCGCGATGAGGACAGCTTGCTTTGTCTCGCTGACCATCTGCGCCATTGGAAATCAGCGCTGGTCGGCTGGAGCGTGGCTGGATCACCGCTCCGCTATCGCATCAACAGGTTGGATCAGCCGCCCCGGGGCCTGCTTGGACATTCCGCGTCCGCGCTCGACGCGGCGCACAAGAAAGGCGGTGGTGGACACCTACGTCGGCGGGGGCGAACGAGGCAACCTCGGCACGCGCCACGACTGGCGCCCGAGCAGGTCAAGGTCGACCCACGAATGCATGCAGCCATCCATGCGATGGCTGCGCCTCCTGACAGATGCTTACCCGGCCGTACAACCGACCGCGACGTGTACGGTCCCGTCCGCCAGCGGCCACCGGCGCTCCCCCCGAGGAATTCGCCGATTCGATCCTGCGCACCCGCTGCGACGAGCGCTGCCCCGTCCGTACCGATGCTGCGCACCCGCTGCCACGAGCGCTGCCCCGTCCGTACCGATGCGGTACCGCCGGTAATGGAGACTCTGGCACGATTGCGTGCGTGCACAATGTTCTGCCTCCTCAATCCGGCGCCCGGATGCAGATATCGGTGGCGGCGTCGCTTGCTTCGATTCTGGAGACAGAGGTCGAGCACGTGCCGGTGCCGGATGACGAGCATCCTCAGCCTTGGACCGTTTGGCGCAACTGGCTCGCGCAACGCGGGCTGGGGATCGTCCCGGTACTCGAGCCGGCGAAGTTCAGCTGGCCTGGACCATGGCTGGCATTGCTGCGCGCCGCGGACGGCGAGGGGCAGATCGGAGCAGTCGCGTTCGGAGCACCGCCCGGGCTGGCTTGGCACCCGCTCGGGGGACCAGAGACCTTCGACGCGGTCCAACTCGGCTACGTAGTCGCCCCCGCCGATGTGGCGCTGTGGTCGCCGGGGGCCACGGGAGCCGATGTGGGTGTGGGCAGTGTCGAGGCGGTCATGATCGCGGATCGAGCCGAGGCGGCACTGGTCCGGCTGCCGACCGCGACCGCACGTGCCGGTCGTGGCCTTGAAGGCGACCGCTACTTCGATCAGCGCGGCACCTGGTCGAACCGCTATGGCCGCGGAAACGATCTCACGTTGATTGAGGGCGAGGTGCTCGATGCGCTTCGCCCGCCCACCGGACCGCTTTCCCCCGAGGAAGCACGCCGGAACATCGTGACCCGGGGCATCGAGCTCAACGCCCTCGTCGGCAGGCGATTCAAGATCGGAAACGCCGAATGCTTCGGCCAGCGCTTGTGTGAGCCATGCGCCCACTTGCAGCGGCTGACCGGTAAGCCCGGGACGCTGCGGGACCTGATCCACAAGGGTGGCCTCCGGGCCGACGTGCTCACCGACGGCGAGATCCGCGTCGGGAGCGAGATCACACCGTTGTGAGCCGGAACGGCTGACCGGCCGCCCGGCGAACATGACCGGCGGCTGGTCGCGCTCGAGCTCCACGCGTAGAATCGAGAGCTGCGCCGGGCGCGTAGCTCAGTGGGAGAGCGCTCGCTTCACACGCGAGAGGTCGCTGGTTCAAGCCCAGCCGTGCCCATCCGGATTTGCACGGGTTCTGGTCTCCGGCCGGTCCAGCGTTCTCTGGAGTTGTCCTCCGTGGCCCGGAGCGTGGCCCAGCTGGCCTCCGATGGCCTGCAAAATTGCACTGAGCGAGCGACTACGTCGCCAGCCGCACGACCCGGGGCTGAGGGCCTAGCCGGGCGATAACGCCCGCCGGCGGCGCCCGGCGAGCCCGACGACCGACCGTGCCGGACGTCTCGGACCATGCGGATCTCCCGCATCCCGTCCTCAACCTGGGCAGCCCATCGGCAACGAAGCCGTGCTTGCGGTAGAACGCCTGTGCGCGAGGGTTCGGGTCGGCCACCCACAATGCCGCCGACTCCTCGGGATCGACGACCGCCTTCAGCAATGCCGAACCGGTACCAGTGCCGTGGTCGGCTGTATACACGTAGAGCACATACAGTTGCCTCGCCCACCTCGCCGCGG
>JAFASQ010000098.1 GCA_019244395.1 Solirubrobacterales bacterium | reverse complement strand
TCGTCGAGCTTCAGCGCCACGTGCCCCGGATTCCGACCGGCCGCCTCGGTGATGATGTTCGTCAGGTTCATGGCCGCAAGCATGCGCGCCGCGCCCAGATTGCGCATCGTGGCGATCGCCCTGAACTTTTCCCGCTCGCCTACTGAGGTTTGTCCTCGGGTGTCGTGCGCGATGTCACAATCGCGCTCGTGACGGTCGCGCCTCCCGCCAGCGCCGCGCCCGGCGAGCTTGACCTCGCCGGGCTGCTGGAGCGGGAGCGCGAGCTCGCGACGGTCGAGCGCTGCCTGGCCGATGCGCGTGCGCGGCGGGGGCGGCTCGTCATCGTCGAGGGGCCGGCAGGAATCGGAAAGACGACACTGCTGGGTGCGGCGCGGCTGCTCGCCCGTGATCGCAGCGTGCGGACCTTGGCGGCGCGCGGCGCTCCGCTCGAACAGGACTTCTCCTATGGCATTGTCCGGCAGCTGTTCGAGCCGTTCGCCCTCGCGAGGGAGGGACCGGCGTCCGAGGAGCTCTTCACCGGAGCTGCGGCGCTTGCGACGCCGGCATTCGCGCAGGAGCCGACGCCTTGGCTGTCGGCGGAGGACTCGTCATTTTCGACGCTGCACGGTCTCTACTGGCTGACCGCGAACCTCGCCTCACGACAGTCGCTGCTGCTGGTGGTGGACGACTGCCACTGGGTCGACGCCTCCTCGCTTCGGTTTCTCGCCCATCTCGGCGCCGGGCTCGACGGATTGCCCGTCCTCGTCCTCGCCGCCCTCAGAAGCGGCGAACGGCAGGCGGCACCGGACGTGATCGATGGCTTGCTCTCGCTGGCGAGCGAGACGCTGCGCCTTTCGCCACTCGGGACGGCGGCGGGCGCGCTCGTCGTCCGCGCCAGGTTGGGGAGCGCGACCGAGCGGTTTTGCCGGGCGTGCCACACCGCCACCGGCGGAAACCCGCTCCTGCTTCAGGCACTCGTCGGATCGGTCATCGCCGGCGGGGCCGAGCCGGGGGACGACGCCGCGGACCGGGTCACCGAGTTCGCCGCGGGGAGCGCGGCGCGCCTGCTCGCGCGGCGCCTGGCCTTCCTTCCGGTTGGCGCCGGCGCGTTCGTTCGGGCGCTCGCCGTGCTCGGCGAGGGCAGCCCGCTCCGGCACGTCGCCGCGCTCGCCGAGCTCGAGTTCGAGCAGGCCGCCGGGCTCGCGGACGGTTTGCGAGCCGCCTCGGTGCTGGCGCCGACGCCCGAGCTCGCGTTCGCACACCCGATCCTCCGGGCAGCGGCGGAGGCGACGACGGCCAGCGAGGAGCGAGCGCTCGCGCACGCCAGGGCAGCCAAGCTCCTCGCCGAGGAGGAAGTCGCGCCGGATCGCCTCGCTCTTCACCTGCTCCACGCGCACCCACGCGGCGACGCACAGGTCCTCGCCACGCTGCGGGCAGCGGCGTCGATCGCGGTAGCCCGGGGCGCTCCGGAAACCGCGGCCACCTACCTGCGGCGAGCGCTCGACGAGCCGCCGCCACGAGCATCGCGAGGGCACGTGCTGCTCGAGCTCGGACTGGCCGAGATGGCGACCCGGCGTGACCCAGCGGCCGTGGGCCAGCTCCGCGATGGTGTGGCGATGCTCGACCTGCCCTCGGAAAGACTGTCGGCCGCGCTTCGAGCCGGCCGCGCCCTCGGTGTGGCCGGCTACTTCCAGGAGGCGGCAACCGTCCTTGAATCGGTGCGCGACCCGGACCCTCGCATCGTCGCGGAATTGGCCGCGAACGGCTGCCAGGTGGCCTCGCGCATGTCCGACGCGCTGAGCGCACTCGCGCGATACGGCGACGGGAATCTGGCTCCCTGCCCGGGCTGGCATTTGCTGCAGGTGATGCTCGCGTACCGCAGCCTGATCGCACGCGAGCCCTGCTCAGCCGTCGCAGCAGTGCTCGACCGCGGACTTGCCGGGTCCGAGCTCTTCGCCGAGGAATCGCTGGTGGCGGTGTACGCCGCGATGGGCCTTGTCCTGATCGACCGACTTGACGACGCCGAGCGGCTGTGCACCGCGGTAATCGAGGAGGGCCGACGCCGTGGCGCGCCGAGCATCGTCTCGACGTTCACCTTCCCCCGGGCATTCGGATCGCTTCGCCGCGGCCGGCCGCGCGACGCCGAGGCCGACGCCCGCTGGTCGTTTGAGACCAAGCTCGCGATGGCCGCCAAATCGCCCTCCGGCCCCACCTGGCCGCTCGCGTTTCTCGTCGACGCACTGACCGAACTGGGCGGCTTCACCGGCGCCGAAGAAGCCCTCGCGCGCGCCGGTGCGCTCGACGGAGAACTGCCGCAGATGCTCGCGCCGGCGTTCGTACTCGAGGCCCGCGGCCGGCTGCGCATCGCGCAAGGCCGCCTGCGCGCCGGCCTTGGCGACCTGCGCGACGCCGGCCAACGGTGGAAACGACTCGATTGCGACACCCCAGTCGCCTCGCGCTGGCGCGAGGACGCCGCCCTCGCCCTCGCCAGGCTCGGCGAACCGGACGAAGCCCGCCAGCTTGCCGCCGAGCAACTCGACCTGGCACAGACCACCGGCCTTCCACGCGCGATCGGCGCGGCAACCCGCGCAGCCGGCGCTATCGCGCCGCGGACCGACGCCATCCCGCTACTGCGCGAAGCGGTCGCTCTGCTCGGGCAGACCAGTGCTCCGCTCGAGCTCGCCAAGGCGCAGATCGAGCTGGGAGCGGCGCTTCGCCGCGACGGCCACCGCATCGAGGCCCGCGAGCATCTCCGGCGGGGACTCGAGCTGGCTCATCGCGCCGCTGCGGCCCCGCTCGCCGAGCGCGCCCGCGAGGAGCTCCTCGCCGCCGGCGGGCGCCCTCGAAAGCCCGTCTTCACCGGCATCGACGCGCTGACCGCGAGCGAGCTTCGCGTCGCGCGCCTCGCCGCCGAGGGGCGGACCAACCGCGAGATCGCCGAGAGCCTGTTTCTCACGCAGCGGACCGTCGAGACACACCTCCGACACGTTTTTCAGAAGCTCGACATCGCCAGACGCGAGGAGCTTCCCCAACAACTCGCCGTCCGCGCACCCACCTAGCGCGGCGCCCCTGTTTGGTCAAACACACGCGGAACCTCGAGGGTCGCCGCGCCGCGGCGTTCGACCGCCGCTCGGCCGCGGCATGGCGGAAGTGCACTCGGGCTGCGGCGCGTCGCTACGGGTCTTCGAGCGAAGGAGCCACCATTTCGAGCGCGACCAGCACGGCCCGTGGCTGCTGGAAACGGATAAAGGGTGCCGCCGGATTGCCTTGGCCGGCATGACTGCTTTCAGTCCGATTGCAGAAGCGTGGACGACGTCGGTGCCTGGGCAAACGGCTTCTCCTTCTCGGGTGAAAGCAGCCATGTGGTGCCCGCCGTCGAGCAGCCAGTCGACCGCGGATGCGAGTACGTCGCACCCGGTTCGACCGAGCCAGGCGCTACCAGCGGGCCACCGTCGACCAGCAAGCACGGGATGCGCTTCTGGCGGAACTCACATTTCCACCCTGACGACGCCTGATCCCTCCTTGCGTGTCAGCGCTAGTGCGTGTGTGAGCACTGTTCGTCTAGGCGGGCGAGCGGTTCAGTGCTGCGATCAAGCCCGATCCAATCCAATCCGTCACCACGGCCCTGCCAAGCCGCCGAACTGAGCCCGCAAACTGGCCGGACCTGCATTCGCACCGCAACGGGCCTTTCACCGTCTCCGCGGGACCGCCCTCCTATGCGCGCGGATAGCACGTCTCCACGGGAGCCGAAACCTGTCCGGATAGCGATCCACCACCGAACGCATCCCCCGCTCGACCGCCGCTGGCGCTGGAACGCAGAGCGTCCGTCGCAGTAGACCCATCCGCGAAAGATTCGCAGTCACCCCTGGCTATCCGGACGTCGCGCGTACGTGCTGACGGCGTCCGCGCTTTAGCCGGACGTGTGTTGAGCCAGCGCGGACGGTGACAACGAAGTAAAGCCGTAATCCGGCCATGCCACTCAACCCGACAGGTCAATTGGAAACCCGGCAATCGCGGCAACGCCGAGCTCACCACCCGGCACAGGGACTAGCGAGCCCGGCGCCATCGTCGGCGCGATCGAGGCTCAGGAATTCCGAAGACCTCGCGATAGCGACGCTCCCGCTCCGCGGCCTCCTCAGGCGTCTCAGGGTCCGGCTTCGGCGGCTCCGCAGGTTGCACTGCCGGAACGCGCACAGGAGGGGCCGATGTTCGAACGGATTCGATCTCCACCTCGGGGGAGGACGGCATGTCGGTGTCGGAACCGCTCGCCGGCGGCACCTCGTCATCTTCGGCGGGGGCGAGCGCGCCGATCTCCTCGGCGCGTGCCTGGACGACCACGCCGAACTCCGACCGCGTGAGCCGGACCTTCGCGGCCAGCCGGCTGATCCAACGCGCGACTGATTCATTCGCGCAGTCGTAGAGCACCGCGGAGTACTGGCCGGCGTAGACCGCGTCGCGCCAGCCCTCGAGGATCTTCTTCTGCCGATCCTCGCGTCGCCCGCCGCTCTCGGAGATCAGCGCGATCGGTGGGCCGGAGCGCTGCAGCCACACCGCGAGGTCGGGCAGCTGCTTCGTGTAGCCGCGCTCGCAGCGCATCGTCACCTCCCACCGGTCGGGCTCGAGCGCGAGCTCACGCGCTGATGCGACTCCGCGACCCCCAGCCAACCGCCTGGCGAGACGTGCTCGGGCGCTTCGGGCTTCGTCCAGTGCGGAGAGCGATGCGGCGGCGCAATCGTGTCGAAAGTGCGCCAGCCGGACGCGTCCGCCGCGTCGTCGGGCCCGGCGATGTCCGCGCCGGCGAGCATGCGGTCTAGCTCGGACCGGCGGACGAGCC
>JAFASQ010000082.1 GCA_019244395.1 Solirubrobacterales bacterium | reverse complement strand
GCGCTTCGGGCTTCGTCCAGTGCGGAGAGCGATGCGGCGGCGCAATCGTGTCGAAAGTGCGCCAGCCGGACGCGTCCGCCGCGTCGTCGGGCCCGGCGATGTCCGCGCCGGCGAGCATGCGGTCTAGCTCGGACCGGCGGACGAGCCACTTCCGCTGACCGGCGCGCATCGCTCGGAGCGTTCCTTTCGAGATCCATGAGCGGATCGTCGCCGGGCTCATTCGTAGCTCCTCGGCGATTTCCGTCAGAGTCAGCCACGGATCTTCAGGTGTATCTGGCTCTTGATCCGTCAATTCTCTCCGATCGACAGTAGCGTGATCAGCGCAAATAGGCACCATCCCGAAAGCGATGGCAGCGAAGCGGCGTGAGCGACCAGTGGCTGCCGTCGAGCGCATCCTTTACACGCGCGAGGAAGCCGCGACTGCCCTCGGGATGAGCGTCGACACGTTCGAGCGCCGAGTTCAGCCGTTCATCCGCGGTCGTGCCATGCGGGGCGCTGGTCCAAGTGCCGCCGGAGGAGCTCCGGCGCTGGGCCCGAGACAACTCGCGCTCGCTCTTCAACAAGAGCGCTTGATGGCGCCTGAGCCGGGCGTAGGCTGGTCAGACCCGGATCAGGAGAGCATCGTGCCCGAGTACCGCAAGACCAAGACGGCTGGCGTCTATGTCCGCCATCAAGCACGATGTCCCGCGGGCTCGTCCGACGCTCGGTGCCGCTGCCGGCCGACCTATCGAGGGCGACGCTGGGATTCGAGCAAGCAGGGAATGGTGTGGTCCGCGACATTCGGGGACCGCGCTGAGGTCCTCACCTGGCTCGCCTCGACGATCAAGGGCCAGGAGGCGGTCGCGGAGGCCGGCGCGGCTGGCCCCACTTTCGGCGAGCTCGCAAGCGAATGGCTGGGCGGCGTCCACTCTGGCGCGGTTGGCCGCCGCCGCGGCAGGAAGGGCGCCGGCTACTCGTCGACGACGCTCGAGGGATACGAGCGTTCGCTGCGCTACGTCCTGACGCCCGAGTTCGGCGCCCGCCATGCGAGCGAGATCGACGACCGCGAGTGGCAAACCTGGGTCGACCGCTTGAGCCGTGGGGGCCTCTCACGCTCGCGCATAGCCAACCATCTCGCGGTGGCTCGTGCCATCTACGGTTGGGCGAGCCGGCCGACACGCCGCCTCGTGGAGCGCAACCCCCTCGCCGGCATCGAGCTGCCGCCGAACGACGAGAAGCCGCGCACGCGAGTCGCCGACGCGGATGAGGCCGCCGCGCTCATCGCTGCCTTGGATCCGGCCGACGCCGTGCCTTACGCGCTCGCGTTCTATGCCGGGCTCAGACGAGCCGAGATCAAGCGACTCGACTGGCCGGACGTCGAGCTCGACGGCTACCGACTCGTCGTGAGGAAGGCCAAGAGTCGGGCCGGCACCGGCCGTCGGCCGCCGATCGCGGAGCCGCTACGGCCGATTCTCCTCGGCGAGTTCATGCGGCAGGGGCGGAGGGCGAACGGCGCAGTGAGTGCGGTTTCCGTCACGTCCGGCAAGATCGCCGAGCGGGCCCGGAGGCAATGGGCCGCTGTGAGGCTCGAGCCGATCACCCTGCACGAGTGCCGGCACACCTATGCGAGTTTCCTGATGGCGGCCGGGTACACGCTGCGGGAGCTGATGGAGTACATGGGCCACAGCTCGCTCCAAGCAACTGAGCGGTACGTGAAGCTACTGCCGCCGCTGGACGAGACCGATCCCGCCGAGCGGCTTAACGCCTACCTCCGTCGACGGGCACTTTGACATGTCGACAGCATCCTCACCACCGGTGAGATCGCTGAGAGGCCGGGCGTGAGCAAGGCGTTCAACGCGCTCGCGACCGAAGTCGCGCGCCTTCCCATGCAGGACCGCCAGGACGCGGTGGAAGCGCTCACGACGATCGGAGCGACACTAATGCACGACTTGTCCGCGCTTACGGGCGCGGCGCGGATTCTCGGCTCCCCGTCGATCGAGAGCGAGTCGCAGGCGGCCCAGGAGGCGCGGAACCTGCGCCGCGTGTTCGCCCTCTGGCGCCGCGCCGGCGAAGAGTCGCTGACGGCGGACGACCTCGGGGTGAGCCGCCAGCAGCTCAAGCATCTGCGCGACGGCAGCAAGTTAGTCGCGCTGCGGTTGCCCATGCGCCGCGAGCTCGTGTACCCGGCGTGGCAGTTCGACTCTGCGACGGGCCAAACGCTCGATGGCATTCCCGAGGTTCTAGAGGCGGCGGCGGAGGCGAAGCTCTCTCCGTTGGGTCTGCATCTGCTGATGGTCTCGCCGTCATCGGAGGACGGTAAGGCGCCCGCGGACTGGCTTGCCGCTGGCAAACAGGACTATGTTGTGGAACTGGTGGCGGTCTCGAACGCCCACGGGACTTGACCGCCGAAGATGCATCACTAACCGTCGGTCGGTCGTGTCGATAACCTCGTTCATATGGAGCCTACGTCCACACGTCCCACATTGATCGGCGAACGACCCGAGATGTCCGAACAGGACCGGGTCCAGCGGCTCAACGCGCTGTGGGACCGTCTGATGGATCCGAACGGCTTCGATCGCGAGGCCCTGAAGAACATCAAGCAGCTGGACGAACGCGACCAGTAGCCGCCGATGGACGCCGCCCAGCTGCTGAACGGCGGCGCGTCGTTCGTGATCGATACGTCGGCCTGGTGGCGTGTTGAGGTTCTGCCGCCGGAGCTTCTAGGTCCGCTCCGGAGAGCCACAATCGACGACCGGATGCTGATCACTCCCGTCGTGCGGATGCAGATCCTCTACTCGGCGCGCACCTCAACGGAGTACGTCGCCTACGACACCGAGCTGTCAGCGCTGCGGATGCTGCGTAACGACCGCGCAGTCGCCGACGCCGCGATGTCCGCGGTGACCGAGTTGGCCTCCCGCAGCGACGGCTATCACCGCGTGTCGGTCACGGACGCACTTATCGCCGCGGCGGCGGCCGAGCACGGCGGGCTGGCCGTTCTGCACAAGGACGGCCACTTCGACCGCCTCGCTGAGGTTCTCGCATTCGAGAGCGTCGCGCTGCCGGTCGACTGACCGATCGCGAATTCGCACGAAGGACGTGATGCGACAGTACGGGCGTGCGTCAGCAGGCCAGGCTAATCATGGACACCGGCGAGGAGGTCCGGTCGAGACCGACGACCTCGATCGAGATGAGTTCGTGCTCTACCAAGTGGGTCCGTCGAGCCCCCACGCCGCGAGACACCTCCGTCCGACGATCCGCGACCGGCGTAGCCGGTCACTCGGCGGTCCGTAGCCGTGCGGTGCCGAAACCGCGCCGTTTCGTGCACGCCGCCTCACAAAACAGTCCAACCTGCCGTCCAACATCGCCCGAATCGCCCGTAAACGCTGGAAAGGCGGCCGGAATCATAATCCGCGTGCCGGGAGTTCGAGTCCCTCCTCCGGCATCCCCTCTCGCGCGAATTCCCAGTGTGCGCGACATGGCCGAGGATCGTCAACGCCGGGCCATAGGCGGGGGCCGTCGCCTCGATCGCATCGATGCGCTGGCGACCCTGCGCTCGGCGGCAGGTCGCCTACCTGGGCGCGTTCGAGCAGCGCAAAGAGCGCAGCGGCCTTGTC
>JAFASQ010000569.1 GCA_019244395.1 Solirubrobacterales bacterium | reverse complement strand
CCGGGTCACGATCACGGTCCTCGACGCCCGCTCCGGCGAGGCCCTGGAGTTCGAGGCCGACGGGAGTGTCGCGCTCGACGCGTTCAACCACCCGTACGCCTACGCCGCCACCCGCGACGCCCGCAACCTCACGGTAACGGGCGCGCTGACAACCCCGATGACGGTCGCAGCGGACCTCTGAATCGGGACAGACCAGATGCGGACCTTCACAGCCCACGCCACCGCGACCTCCGCCCCCCACGAGGTCGTGCAGCTGCTGACCGACCCCGACGCGATCGCACGCTGGGCGCCGATCCCGTTCGAGGTCCTTGAACTCGACAACGAGCGGCTTTACCCAGGCGCCACCGTTCGCGTCCGCGGCCAGCTCGCCGGGCAGAGCGCCGAGTTCTCGGTGCACGTGCTGGAGGTCTCAGACGAGCGCCTCACGCTCGTCGCGCAGGGACCCATCTCGCTCGACGTCGAGTATCAAATCGCGCCCGCTCGAGGCGGCAGCGCCGTCCGCGCCTCCGTCTCCGTGCTCGGCCACGGCCTCATCGGACGGCTGCTCGCCAAGGCCACCGAAGCACTGCTCGCGGCCGGTGCCCTTCAAAGCTCTCTGAACCGTGTGGCACATCAGCCAGCACCTGCAATCGCCGCATGACATCAACAACCACAACGCGGCGGACGACCCCCGTTCGCTCGCAGAAAGAAGTGATCTCAGTGTCACAAACAACCCTCAACAAGTACTCCCGGGTCGGGCTGTGGGCGCTCCCCATCTACGGCCTGGCAAACCTGGTGGGAACGCTCTCGAGTCAACCGGACTACCACAAGGCCGCGAACTTTCCCGCGTACGCACGCTACATCCACACCCCGAGCTTCCTGGCAAGCCACCTCGGGCTGAGCCTGCTCGGCACGGGAATCGGACTGCTCGGCTTCACCGCGCTGTTCGTGTACCTGACCATCCGGGGGTCCGGTGTTTCGGTTGTTGCGTTCGTCAGCACGATCATCGGCAGCGTCTTCATGGCCGCGGTATTCGGCGTGGCGGCGTTCGCCCAGCCCGCGATCGGAAAGGCCTTCCTGGCCGGCCATCACGACGCGATCGCCCTGAACTCATCGGTCTACGGCACCGCACTGAACCTCACGGTGGCCGGCAGCCTGCTGCTGTACTTCGCTGGTGCGGTCCTGTTCGCAATCGCCATCTCGCGCTCACGGGCACTGCCGCGAACCGCCGGGATCCTGTTCGCCGCGTCGTTCCCGGTATTCGCGATCGGCAGCATCACCGGCACCGTGCTGGCCTCCGTTGCCGCCCTCGTGCAGATCGCAAGCGCCATCTGGATCGCGCGCAGCGTCTCGAGCACGACCGACACCCACCGAACGACAGCCGTGATTGTTGATCAGGAACCGCCGGCACTGGTCGCAACTGACGCGTAGTACGCAGTTCAGATCAACGACCTGCCACGACGCGGCCCGCCCACGCGGGCCACGTCCGCGTGTCGGGCAGAAGTACCGCGACGCGACGGATGCAGGTGCCCGTCTCCTGCGGTCAGGCCCTCATATTCGCCATAAACGCAACCGGCGGCGTCAAGCCGCCTGGCGAATGCGCCAACGCCCCGCTGACCACGCGCACAGCAGGCGACTGGACGCGCCGTCCAAGATGCCTGCCGCATGAGCTATGCAGGTCTCGGCGCCCATCCTGTGGCAAAGGCTCGCGCCGACGGACCTGTGCCGGTGATCAAAGGGACCGTGAGACCCTTACAAGCGCGGAAGATGCGAATCGCGCTCGGGTTCCACTCGTCAACGAGCGTCAACCGGCGACTCGATCTGCATTCTCTTCGGCAGGTCCGAACAGCGTCAAGCCACCCGGTCGACCCAAGCCCCGCTGGCACCAGGTCGACCGTCAACAACGTCATGACCGGCAACAGCTAGTCGATATCGGGGCCCACGCGCTGTGGCGTGGTCTACACCCCGGGGATGATCCGGATCTCGCGGCGGACGCCATTTCCCAGAGCCGCAAGCGCCTCCCGATAGGCAGGGCTGTCGTACGCGGCGGTGGCGGCCTCGAGTGAGTCGAACTCGATTATCACGACACGCTGGTTGAGACCGCCCTCGTACACCTTCTCGGGCAGGTCACGCGCGATCACGCGGCCGCCGGCAGACGTTAAGGCCGGCCCGGCGAGCGCGGCGTACGCAGCCATCTTCTGCTCGTCACGGATCTCTTGATAGATGCTCACCCAATACACGGTCATGGCCGTATTCTGCTGTGCCGACCAGCGCCGCCGCCACATCGACCAGATGTGGGCACCCCACGGCCGCCTCGCGGTCTCGTCCCTCCGCCTCACCACCGAGGGAGTTGATGACATCAACGCGCACATCAGCCAAGTTCACGACGACCCTGATCGCGACAAAGGACTCGCCTTCACCTGCGACGAGCAGATCGAGTCCGGCGACTGCCTGCTGCTGCCTGGTCGATGCTCGCGCCGAGCGCCGCGAGCTCACCGAGCAGCTCAAGCGCCTGACCCCGAACCCCCCTCGGCTAGCCGCCCGAGCCGTCGGCCCCGAGTTACGCCTCGGTCACTGAAAGCAGGGCGGACGCCTCTCCGCGGAACTGGTCTCGCAAATCGCCAAAAGCGCGCATCGGTGCTTGCGCGGTGCGCGTGCTGGCAGAGCGGATGCGGAAGTCCTCCCGATAGGACGGGCGGGGGCGGCGCGCCGGCGGTATGCGCGGCGCCCGCCGCGACAGCCTACGCAGATGCTGCGGCTGAGCT
>JAFASQ010000548.1 GCA_019244395.1 Solirubrobacterales bacterium | reverse complement strand
GCCTGGCGGGATGATCAGCCCGTGGGCCGGATCAGCGCGCAGATCGACCGGAACTTCAACGAGTTCCAGCACCACGAGTGGGGGATGTTCGGGTTCTTCGAGTGCGAGGACGACCCCGGGGTGGCGACCGCGCTGCTCTCGGCGGCTTCGGACTGGCTGCGCGCGCGGGGACGGGACCGGATGGTGGGCCCGATGGACTTCACCACCAACGACGAGTGCGGCGTGCTGGTGGATGGCTACGACCGGCTGCCCACGATCCTGACCAACTGGCATCACCCGTACTACCCGGCCCTGATCGAGGGGGCCGGGCTGACCAAGGCCATGGACCTCTACATGTGGTCGCTCGACGTGGCCGACCGGGATGCCGTGCATCCGGCCATCTGGCGGGTCGCCGCGGACGTCGAGAGCAAGTACGGCATCACCGTGCGGAACATGCGCAAGAAGGACATGGAGGCCGAGGTCGGGCGGTTCCTCCAGGTCTACAACTCCGCCTGGGAGCGCAACTGGGGGTTCGTGCCGCTGACCGAGGAGGAGGTCCGCCATATCGCCAAGGACCTAAAACCGGTGCTCGACGAGAACTGGGCCTTCATCGCCGAGAAGGACGGCGAGCCGGTGGGCGCCGCGTTGACGCTGCCCGACTACAACCAGGTCCTGATGCACCTGAACGGGCGTCTGCTCCCGTTCGGGTGGGCGAAGGCGCTCTGGTACCGGCGCAAGATCGACAGAGTCCGGGCGTTCGCGCTCGGGGTCAAGCCGGAGTACCAGCACACGGGGGTGGGAGCGAAGCTGTACCAGATGCACTGGGACGCGGGCGAGCGGACCCAGCAGAAGCGGGGCGAGACCGGCTGGACGCTCGAGAGCAACAAGGCAATTAACCGGGCCATGGAGCGCATGGGCGGCCAGATCGTCCGCACGTATCGGGTCTATGAACTGCTCTTTGAAGATGGCGGGCCACGCTGTCACCATGTCGCGCCTATGACCGAATCACAGCCCCTGGCCGGAGCCGAACCGACCAGCGCGGACGCGGACATGCCGGTGCCCGATCCGACGCCATCGCACGCGGGTGCCGATGGGCCGACACCCGACGCGGTTGCCGATCCGCTGAGCCCCGACGCGGGTGCCGATCCGCTGAGCCCCGACGCGGGCGCCGATCCGCCGACACCGAGAGCCGAGGCCGCTGCGGAACCCGGGGTCGAGATCGTCGACGGCGTCGCAGTGCTCGCCGAGGTCCGGACGGTCGAGCGTGCCTCGCCCAGCCCGCTGCCGGCGGTGCAGGTGGCCGCCGTGGCCGCCACGAGCTTCGCCGCGGGCGCCGCGACCGTCGTCCTGGTCAAGCGAATGTCAGGCCGTAAGCTCGCCCGCCGCGCACGGCGCGGGCCGCGCCGGGCGGCCGACATGCTGCCGATCGCCGCCAGCCGGTCGTTCTTGGTCGACGTTCACGTCATCGCCAAGCCGGAGCTCCCAGGGCCCCGGCGCTGATCCCGGCCGGCCTCAGCGCGGCCTGGCGAGCCGGAGCATGACCTTGTGCTCGTAGTAGTACTCCAGGCTGGACGGGAAGCTCGGCGCGTGCGGCGAGACCGGGACGAAGCCCATCCTCAAGCGCGACGCTGCCACCTCGAATCCAGCGCCGATGAAGGCGGCGATCACCTCGTCGAGGGTGTACAGCGGGGGCAGGTGGAGCCGCTCGACGTTCTCCGCGTGCCAGTCGGCCATGCCGGGCGAGCCGGCGTGCACGCCCATCACGGCGTAGTAGGCGCCGCCGGGAACGAGCGCGCGGTGGATGGCCGCGGCGTGGGCGCCGAGATCGTGGATCAGATACAGGACCTCGTGGCTGAACGACGCATCGAACCCGCCCCAGTGCGACGGCACGGTCTCAGTGGCGTCGAAGGTCAGCGGCAGGTCGCCGGCGAGACGGCGGGCATCGGCGATCGCGCCGGGCGCCGGGTCGTATCCCCAGCCGGCGGCGATCCCGGCGCGCGCGCACAGGAGCCGCAGGAAGCCGCCGCGGTTGCAGCCGGCGTCGAGGACGCGCCGGCCCGCGAGGTCGATGTCGACCGTCTCGAGCATGGCGTCCCAGATGAAGCCGTGCTCCTCCTGCATGGCCGCGTCCTCGGCCGCCGACTGCCAATAGGCCATGTCTGCAGCGGTCATGCCCCGAAAGCTATCGGCTGGATGGACCGGCGCAGTCGCCCCGCGGTGGGGCGGCGGCACGCCGGCCAGGTCCGATGATTTCCGGACCGAATCGCAGTCTTTCTAGGGATGGCAGCGCCGCCGCCGAGCACGATCACGTTCGCGATCCGCGGTCCGATCGCGCGTAGCGACCTGCCGGCGCTCTATAGCCGGGTCTGCACGCTGCTCACGCAGAGCCGACCTGACGTCGCCGTTTGCGACGTCACAGGCGTCGCGGCTGACGCCGTAAGCGTCGACGCGCTGGCCCGACTCGGGCTCGCCGCGCGGCGGCACCGTTGCCGGATCGAATTCAGGCACGCGTCAGCGGAGCTTCGCGACCTGATCGCGTTCATGGGGCTCGAGGACGTCTTGGTGAGCTAGGACTCGAGCCGCGGCGGCAGTCCCCACAGCGGGAACAAGCGCTCGGTCGAGAGGAAGAACGTGATGTCGACGATCTTGCCGTCCGCGATCTCGAGCACCTGGAGCGCCCACGGGTCGTAGCCCCTGCCCGATTCGCTCGGCTTGTACTGGCCGAAGGCGATTGAGCCGTTGGCCGTCTCCACGGGAATGACCCGTGAGCCGCGGCACCCGATCCCGGGGCCAAACCACCATTTGAGGACGTCGTCGCGCCCGGACAGCCACATGTCGTAGGGCGGCATCGACTGGCTGGCGTCCTCGCGGAGCAGCGTGGTGAGCGCGTCGATGTCGTAGCGCTGGAACGCGTCGACATAGCGCGCGAGAAACTCCTTTTGCGCGGGGTCCATCGGCGCCGCGGCGTCGGTCGCGGCGAGGTCGCGCTCGTCGAGCGTGGCCCGGGCGCGCTGCAGCGCGCTGTTGACCGAGGCGACGCTCGTCTCGAGCAGTTCGGCGACCTCGCTCGCCTTCCAGCGCAGGACCTCGCACAGGATGAGCACGGCCCGCTGGCGCGCCGGGAGATGCTGGAGGGCGGCCACGAAGGCCAGGCGAATCGTGTCGCGCTGCGCCGCCACCTCGGCCGGATCGGTCTCCGTGCTGACCAAGCCGGTCGGGATCGGTTCGATCCAGGTTACTTCCGGCAGCGTGTTGAGATTGGCTTCCACGGGCTCCTGGGCCGGACCGAAGTCCATCGGCCGCGCCCGGCGGTTGCGGCCGTTCAGCATGTCCATGCATACGTTGGTGGCGATGCGATACAGCCAGGAGCGGAAGGCGGCGCGGCCCTCGAACCGGCTAAAACCTCGGAAGGCCCGCAGGAACGTGTCCTGGACGGCGTCCTCGGCGTCGAACGGCGAGCCGAGCATGCGGTAGCAGTAGCCGGTCAGCTCCGAGCGATGCTGCTCGAGCCGGCGTTCCAGTCCCCCCTGCGCGATCGCCAGTTGCGATTCCTGCACGAAGGTCATCGTAGGCCATCAGACCTGACTGGGCGCGAAAAATCATCGGTCGCTCGGATTGGGCCGGCGGATTTCTCCGCTGTGGCCGGATCAGCGCAGGCCCTGACCGGCCAGCAGCTCGTTGGTGGAGGCGTCGAGGACCGCGTTCGGAGAACTGATCAGGTGCTCCTTCAGCATCCACTGCCCGTAGGCGGCCCACTGCTTGGGGTCCTGCCAGCCCCAGGGATTGGCCGCGTCGCTGGGGAAGAACACCGGGAGGGTGGCGCGGACGCTGGCCAGTTGGAGCTTCGGGTCAAGACCGGGGCTGGCATGGACCAGGTTCGCCACCGCCGCCGGCGGGTTGTTGCGGACGGCCTCGTAGCCGCGCGCCAGCGCCTGCACTAGGCGCCGCACCACATCGGGATGGTTGACGATCGTGTTCTTGCGCACGACGACGATCAGCTCGTCGTAGGCGGGGACGCCCACCTGCTCCATGTGGATCACGTTCGGGTGCTTCTTCAGCATCGCGAGTTGGATCGCCTCGTAGTTCCAGAATGCGCCGAGTGTGGCGTCGACCCGGCCCGACAGCATGGCCGGCACCAGATCGGCACCGACGTTGATCTCCTTGACCGAGCTTGCCGGCACGCCGGCCCGCGCCAGGATCGTGGTCAGGTAGGCGTGCTGGTAGGAAATCCCGGCGTTTCCGACTCGCTTGCCGCGCAGCTGCGCCGGGGTCGTGATGTGCTTGGAGCCGACCGAGACGATCGAGGTCAAAGGCTTTTGCACGATGGCCGCCACCGACACGAGCGCCTGGCCCTGGTTGCGCGCGAGGAGCAGCTCGGGCTCGTAGGAGATCGCCGCGTCGACCTTGCCCGCCGCGAGCAGCCTCAGCGGCGCGGCCGGATCGGACGGCACCTGGACGTGTACTTTCAGGCCCGCTTTGGCGAAGTCGCCCTGGGCGAGCGACTGATAGATGCCGGCGTGGTCGGCGTTGGGGAACCAGTCCAGCATCAGCGTGAGCTGCTGCACGCTGCTCGCCGCGCCGCTCACCGACTCCTGCTTCTCGCCGCACCCGCCGGCGAGGAGGGCGAGGCCGAGCGCGGTGATGAGGAGCACGCGCTTCACGTCGCCTGCTCTGCAGGGGAGCGGTACACCCAGGGCAGCGCGAGCCGCTCGATGAGGCCGAGCAGCGCGAACAGTGCGATCGCGAACAGCGACAGGATCACGACCGCGGCCACGGCGCGGGCGACGAGCAGTTGCGGCTCGGAGACCAGGATCACGTAGCCAAGCCCGGAGTTTGAGCCCATGTATTCGGCCAGGACCGCGCCGATCACCGACACGGCCACGGCGATCTTCGCTCCGGCGAAGACGCCGGGCAGTGCCGAGGGGAGCTCGATGTGCCGGAACGTGCGCAGGCGCGAGGCGTCGAACGTCCGCATCAGCTTGACCAGGTCCGGATCGACCGCGGCCAGTCCAGCGGTCGTGGTGACCACCACCGAGAAGAACGAGACCAGCGCGACCACCATCAGCTTGGGGAGCAGTCCGAACCCCAGCCAGAACGCCAGCACCGGAGCCAGGATCGGCACGGGCACCGCCTGCGAGGCGACCGTCAGTGGATAGACGGCCCGGCGCAAGGTGGGTGAGAAGTGGATCGCCACCGAGAGAATGGCGCCGAGGACCGCCGCGAGCAGGATGCCCAGCAGCACCTCCTTGGCGGTGACCAGGAAGTTGCTCCACAGCAGCGCGCGGTCGTCGTAGAGCGCGCTGGCCACCTGATGGGGCGCGGGGAGAATGGCGGTCGAGAAGCTGCTGCCCTTGACCTCGACGTACAACTCCCAGATCGCGATCAGCCCGAGGAGCAGCAGCAGGGCGGGGATGGCGCGCCGCCCTGCACTCATGCCTGCACCCCCAGTGCGGTGAGCGCCCGCTCGCGCAAATCGACCACCGCCGGGTCGGTGCGCTTGCGCGGCCGCGTCAGCGGGACCTCGATCTCGGACACCGTGTGGCCCGGCCGGGGCGACATCACCACCACGCGGTCGCCGAGCATCACCGCCTCCTCGACGTCGTGCGTGACAAGGATCACCGTCCGCGGCTCGCTTTCCAGCACGCGGCCGAGCCAGCCCTGCATCTCCTGGCGGGTGATCGCGTCGAGCGCCGCGAATGGCTCGTCGAGCGCCAGCACCGGCTTGCCGGCCAGCAGCGTGCGCAAAAACGACACTCGCTGACGCATGCCGCCCGACAGCTCAGCCGGGCGGGTGTGCTCGAAGCGGGCGAGCCCGAAGCGCTCGAGCCAGGGAGCGGCGATGCTGCGCGCCTGCACGCGGGAGATGCCGCGCGCTCGGAGGGCCAGCGCGGCGTTGTCGATCGCGCTCAGCCAGGGGAGCAGCAGGTCGCGCTGCGGCATAAGCGCGGCGGGGCCGGCCTCGATGGTTCCGGCGTCCGGCTTCTGCAGCTTGCAGATCAGCTCGAGCAGCGTGCTCTTGCCGCATCCGCTCGGGCCGACCACCGCGACCACCTCCCTCGGCGCGGCGTGCAGCGACATTCCGGCGAGTGCCTGCACCCGCCCGTGTCTGGTCTCGAATCCTCGGCTCACGAGCTCGACGCGAACGAAGTCCAACGCCGCGTTAAGCTCGCGAGGCTCCTCGGGGGGAGCCTCGATCATCTCGTTGTCGCTCCCTTCGCGGGCATTACCCCACAGGTTCGAAGGGTCAGCGCCGGGGTCGCATGCGTTGCGCAGGGCGCTATCTCAGCCGGCCTTCCCGCCAGCACCCCTGTTGTCAAGTTGCTCGAGGGATGCTAGCGGGGCACGAGGAATCCATGGCGGCTCGCGAGCCGAGCCTTGTGGTCCAGCCACCACTCGCCCCGATGCGTTTCGGCCCCCCACCTGCTCGCTCACCCCCTGCCCGAGGCGGGCCGAGGCGCTCGAGCGTACCGAGCGCCTCGGTGATCTGTTCGCGCCGGCGCTGTCCGTCGGGAAGCGGTTGCCGGGGCGACTGCGGTGAATTAGCGGGTGAACTCGACGGGAGTTCCGCTAGCTGATCGCGTCCTTTACCTTGCTCAGCATGCCCGCGCCGTCGTTGGCCACCACGCCCGTCGGCTCCTTGGGCAGGCCGACGGCCTGGCGCAGCCTGGCCGCGATCTGGGCGATCTCCTCGGGCTCGGGACCGGGCGCAAACACGGCCGGCTGCGGGGGCAGGTCGAACGCCGGCGCGCCTGCCGGCTGGACCTCCTCGGCGATGCGCAGTTCCTCGCCCGTTTCGGGGTGCGGCCCGCTGAACACAGCGGCGATCTCCTGGTAGTCCTTGGGCGAGAAGCGGTAGAGCTTGAGGTGCTCGCCACGCTGGATGTGAGGCTGGCACTCGGGGATCTTCTCGGTCGGGATTCGCGGTGAGGGGAACATCTTCATCAGGTCGGCACCCGTGAGCTTCTCGATCGCTCGCGCGTAGGCCACCTGGTGAACTCCGCCGCGCACCAGCAGGTAGCCGGTGAGCGCCCTGGCCGCCGGGTGCTCGACCATCTCGTACACCTTCAGCTTGTTGTTCCGGGCGCCGGTCTCGAGGAAGAAGTTGTGGGTCAGGTCCTCGAGCAGATCGCCCGAGGAGAAGACGTAGTCCCCGTTCCACGGCTTGCCCATCGAATCCTGGACCAGCGCGCCGGCGCCACCCGCGATGAACTGCTGGGTGTTGCGGGTGCTCTTGACGCCGCTTAGGTCGCCGACCTCACCCGGCTCGCCCTCGGCCGCCCCGGTGAGCATGGTGTTGATGGCCGCGGACACGAGTTCGATGTGGCCGAACTCCTCGGCCGCGATGCTTGCCACCAGGTCGTAGAACGGCCGCGCTCCCTGTCGGCTACGGAAGTTGAACGACTGGTAGGTGTAGTTCATGAACGTCGACATTTCGCCGAACTTGCCGCCCAGCAGCTCCTGGACAGCGGACGCGCCCACGGGGTCAGGATCGGAGGGCGGCGGCAGTTCCGTCTGAAGACGGTCGACCCGCAGGATCATCGAGTACCTCCTAGATAGGACAGAGTCCAGGAGTTAGCCGCCAGGGGGCGGGATAAACCGGGCGGGTCTGAAGTTCGTGTGGTTCGGTGGGTTTTGGAGCGGTTAGGGCGTGATCGAGCGGCGAAAGCGTCGCGAGAACCGTCCCACTCTGCCGTGCGTTCGGCCGGTGAGTCCGGTGATACCCAGCGCGATGACGAACAAGCCGACAATCAGCGCCAGACCGGCCAGCAGGGGCGGCCAGCGCCGCTGGAGCCAGTCCCGGGCTCGCCGCAGGATCTGACCGGCGCGGTCGGGCGCGAGCGTGACCGTGAGGATCATCAGGATCAGGGGGAGCACGAACGCGACGTTGTAGAGCGCGAGCAGGACCAGCTGGCGGCCGGGGCCGAAGCCCGATCCCACAATTGCCGCGATCACCGCGAAGTAGGGAAACGCGGTGGGAAGCTCGACGGCGCTGATCGTCAGTCCCAGGAGAAGCCCCGACTTTCTGCGCGGGTCCGGCGAGGGAAGCTCGCGCCGGCCAAGGGTCTCGCGTCTGACCCACAGGACGACCGCGGCAACGAGCATGACCACGCCGGCGACTGTCTCCGCGATGTAGCGCGCGGTGGCGCCCGGCTTCGGCACCACCGCGAGCAACGCCTCCCCGGGTCCCAGCGCGATCGCCGCTCCGCCCACGAAGTTCACCACGAGCACCGCGAGGGTGAACTGGATGAGCGCCGGCCGGGGCCGTTGGCCCAGGGCGAGATAGAGCCCGGGGGCAATCGTGCTTGGGTTCACGGAGTCGGCCAGTCCGATCGAGACGGCCAGGCCGATCAAGCGGAGCATGGCCCAATCATGCTCTGTCGGCCGCCCGATTGCCGCAATCCGTCCACCTGTGGTGTCGTCGCCAGGCAACTCTGCCCCGCGCAAGAATGCCGATGCGGGGGCGATCAACCGCGGGAGCTCGTGCCCAGGCTCGTGAGCGAGTTGGGCGTGACGCCGAGCGCCTTGACGGCGAGATGGGCGAACAATCCGGCCGCCTCGAGGTCGTCGCCCCGGTAGGCGTGCCCGTCGCGCCGATCAAGAATCGAGAGGGCGCCGATTGGGCGGCCGCCGCGCTGGAGCGGGACGACGAGCATGGTGTAGGGCACGTAGCCGGTGCCCTCCGCGATGCGGACGGCGAAGCGTGGATCGGTGCGGCAGTTGGGCACCGCCTCGGCCACGCCGCTGCTCACAACCTGGCCGGCGATGCCGGCGCCGGGCGAGAGCCGGACGCCGACTATCTCGCGCGCGCCGGCGCCCCAGGCCGATTGGTACACGAGCTCGCCCGTGGTCTTGTCGACCAGGCAGATCGAGGCGGCCGCGGCACCGAACACGCCCGCGGCAGTGTGGACGATCGCCTCCATCAGCTCCCGCGAAGCGTCCGGGTCCTGGATGGACACGGCGAGCGAAACACCGGTCTCGGTCAGCAGGGGCGCGCCCAGCGCCTTCGCGAACGCCGCCACCGAGGCGACCCGACGCTCGGGGATCATCTCCAGGCCGGCGAGGATGGTGCGCTCGAGCTCGGGGGTGACCTCGGGAACAATGCTCGACAGCTTGGTCGGCTCCGCGTAGACGGGCGGCCGACCGGCCAGCAGCGTCCACAGCGTGGCGGCGACGCCGAAGACGTCGGTGCGGGTCGAGACGTTGCCTGCGGCGAATACCTCGGGGGCCATGAAGCGAGGGGTGCCGATTCCCACCGTGCCCTGCGCCTCGACCTCGTCGAGCACGCGGGCGATCCCGAAATCGACCAGGACGATCCCGTCCTCACTGAGGATCAGGTTTTGCGGCTTGACGTCACGGTGCACGATCTGCTGGTCGTGCACGTACTGGAGGGCCTCACAGGTCTGGCGGGTGTACGCGATCGCCTGCTCGACCGGCAGCCCCGGAGTGCCTCGCTGCTCGAGCAGCACGCCGAGATCGGTGCCCCGGACCAGGTCCATCACCAGGTACTGACCACTCGGCGTGGCGAAGTGGTCGATGATCCGCACGACGCGCGGGTGCTGGAGGCTCGAGAGCAGCCGGGCCTCGGCCTCGAAGCGCTGATCGTGATGCGGGCTGGTGCACCGCTTGATGGCGACCTCGGCGTCGTTGCCCAGATCGGTCGCGCGGTAGACCGCCCCCATGGCACCTGAGGAGATGGGCTCATCGACGCGGTAGCGGCCCCGCAGCGTGCGCCCGACGACCTCAGAACCCGTACTCGGCTCGTTCACGCGAAGCGTCGCGGAAGGTTCGCCTTGTTCCTGCCCCATCCGCTACCCCCGGCAGTGTAGATACGGCCCGCGCTCACAGTCTAATCCGGCGTGCCCATCTCGCAAGACGCGGGCGTCGGGCGGTTTATTTGAGGCAGCCGGTCCCATATGCTCAGAGGATCCGAGCGATGCTTGAACGTCGGGCCGCGCAGAACCGCGTCGCTGCCATCGGGACCCACGGAGATGGTTCCTCGGCAGTTCACCACGGTCCTTTCCGAAGCTGAGCTCACCCTTCGACACGGATCAGTGACCGATAAGCGTGAGCGATCCCCGAATCGGCAGGCAAATCGGCGAGTACAACATTGACGCCGTGCTCGGTGAAGGGGGGATGGGCAAGGTCTACACGGCGACCGGCCCAGACGGCGGCCGGGTCGCGCTCAAGCTTGTCAAGGACGATCACGCTCGTGACGAGACGTTCCGCCGGCGGTTTTACCGCGAGGTGCAGATCGCACAGACGGTCCGGCACCCGAACGTCGTGCCCGTGGTGGCGACGGGCGAGCACGAGGGCCTGCCGTATATGGCGCAACGGTTCATCGACGGGATGTCGCTCGACGAGAAGCTTGGGCGCGAGGGCCGGCTCGACACGCATACCGCCGTGCGCGTCTGCACCGACGTCGCGGCCGGGCTCGAGGCGCTGTGGGAAGCGGGGATGGTCCACCGCGACGTTAAGCCGGCGAACATCCTGCTCGACGAGACCGGCCGGGCCTACATCACCGACTTCGGGCTGGCCAAGGACACGCGGGGGAGCCTGCTGACACTGCCGGGTCAGGCTCTCGGCTCAATGGACTACATGGCGCCCGAGCAGATTCGCGCCGACGCGGTCAGCGCGGCCACCGACATCTACGCGTTGGGATGCGTGATGTACGAGTGCATGGTCGGCCGACCGCCCTTCGCGGAGGCGCACGGCATGCGCATCCTGTGGGCACACCTGCAGGATCCGCCGCCGGATCCCCGCGGCCTTCGACCCGACCTTCCGGAGGAGTTCTCGCGGACGCTGCTGGTCGCGCTTGAGAAGGATGCGGCGAAACGCCCGCAGAGCGCGGGCGAGTACGCACGTATGCTGGCCGCGGCGGCTGACAGCGCCTGAGATCTACTTTCCGAACACTCAGCCGCCGCGCCTCAACGTGTCCTGATCGTGCTGTGGGCGCGGATAGACTCACCCCCCACATGCCAGGCAGCGAGGCGCGGGTGGCATCCGGATCTCTGCCGATCGTTACCGGAAAGAAGCTGATGGTGTTCGCCGGACGAGCCAACCCCGAGCTGGCCGGCGCGATCGCCCACAAGCTCGGAATCGAGCTCGGCCACATCACGCTCAAGACGTTCTCAGCCGGCGAGGTGTACTGCCGCTTGGACGAGTCGGTGCGCGGCGCCGACGTGTTCATCGTGCAGCCGACGTGCGCGAACCCGGAGACCGGGATCAGCGTCAACGATGCGATGATGGAGCTGCTCGTGATGATCGACGCGGCGGTCGGCGCCTCGGCGCACCGAGTTATCGCGGTCATGCCGTGGTACGGCTACTCGCGGCAGGACAAGCAGTCGGCCCTGCGCGAGCCGATCACGGCTCGGCTGGTGGCGCAACTGTTGGAAACGGCGGGCACCGACCGGGTTCTGGCCGTGGATTTGCATGCTGGGCAGGCCCAGGGCTTCTTCCGCAAGCCGGTCGACCACATGACCGCGCTGCTCCTGATCGCGGACTACTTCCGCGAACTCGCCCTCCCCGACCTCGTGGTCGTGGCGCCGGACGTCGCTCGCGTCAAGCTCAACCACAAGTTCGCCGAGATGCTCGGCGCCGATCTGGCCCTCATGACCAGGGAGCGGCCGACGCACCAGGCGGCTGAGGTCGCCTACGTGATCGGCGACGTGCGAGGCAAGACGGCATTGATCCTGGACGACATCATCGACACGGCCGCGACGGTGATCGCCGCCGGGCAGACCGTGCTGGACGAGGGCGCCGAGCGCGTGTTCGCCGCCTGCACGCACGCGGTGTTCTCGGGGCCAGCCTATGAGCGGCTTGCTGCCTCCGCGTTCGAGCAGGTGGTGGTGACCGATACCATCCCGTTGCGCGCCGGGGCGCCGGAGAAGGTTGTGGTGCTGTCGTGCGCGTCGCTGCTGGCCGACACGATCCGCCAGATCTTCACCGACGGTTCGGTCGGCGGCGAGAACCAGCTGTTCTGACGGGTCTGGTCCCGATCGGGCTTAACTTCAGATCCGCGCGACAGGCACGGTGCCGATTCCGTCCGAAGCGGACGGTATGTTGCTCGTGGGGAAGGCATGATGACCGAGGATCACGGAGACCGATACCGCCAAGCTGCGGAAGATGCACTTCAGCAACTCGACTGGTGCATCGGCTATCTACACGGGATTCGCAAGGGAAGGATCTCCCGGCAGCTGGCGAGAAACCGCGCATACATCAGGCGAACCCTGATGCAGGAAGCGGCCGAATCCCTGCCGTCCGAAGTCACAGCCGAAAGCTGATCCGTCCTCATATTCGGTCGCTTCGTCGGTTCCGAAGCGCTCGGCGATCAGTGCGAGCAGCGAGGGGGCGTAGCCCGGACGCTCCGCGGCGCGCTCACGGCCGCTCCGCGGCGTGGAGGGCGGACCCAGAATGATCAGTTTTCGAGAAGCGCCGATGAGTGGGCGCCACTAACGTGCCCGCCATGTGCATCACCATTCACTCAACCTTCCTGTGGCCGGACGACCACCTCGGCACCTCCACCGGCCTCGAGCGCAAGGAGGTGCTTCGCAATGGCTGACAGGCAATCGGCAAAGAAGGGCACCCCGGGATCGGTCAAGCGAACTACCGGCACGACGTCCAACCGGTTCACGGCCGAGGAACGAGCCGCGATACGGGAGCGCGCCCGAGAGGTGAAAGGGCCCGGGCGCCGCGGCGCGCGCGCCGGCGAGGCGGACGGGGAAAGCGAGGTGCTCGCGAAGATCGCCGAGATGCAGGATTCGGATCGCGCCATGGCCGAGCGGCTACATGCCATCGTCAAAGCCAGCGCGCCCGGCCTCGCGCCAAGAACCTGGTACGGGATGCCCGCGTACGCGAAGGACGGCAATGTCGTCTGCTTCTTCCAGAGCGGGCAGAAGTTCAAAACGAGGTACGCGACGTTCGGCTTCAGCGACAAGGCGAATCTCGATGAAGGCGAAATGTGGCCGAATGCTTTCGCGATTAAGGAGATGACCGCTGACGTAGAGGCACGGATCGGCGCGCTCGTGAAGAAGGCGGTGAGCTGAGGATTGAGCACGCCACTGGCGGCCGAGCGTACGCTCGCGTCGTGGACCGAAAACAGGAGGTGCGCGAACGGATGTGGGACCTGCTGGAGCGCGAAGGCGCGGCGAGGTTCCCCGGCGCCCGAGGGCGGATCCCCAATTTCCGAGGCGCCGAGCAGGCGGCGGGGCAGCTTGCCGAGCTGCGCGAGTGGCAGGCCGCGGGCGTGGTCAAGGCCAACCCGGATGCGCCACAGCTGCCGGTCCGACGCCGCGCGCGCAAGGACGGCAAGACGCTTTACATGGCCGTCCCGCGTCTCTCCGAGGAGAAACCGTTTGTGGAGGTGAGGGGCGACCCGACGATCAAGCGTGCGATGACGGAAGGCAGACCCCTGGCGGTCGATGAGCTCGAGTCGGTCGACCTGATCGTGTGCGGGACGGTGGCGGTCAACCGCCAGGGCGTGCGGATCGGCAAGGGTGGCGGGTTCTCCGACCTCGAGTTCGCGCTGCTCGTCGAACGCGGGCTGGTGGATCGTGAGACGACGATCGTGACCACCGTCCACGATTTCCAGCTGCTCGACGAGGAGCTCCCGGAGACCGGCCACGACTTCCGGGTCGATGTGATCGTGACGCCCACGACCACGGTGCGGACGCGCGCCCGCCGGCGCCCGTCGGGCGTTCTGTGGGAACACCTCGATGCCGACCAGCTCGCGGCCATTCCCGTACTCCAGGCATGGAGGTGACGTGGACGTCAAGGTGAAGACAAGGTGGTCATCTCGGCCGAGCTGCAGGTGTCGGTGAGCGTCGCCTCATCGTCATCGACTGCCTAGGCGCTACAAATTCGACCAGACCCCATTGCCCGCTGAGGATGCTTGTAACCTACCGTGAGCATGGGGGGATGGCTGAGCGTGGGCATCGGACGAGCGGCCGGTAGCCGGCCTGTCCACGGAATCCGGCGCGCGGCGGTCGGGTTCGTGGTCTATGCACTTGTCGTCTTCGGCGCGCTGCTCACCGCCGGGTCGGCAAATGCGGCGTCGGTGCTTTCCCCTTCGCCCAGCTCGTTGGACTTCGGTGGCGTGGACATGCACTTCCAGCAGACGATGCAGGAGTGGTTCTACAACAATTCAGGATCTCCGGTGACCGTGGATCCGGCGGGGGTGAAGATTCTCGGCGACACCTCGAGCTTCTCGCTCCAGGTGGGGCAGGACTTCTGCACCGGCAACACCATCCCCGCCGGCGGGAGCTGCCACGTGAACGTCCTGCTCGGTCCCCTGTCCAGTCCGGGGGCCAAGAGTGCAACTCTCGAGCTCACCGATAACACAGGGACCGTGGACGTGCCCCTGACCGGGACTGGGTTCTCCGGCACGCTGTCGCTCAACCCCAGCTCGCTTGACTTCGGATCGCAGGTCATCCAGAGCAACAACAACGGCGGCTCGGCGCAGCAAAGCGTGACCGTCGCCACCGGCCGCGATTTCGGCGTGCGCGTGACCAACGTGCAAATCATCGGGGCTGACGCATCTTCGTTCAGCGTCCAGGGCAACGGCTGCCAAGGCTTCACGCTCGGTTCAAATAACACCTGCCAGATCTACGTCCAGTTTCAGCCGCTCACCACGGGGCCCAAGCAGGCCCGGTTGGAGATCGACAACGACGGCACGGTAAGCCCGCTGTTCGTATCGCTGTCGGGGGTGGGGCTGAATGGCCCCGCTTTGAGCGTGAGCCCTAAACAGGCGATCTTCGGGAACGTCCTGCTTGGCTCATCGACGTCTCAGACCTTTACGCTGACGAACGCTGGCGATGCTCCGCTGCAGCTCCAGGAGCTGTTCGTCGCCTCGGGTTCGCCACAAGTCTTTCCGATGTCAGACGGCTGCGCCGCTCGGCAGCTCGCTCCTGGTGCGGCGTGTCAGGTCACTGTCGGCTTCATCCCGATCGCAGTCGGTGTCAAGGACGCTTCGCTGTTTGTCATCTCCAACCAGGGGCCCGTGTCGATAATCGGGCTCAGCGGCGCCGGCGTGGCCCCGAACTCTGGCTCGTCCGGGGCAACCGGCGCCACGGGGCCCGCGGGACCGACCGGACCCCGAGGGCCTGCCGGCCCGCCGGGTACCGTAGTGCTGGTCACCTGCAAGAGCCTCACGAAGACCGTCGCCAAGCTGCTCAGCGGCACGAAGCACAAGGTGAGGGAGAAAGTGCAGAAGTGCACCGGCAGGCGTGTAGGGAGCACCGTGAAGGTCACGGTCAGCGTCCCGAGCGGCCGCGCGATGATCTCCCGTGGGCGCGTGGTGTACGCGACGGGCAAGAGCCTGACCATCGGCGGTGGGCGCTGGCTGTTGCTGCTGACCGAGCAGCGAGGACTGAAGCCCGGACGCTACACGCTGACAGTGCGCAGCCGCCACAAGGGCCGCTGGTCAACCCGCCGAGGGACCATCACGCTCAACTGAGCGGTGCCGGCGCGAGGCGACCGGCTGCCGGCGCTTCGCGAGGCGCGAGCCGTACTCGGCATACTACGGGCGTGGCCTCGAAGCACGAATCTGAGGATCGCTTCGGCTCGGGCGATCCGTTCTCGATCGGGGTCGAAGAGGAGCTGTTCCTGGTCGATCCCGTCACCGGCGCGCAGACGAATACCTCCAAAGCGGTGCTAGCGCAGCTCGGAGAGGTTGATGGACAGGTCGAGCGCGAACTGCACGCTTGCCAGGTCGAGCTCATTACCAGCGTCCACCCCGGCGCGCGACAGGCGGTGCAGCAGCTTGCCGATCTGCGCCGTGCGGTACTGCAAACCGGGGCCGGGATCCTGGCGTCCGGCACTCATCCCATCGCCGGCGAGGGGGAGGCGGCAATCACAGACAAGGAGCGCTACGCGCGTATCCACCACCTGCTCGGTGACGCCGTGGTGACGCCGATTGGCGGTCTACATATTCACATCGGAATGCCCGACGCAGAGACGGCGATCCGCGTTTTCAACGGATTGCGTCGCGACCTGCCGCTCCTGCAGGCCTTGGCGGCAAACTCACCCTTCCGCCACGGTCGGGACACCGGTCTGGCCTCCGCGCGTGAGGTCACGCTGCGGGGCTGGCCTCGTTCGGGGGTGCCTCGCTCGCTCCGCGACTTCGCGGATTTCTGCGAGCTGAGCCGCCTGCTGACGCGCGCCGCGGACGTCCCGGATTACACGTGGTTCTGGTGGAAGCTGCGTCCCCATCCGCGCCTGGGAACCGTTGAGATCCGGGCGCTCGACGCGCAGACGTCGCTCGCCGACACTGCCGCGTTGGTGGGATTGGTCCACTGCCTGGCGGTGAACGCGGCCGAGTCGCAGCCATGTCCGGAGCCTCGTCCCGAGCTGCTCGAGGAGGGCATGTTCCGCGCGGCGCGCTTCGGTGTCCATGGTGAGTTACCAGACGCGCGGGGGAGGCGTCGAGCGGTCTCTGAGCTCTTGGACGAGGCGCTGGCCAATGTCGGAGGACGGGCCCGAGAGCTCGGGTGCGCGGACGAGCTGGCCCGGCTAGGAGACCTGGTGAAGCGTGGCGGCGGAGCCGGCGCGCAGCGGGCGACGTATGAAATCGCCGGGATCAACGCCGTTGTCCGTCAGCTCATCGAAGTCACGGCCGCGGCGCCGGGTCGGCCCTTGACCTCGCCACGTAGCGTCCGGGCTATCAGCGCCCAGTAATGGTGCGTGGACGCATCGGCGTCTTGAGCCCGCGTGAGGTGAGCCCAGGGGATGGGGATGTCGGAGCCAGGTGCGCGGATCCGCGTCCCCGTCCGGATCCTTGGCGAGCAGTGGATCCATGGCGAGCAGTACATCCCGGGGCGGCGTAGCGTCCAGCCTTTCCTGTCCGCAAGGGTTACGTCCCGGCCGCCACGCGCAGGCTGTCGAGCATCGCGATCACGTCTGCGCGGCGCGCCCGCCCGGCCCGCGGCCCGAGGTAGACCTCCACCTGGAACACACCGCCCGCGTCCTTGAAGCCGAACGTGTCGCTCGATCCATCGCACGTCCGGCGCACACTCCGGCCGCTCGCTAGCCGGAAGCGGGCGGGAAGGCCTGGCACACGTGCGAGCGCGCGGTGTGACAACGGGCGCAGGTACTCCCAGACGAAGATGAACGCGCCGCCGTGCGGGAAGTTGACGACGTTGGGAAACCCGCACGAGCAGGTGTCGTGGGACAGCCTCGCCGGGAACGAGGCCACCGCCAGCCGCGGCGCTGGGTCGATGACGTCGCTGAGCCACCCATGCAGCACATGCCAGCCGGGCGGCACGCGAAGGCTCAGCCGATTCGGGACGCTCTCGCGCCTGGCAGGCCGATCGCCGCCCGCCGCCCCGGCACGAGCCAGGATCGCGATCGTGACCATCGCGAGCGCTATCAGAACTCTGCGCACATCGGCTATACGCGGGCACCCTGCTCCCAGGTCCTGCCGAAGCGGCTACTTCCGTTGGCTCTGGACGGTTTACGAGACCTCTGGGCGGGTGAGGGCCTTGACGAAGTCCTCGAGCTGATCGGTACGCCAACACTCGAATGCGGTGCAGTGCTTCTCGTATGCCGAGATGACGCTGTCGCCGTAGTTCCAGTACAGCCGCGGCTCGGGATTGAGCCAGAAGGTGCGGCCGGCCTTGGCGGTGATCGTGGCGAACACATCGTCTCGCGGGGGCCGGCCGTTGGTGCGCGCGTCGCCCAGCACGATTACCGTCGCGCGAGGGTGCAGCTCGTCCTCGATCAGGTTGAGGAACTCGAGCCAAACGCGGCCGTAGTCCGTGTAGCCGGATACATCGGCCACGCCGGCGTCGCGTGAGATGGCCTCGCTGGCGGCGCGGAAGTCGCGCTCGCGCTCGAGCACGTCGGTGACCTCGGAGATCCGCTCGATGAACACGTAGGAGCGGAGCTTGCGGAAGTTGTCGTGGAGCGCATGGAGCACGGAGAGGAAGAACGTGGATGCGCTGGTGACGCTGGTGGAGACGTCGCACAGCACGAAGATCTCAGGTCTTCTCGGCCGGCGGGGGCGGTACTTGAGCGCAATGGGGACGCCGCCGGTCTGAAGCGAGGCGCGCATCGTGCGGCGGAAGTCGACGTGCGCGTGGCGATGGTGTCCTTTCAGCTCATGGCCCTGGGTGGCGAGGCGCCTTTTCAGTTGTGCCACCACTCTGTGGACCGCGGCCAGGTCCTGGATCGGGCCGGTGGGGAGAGTGCGGTCGAGCTCGTTGAGGGGGCGCTTGGGGGGGAGGCTGGCCGTGCGCTCGATCAGTCCGCGCTCGAGTTCGCGTCTGAGATGCTGCTCGAATTTGCGGAGTTGATCTCTGGGCAGGCCGTCGTGTCGCGGGTCGGAGTCCGGGAGGTCGGGCTGCGGCTCGGTCCGCAGGCCGAGCGCTCGCCTGATGCGCTGCACATCGACCCCGAGCACGCCGGAGCCCTCGCCGCGGCCGAAGGCGGCGATGGCAAGCCTGGCGAGGTCTCTGAGCGCGGCGTCCGAACCGTCGCGGAGCGCGGCCGCAATCTGCTGCCTGAGCGTGTCGAGGTTGATGTCGCCCGGCGGTTCGCCGCCTTGCCCGGGAGCTTCGGTGATGTTCTTGCGCGCGGCCTGGGCCTCGGCGGCGCGGAAAAAGAAACGATCGAAGACGATCTCGAACACCCTGCGGTCGTCGTTGGACTTGGCCAGGGTGGCGGCCAGGGCCTCCTTGAAGTGCTCCTGGTCGGCCCAGGCGACGTGGTTCAGCGCTTCGAAGGCATCGAGGATCTCGGAGGTGCCGATCGCTACTCCCTCGGTGCGCAGGTCCTCGGCGAAGGAGAGGAGTTGGCCGTCGAGGGCGCCGGGCGGATGGTCCGGGATCCCGCCGTAGATAGCCTTGCCGGCGCTCGTGCCCGCGGCGGCGCTCCGCCCGCGATCAGGCGGCGGCATCGGCCTGCTGGAGCGTCACGCCCACGCGGGCCGCCACCGTGTCAAGATCGGTGCGGTGCTTGACGATCACGCTCATCGTCTCGATGAACGTGGCGTGGTCGATGTCAGCGGCGCCGAGCAGCAGCAGCGTGCGGGCCCAGTCGATCGACTCGGCGATGCTGGGCGGCTTCTTGAGGTCGAGCTGGCGGACCTGGTGGACGACTTCGACGAGCTTTTCCGCGATCGTTTGGTCGAGCTCCGGGGCGTGGAGGCGGACGATCTCGAGCTCGTGCTCGAGGTCGGGATAGTCGAGCCACAGGTACAGGCAGCGGCGCTTGAGCGCCTCGGTCAGCTCCCGCGTGTTGTTCGAGGTCAGGAGCACGACCGGGCGGGTCCTCGCCTCAATCTTGCCGAGCTCGGGGATGGAGATCTGGAAGTCCGAGAGCA
>JAFASQ010000532.1 GCA_019244395.1 Solirubrobacterales bacterium | reverse complement strand
CTCTTGACCGGCAGGTCGGAGAACCGGAGCACGCCGCCCGCGTCGACCCGCGTTATGACTTCGGTGACATACGCGTCGATATCGCCGTATCCGAGCGCGCTGGCCACCGAAACCCGATGGTGGCCGTCCTGCACGAAGTAGATCTCGCCGAGCTTTAGGAGGTCGACCGGGGGCATCGTCTCGCCGCGGCGCATCGCCGCGGCGATGTGCTCCCAGCGTGAACGAACCCGCCGCGAGATGGGCCGGAACTGCCGATCGAAGTCGCGTCCGCGATCGATCGTGCCGACGATCGCGTCCAGCGGAACCGGGCGGAGACCGAGCTGCCGCATGTCCTTAAAGCCGAGCGCTTGGATCACCTCCTCGTAGGGAAGGATCACTCCCACGTCGTCAGGCTCGCCGCGCAGCCGGGCGACCAGTTTGGCCACAGTTGCGCGCCGGCGGGCGCGAAGGAAATCGTGCTGCGCGTCAACGCGCGGCACCCCGGTCGAGTGCCATTGAGGCATGGCGCCCCACATTACGCGTGGCGCGCGAAGGATGCTCGCCGACCGGCGCGTGGCCCGGCAGTTTTGGTCATCATGGCCAAATGGACGGATTCGAAGTTGGGCCGCTCACGGTAAGCCGGCTGTGCCTGGGCACGATGCTCATGGGAACGAGCACGCCGGTTCGCGAGGCGCACACCATGCTCGATGCATTCATCGAGGCCGGGCATAACTTCATCGATACCGCGGACGTGTACGGTGACGGACTGGCCGAGGAGATTTTGAGGCCGTGGCTGGCCCGGCACCGGGACCAGGTGATCGTCGCCACCAAGGTGCGGTTCCGAGGCAGCGATCCGGGCGGAGAGGGATTGGCGCCCGATCGCATCGGCAAAGCGTGCGACGCCAGCCTGCGCCGGATGGGCATCGACGTGATCGATCTGTACGAGGTCCACGCTCCCGACCCCGATGTTCCGCTCGAGGACACCCTCGAGGCGCTCGACGGCCTTGTTCGCGCCGGAAAGGTTCGCGCGCTCGGCGCCTCGAACTACCCCGCCTGGCTGCTGGCCTGGGCGGCGCGGACTCAGGACTGCCACGGCTGGGCGCCGTTCGCCGTGCTTCAGGCTCAGTACTCGCTCGTCGAGCGCTCCGTCGAGATGGAGCTACTGCCGTTCTGCCGCTCGGCTGGCATTCCATTAACTCCCTGGGGGCCGCTCGGCGGCGGGTTTCTCACCGGACGCCACGGGCGCGGCATCGTGCCCCCCGCGGGCAGCCGGGTCGCCGAGGCTGCCGACGACCTCGAGGAGGCGGCGCAGCGGCGAGCGACCGAGGGCAACTTCCGGACCATCGACGAACTGCGGGCGGTGGCGAACGAGTGCGGCGCCTCCGTGCCCCAGGTGGCGATCGCCTGGCTACTGAATCAGCCTGGCGTCGCGGCGCCGATCATCGGCCCCCGCACGTTGGAACAGTTGCGCGATCTGCTCGCCGCCGCCAGCTTGAGTTTGAGCGCCGATCAGTTGCGGCGGGCCGGTGCCCATACCGCGCCACCTGAGATGTACCCGAACCGGTTCCTCGCCGAGCAGAACCACATAAACCCCGAGCAACCCCTCCGCCGAGCGGGTCACCCTGTCTCGCGGTGACGGCGTCGCCCGGTCGCCAGCTCGAGAGCACCTCGGTGTTCGTGCTGGTGGCCGGACCCCCGGGATCCGGCAAGAGCACCCTGGCTGCGCCGCTGGCGAGCGAGCTGTCGCTTCCGCTACTGGCCAAAGACGCCATGAAGGACGCGCTCATCGAGGTGCTCGGAGCGCCGGCAACGGTGGAGGACAGCCGCGAGTTAGGGCGTGCGTCGGTCATGGCGATGCTTACCGTGGCCAGGACCAGTCCCGGTGCGGTGCTCGACAGCACCTTCTACCCGTACACCTTGCCTCACTTGCGAGCTCTGCCGGGACAGCTGATCGAGATCCGCTGCGTCTGCCCGCGCCGGGTCGTCGAGGCCCGCTACCGCGCCAGAAGCGGCAGTCGGGCCAGGGGCTACTTCGACTCTGAGCGTCCGGCTGAGGAGCTGTGGAACGAGCACCACCTCACTCCCACGGGGCTCGGACCGCTGATCGAGGTCGACACGACGGATCAAGTCGACGTGGCTGCCGTCGCCGCTCGGGTGCGATCGGTGATCGCCGAGGGGCGGTGAGTCCCGCGCGCCCGTCCTGTCCGCGCTGCGCCGCCCCGAACGCGGCTCAGCTATAGCGTGCTACTCACTACGCGACCGCCCTAGACGGCGAACTTGACCAGAAAGGGTTCTCCGGCGTTCGGGATCACCACGCGCCCGCGCTGCGAGACGACCGGGTTGCCGTTCACCGACATAGTCCGTGGTATGGCCCCGTGGACGACGAGCTGGAAGGTGTCCCGCGCGAACTCGGGATAGCCGTCGCCATCGACGGTGGCCTCCACCTCGACGTTGCCTGGGCGGCGGGTGACATGGAACGCGGTCCGGTACCGCTGGCCGTCGAGCGCCGCGGTGGTGAGACCGTCATCCTCTTGCAACAGCGAGTCGTGGACCGTGTCGGCCGGGGGAATGAAGAGGTGCAGCTCGGTTGTCGACGGATGGTGGCCTGCCGTTGACGGCGGCGCGTGTGGCCACATCGGGATCACCGCGCCGCCCCGGGCGTAGATCGGGATGCGGTCCATCGGAGTGGCGGCAAGGGTGTACCGACCGCCGGGAACGACCTGGTCGGTATGCCACTCATACCATTCGCCTGCCGGCAGGTAGACCTGGCGCGAGGTCTGACCTGGGGCGGTGACCGGGGCGACGAGGAGGTCGGGCCCCAGTAGATACTCGTCGTCGATGTCGCGCACCAGCGCGTCGTCTTGATGGTCGAAGACCAGTGGTCGCTGAACTGGCGCGCCGGTCTCCGTCGCGCGGACGAACGCGCTGTAGAGGTAGGGCAGGAGCCGGTACCGCAGGGCGATGGCCTCGCGGACGAGTTCGAGGACGGTATCCCCCCACGTCCACGCGTATTGGTCAAGGCTGCCGATCTCCGAATGGTTGCGACAGAACGGCGTCAACGTTCCGTACTGCATCCAGCGAAGAAACAGCTCGGCGTTGGAGTTACCCCGAAAACCGCCGATGTCCGCGCCGACGAACGCCTGGCCAGATACGCCCAGCCCCATGGCCATCGGCATGCTCAGCCGTAGATGATCCCAGCGCGACAGGTTGTCCCCTAGCCAGTTGGCGGCATAGCGTTGGATGCCCGCGAAGCCGGCTCGCGAGAGCACGAACGTGCGCACCCCGGGCCGCGCACGGCGCAGTCCCGTCACCGTTGCCATCGCCATGAGCAGCGCATACTGGTTGTGGAACCGCTGGTGCGAGTGCCGACCGCGGTCGAAGCGCATCGGTTCGGGTGCGATCGCGCCGGTGGCAGGCTCGTTCATGTCATTCCATACGCCGGCCACGCCCGGCCTGACATGTGCGCTGACCAGCTCCGCCCACCAGTCGCGCGCCTCCTCGGTGACGAAGTCTGGGAAGGCGGTCTTGCCTGGCCACACCTGCCCGATGTAGATGTCGCGTGCTTCGGTCCGGCAGAGGACATCCCGCTCCACCGCCGAGTCGAACACGCTGTAGCCGGGCTCGTATTTCACCCCTGGATCAACGATCGTCACGAGCCTGAAGCCGCTGGCCGTGAGCCGGCGCAGGAACTCGGGAACGTCGGGGAATGCCTCGGCATCCCAGGTGAAGACCCGGTAGCCGTCCATGTACTCAATGTCGAGCCACAGCGCGTCGCATGGGATCTCCAGCTCCCGGTGGCGCTCAGCCAGTGACTCGACCAGGTCCCGGGTGTAGTGGAACCAGCGACACTGGTGATAGCCCAGCGACCATAGCGGTGGCAACTGCGTGCGCCCCGTCAGCCACGTATAGGCAGACAGGATGTCGGCCATCCGGGGCCCCGCGAAGATGTATTCCGTATAGTGGCCGCCCGCGAACTGGATGTAGTAGTCGTCTCGGCTGCGGAAGTCGTAACTCGCCCGGTATCCGTTGTCAATGAACGAGCCCATCATGGCTCCGGAGGGGTGGGACTGGTGGTAGAAGAAAGGGATCGAGACGTAGTAGGGATCGAACTCCGCACTGGTTCGGTCGGCACGGGGATCATCGTCCGACCGGCCGGCGACGAACTCGGCCGTCCCGTGGGGATCCAACACGTCCGTGTTCCAAAGCGTGAAGTCGCGTCCCGTCCGGTCATGACCGCCCGTCTTCTCGCCGAGGCCGTAGATGGCGTCATTCGACCCGCGGCGACGACGGACCGCAAACGCATCGTTCAGCGTCGCATAACCCCAGAAGCTCCCTTCGTCGTCTCGGGCCGCCTCCGCGATCACACTGCCGTCGGGCCGGTGGACGTCGAGGCGGAATGGATCCAGCCAGAGGGAAACCACCAGACACGAGCTACGCAGCCGGACGACGTGACCCTCGGATTCGAGGGTGAAAGCCACGTCAGCGGACAACGGGTCGACGCAGACAGCAAAGCTCGGCGACTCGTCGAGCACCCCGCCGCGGCTGATCTTCACGCGTAGGAGGTCGTCGCGGATGAAGTCGACGCGCAACGTCTCACCGTGCAACCTCGCCAGCAGGCCGCGTGCTGTTTCCTCCACCGACGATACGTGCTCAAACCTCACGAACTCGTCCATCCCGGGACGAGCGCTCGTCAGGTCAGTCACCGCGGGCCGACCGCCCCGCCAGTCGTGCCGCACAGCGCCCGAACGGGGCGCGCCGCCGCCGCTGGCGCGCGAAGTCCGACTCTACGTCCTGCTGTGGCCATCCAGTGTCGGGCATTGGTCTCACAGAGCTCGTCCGCGGGACGCGGACGTGGGCGCATCATAGGCCGGGTGGCAGGCTGGTTCGGCGCTGGGTCGCTTCGGGGTAGGCTTCCGTCCATGTCGCACGAGTCGGCGCCTCCGGCAGCATTGACGAGCGAACCGGCGAGTACCTGACGCCAGAGGCTGAGTGCCGGCCGACGAACGGGATCTGCTCGCGCGAGTCGCGAGGCTCTCGCTGGAGCAGAAAGTGCGCCTGCTCACGGGCGCGAATTTCTGGTCGCTGCACTCCGAGCCGGCGATCGGGTTGCGTCGCCTCGTCGTTTCCGATGGCCCGGCCGGCGTACGCGGTGAAACGTGGGATGAGCGCAACCACTCCGCCAATCTCCCATCGCCGACGGCGATAGCGGCAAGCTGGGACGACGAACTGGCCGAGGAAATGGGGCGCCTGCTGGCGTTCGAGGCGCGGCGTAAGGGCGTCGACGTCGTGCTGGCGCCCACCGTGAACCTCCACCGCACGCCGTACAGCGGACGGCACTTCGAGTGCTTCAGCGAGGACCCGCTGCTCACGGCGCGGATCGGCGTCGCATACGTCCGGGGGCTGCAAAGCGCCGGCGTCGGCGCGACGGTCAAGCATTTCGTCGCCAATGATTCGGAGACCGAGCGGAAGACCCTCGACGCGCAGGTGGATGAACGGACTCTGCGCGAGCTTTACCTGGCACCGTTCGAGGCGATCATCCGAGAGGCGGGAGCGTGGTCCGTGATGGCGGCCTACAACGGCGTCAACGGCGAGCCGATGACCGAGAGCTCGCTTCTGCGCGAGGTGCTCGGCGACGAGTGGGGCTACGACGGGCTCGTGATGTCGGATTGGGTCGCGACCCGTTCGACCACGGCGTCCGCCAATGCGGCGCTTGACCTCGTAATGCCGGGACCAAGTGGACCCTGGGGCCCCGCGCTCGTCCGTGCCGTGCGTGACGGCGAGGTCACTGAGGCCGAGGTCGACGCCAAAGTCGTGCGGCTCCTGCGCTTCGCCGCCCGCGTCGGGGCACTGGACGGACCATCGGCACCCGTTCCGAGCTTTGACCACGCCCGGGTGGCGGGCGCCATACGGCGCGCGGCGGCGGCGGGCTTCGTGCTGGCCCGCAACGAAGGCTCAGTGCTCCCGCTCGAGCCCTCGTCGCTGACGCGTGTGGCCGTGGTCGGATCGAATGCCGCCGAGGCGCGGACCATGGGTGGCGGGAGCGCGACGGTGTTCCCCGCGTATACCGTCTCGCCGCTCCAGGGTCTGCAAACGGCGCTCGGGTCGGCGGTAGAGGTGGACTACTCCGT
>JAFASQ010000429.1 GCA_019244395.1 Solirubrobacterales bacterium | reverse complement strand
TGGGTGAATGTGGGCGGGCGGCCCGCTTCCCTTCGGCATGACTTGGTCCATGATCGAGAGGGCCCCGCCGGTGGTGTCAGCCGTCGCCAGGACCGACCACAGCGAGTCGACCAGCCAGAAGCTGGGGACGTCCTCGCGCCGGAGGATAAAGGGCTCGTTAGTCATTTCCGCTTCGCTCATGTCGGGCTCCTTGAAGTTGGGGGATCGCGGCCGCTCGTCGGCAGCCAGCAGGCTGATGCCGAGCCGGCCACACATCAAGTGGAGAGTATTCTCCACTTTAGTCCACGTCTAGCCCGAATGCCGTGGCGAACAAGAACTATGTTGAGAGACCTCTCCACTTCTCGGTAGACTGGACTGCAAGCTGTCTAAGGCGGAGGCCAATCGTGACTAAGACAAATGTTCTTCTCGCCGGTGCAACCGGCATGCTCGGCACGCGCATCGCCAAGCACTTGCTCGAGCGCGACGACGTCGATCTGCGGCTGCTCGTCCGCAACGGAGCCCGTGAGGATCCGGAGAAGTCGCGAAAGCTGGAGCGTCTCCTCAACCGTGACGCGGAGATCTTCGAGGGTGACATAAGCGATCCGGCATTTCTGAGGCGCGCGACCGAGGCCGTAGAGGTCGTCGTCTCTGCCCTGCAGGGAGGCCACGACGTCATCGTCGACGGGCAGGTCGCACTAGCACGCGCGGCAGCGGCCAACGGCGCCCGACGAATCCTGCCTTCCGACTATGCCGTCGACTTCTTCAAGGTGAAGCCCGGCGAGCACCCAACGCTTGATCTTCGCTACGAGGCAGACAAGCAGATCGCCGAGCTCGATATCGAGCAGATCAACGTGCTTAACGGCGCCTTCCTGGACGCCATAGCGTCACCCGGCGCCATGATCCAGCTCGACGAGGCCGCCGGCACGGCAAGCTTTTGGGGCTCTGGACACGAGCCCTTCGATGCGACGACTGTGGACGACACAGCACGCTTCGTCGCACGCGCAGCGCTCGACGCGGACGTCCCCGGCGGCAAGTTCGCCGTGGCCGCCCAGCAGCTCGCGATGAGCGATCTCGTGGACCATGCCGAGAAGATCACCGGACGAACCTACAAGCCGACCAGCTATGGGTCGCTCGACGATCTCCGGGCCTTCTTCAATGCGCAGCGCGAGCAGGCAAATGGCGACTCGGTCGTCTGGGCCTCCTACCTGCTCTACATGCTCGGCGGGCAGACCAGGCTCGATGACATCCAGAACGAACGCTATCCCGACATCACGCCGACCACGCTAGATCAGCTGAACGGCTGATCTGCGTCTGCCAACCGGATGAGGAGGATCAACGCTCCTTCACGCTAACGCTGGGGGATCTCGTAACAGGACGTCCGAAGCCCGATTCAGAAGCGACTCCCCGAGCTTCTGCGGTCGAGGCCCGTCACGCGAGGGGCCACGCTCAACGGTCGGCTCGAGCGGGCGACGCCGCAGCGGTGGAGCACCGGCAACCCTGGGCGCCACCTCGTATCCGCCCTTTGCGGCGAAGACGGCGAGGCATGCAGATACGGGTGCCACGAGCGAAGGGGGTCTGCGCGCAGGACCGGTCGTTCAGCCGTATTGGAGTTGCTCCGCCCAGTCCTGGGGTCGTCCCTCGGGGGTCAGGTCGAGCATGTTCCAGAGCGGTTCGAGGGTGCCAACATGGCGGGGATCCTGACCCGGCTCGGTTGGCGTGTAGAAGAGCTCTGAGCTCCAGAAGTGCCTGATCGCGTGCGCATCGCGATGAAACACGGTCAGCATCGGCCGCTGCGTGCCCTCGGCGGTCTCCGTGTAGTAGTCGACGTTGTACGTGTTGTTCGCCGACGAGAGGAACCGAAGCCGACGCCACCCGCGCTCCTCGGCGAACGCGAGTAGCCGTGGCAGCGAGGTCTTGGCTACGACCGCGAGGTTGATGTGCTGGTTCACGTGCTCGGCGGCGCCCTCGAGTTGATCGATGAAAGCCGCGCACGTGGGGCACGGGCCTTCGGCCAACGAAAGCAGCGCGGTTTGCCCTGTCGTGGGGCCGGGCGTCTGGTCGTGAGGGTCGCGTGGAAACATGAAGCTGTAGATCAAAAGCGAGTCCTTGCCGGGCGCGAACAGCTCAGACAGCCGCACCTCTTCCGGCGCACCGTCAGCCCCGCGGCCCTGAAAGACGTAGTCGCGATGCACGACCCCGCCTGGCGGCAATTCACGTCTCGCAGCCGCAACGGCCTCCATCTCGCGGCGCAGCTCGACCTCTTGCTCGAGCAACCGATCGCGCGCGGCTCTGTACGCCGGTGACTCACCCGGAAACGCAATGCCCATGATCCTCCTCTCGCCAGCGGTCCAGACCACTGAACACTTGGACCTGTCGACACCGCAGAACTCATCGGTCAGTTACGCGACCTCGCGAGTTCACACCGTGAGCCGCCGAGCAGCCCATGACCGACATGCTCGCTAATTTGGTTTGAGGTTTCGACACCGTCGTCGAGCACGTCGATCTCGAGCCTCTAATCGGTGCAGCTGACGCTTGCCTCGACGTTCGCGCCAGGGTGCGTGCTTGAGGGCGTTCGTCAGCGCTGCTTGGGGCCTGGGCGCTTCGAGGCTGGCGGCGACACTCCATGCACGTGCCCGCCCCGGTTGCACGGTGAACGGCGGCAGACGCTGACGGACGCGCGGTCCGCTCTACTTGGATGGCGTCTGCCACGCTCGCAGTCTTTCCCTCGAACTGGGGGAGGGGAGCCGGCTGCTCGCGCCGAGCTGAGTTATGCGGTGACGGCCGCAGCTTCGACCGCGACGCGCTCACGCCCCGACACCGTGAGCACGGCGGCGCCGGCCAAAAGTGTGAATGCTGCGATCTGTAGGCCGCTCAGGAACGCGCCCCCAGACAAGCTGTCGCCGAAGACCGCTATCCCCCCGAGCATCGCGGTGGCGTTGGCCGCGGTCGAGGCGCAGGCCATGACGGGCACGGCATCGCGCTCCTGGAAGGCGCGGCCGGAGGCCGCAAGGGCGGAGCCGCCCGCGAGCACCGTGAGCGACAGCCACGGCGAACTGATCAGCGCCACCGGACCGCCTGCGGCCACATGGAAGAGTGCCTTGTTAGCCACGTCGGAGACCCCGAGTAGCGTTCCCGCTGCCGCCCCCAGCATCGCGCCATGCGAGTGGGCCGGCGTGCGCAGGCGAGGCGCGAGCGTAAACATCGCGCCAAGTCCAAGCATCGCGATCGTGAACAGAAGCATGCCCGGGCGTGCCGCGGGATGCGCGGTCGGGGCGGGCAGGGTTAGGACGAGCACGCAGAGAGCGGCGGTGGTCAGGGCGATTCCGTGCCACTGCCGCCGAGAGATGCTCCAGCCGACCAGGCCTCGGCCGAGCAGCGCGAGAATGATTACGCCGCTCGCTAGTACAGCGGGAGCTCGGTGGGATGCTTGTGCAGAGCTGCTCGGTGTCTGAGTGAGCGTCTAACAGCTCGTAGACGAGGCGGGCGAGCTGCTCCGCACGTTCCGCGGCCAGGGACGGGACGGATGGGGAGGCGAACACGATGGGTACCTCGTCAGTTGGCTTCGCCGGCGTCGATCAGGACTCGGGCGAGGTGCTGTCGGCCGCGATGAAGGCGGGTGGTGATCGTCGCCTCGCGTGCGCGGAGCGCGCGGGCAGCCTCCTTGTAGGACATGCCGAGGATGTCGACGGCGATGACCGCGTCGCGATAGGCGGGGGGCGCGCTCGCGACAGCCTGCATGATCTCGCTCCCGCGGAAGCGGGTGTCGGGAGCGGCGCCAGCGACGTCTTGAACGAGGGCGACGGACGCCGGGCGGCGAGCAATGGCGCGGTAGTTGCTGTAGTAGGTGTTGCGCAGCGCCCGCAGGAGGTACCCCAGCTCGTGATCGCGCGTGACGAACCTGGGCCGCTTCAGCACACGGGCGAAGGTCTCCTGGACGAGATCCTCAGCCTCATGCCGCGATCCGCACAGCGCGCAGGCCGCCCGATATAGCGCGTCGATGTGGTCCGGGAGCCGATCGGGGTTGAGCAGCACTGAGCGGTCAAGCGGACGGCTCTCAACCTCCTCGTTGTGCTCATGGCGGGTGGCGGTGAGCGTCGTCATCAGAATGCGCGGGCGCGCTCGCGCGCTGTGGCATGGGCTTTTCGGCGCTCCTCGGCGGCGCCGCCGTTGAGCGTGGGGTGGTAGCGGATCTGGGTGATGTCGGTGATGCCGGTCCAGCGCAGCCAGTCCTCGAAGTAGGTGGACTGGAAGTTGGTGCCAAACGCGGAGCCGAGCCCCGGTCCCCACACCGCGCTGGTGTAGATGACGGCGGCCTTCTTGCCTTTGTTCTCGAGCAGGTGGCTGTAGCCGTTGTGGGGGTCGACGCCGAACACCATGCCCGGCTGGGAGATCACGTCGATCAGCTGCTTGAGGATGTAGGGGATGCCGGCGTTCCACATCGGGACGCTGAACAGCAGGTGCTCGGCCGAGTCAAACCGCGCGAACGCGTTCTTCGCTGCTTGCCACGCGTCCGCTTCCTCGCCCTGGGGCGTCTCACCGGCGAACACGGCCATCTTCGCCGCGGCGGCCGCCGGACCGAAGTCCGGGACTGACCCATCCCACAGATCCCACGTCTTGATCAGGTTGTGCGGGTGAGCATCGCGGTAGGCCTTGAGGAACGTTTCGGCGATTTGCCGCGACTCCGACGCGGCGCCGCGTGGGCTCGCCCCTATGTGCAGTAGTCGTGTAGCGGCCATCTGGCGTCTCCTCTCGATAGGACGCCATCAGTGTCCGCGGCCGGGCCGTTCACGTCCAAGACCGGTTAGCTAGGGTCACATAGGCTTGGCCTATGACGCCCGACCTGCGGTTGATCCGCTACTTCGTGATCGTCGCCGAGGAGGGCAACGTGACACGCGCGGCCGAACGGCTGCACATCTCCCAACCGTCGCTGAGCGCCGCCATCAGGCAACTCGAGGCCCAGCTCGGCGTCGAGCTGCTGGTCCGCGTGGGGCGTCGGATCGAGATCACCCCCGCCGGTGAGCTTCTACAGGAGCGCGGCCGGGAGCTCCTTGACCAGGCTGATGCCGTGGTCGATGAAGTTCGCGATCGCCACAAGGCCGGGGCGAGCCGGCTGAGCCTTGGGGTATCGCCCACAGCCCGCTACGGGATCGCCCAACGCCTTCTCGTCGCATGCACCACGCAGATGCCGGCGGTGATGCTCTACACGGTCGAGAACACGACCGGCGCGCTGCTGCGCGACATCGCGCGAGGCCGGCTCGATCTCGCGATCACCTTCTGCGCTCCCGACCCGCCGCCCGGCGTCGAACTCGTCCTGTTGCGCGACGAGGCCGCGATCGTTCACCTCCCACGCCAGCATCCCCTCGCGGCGCGCGCCCGGCTAACGATCGAAGACCTCACGGACCAGACGATCCTCGTCGCGGCCACCGACGACTCGCACGGCTTCAGCAATCGCATCCTGTCGGCGTTCGCCGAGGCGGGGGTCGCCCCGCACACGCTCGCCGACCCCTATCCCGATCTCGGCCTCCAAGCGGTGCGCGAGAACCTAGGCATCGTCATCTATCCCCGCAGCGCATTCCCCGCGGAGCTACCCGGCTCCGCGTTCATACCACTCACCCCGCCGGTCCGGATGCCCTTCCACCTCGCGTACCGCCCACCCCCAAAGACAACGGCGATCCGATCGGTTCTGCAAGTCGCGCGCTCCCTCGAGAAGCCCACGGATTCGAAGCCAGACGACCGCGCGGGCTGATGAGCAGCCAGTACCGGGCCAGACAACCGTCCCGCTCTCGCGGCGACGGTCACCGCGGCAAACACCCCGCAGGGGTGGGCGCGTGCTCGAACACTGGGCCGCGCATACCGTCGAGGGCCTCAACCTGCCCGGTCAGGCCGTTGGCGAAGGTCAGCATCAGCACGCCGTGGCGCACGACGGAGACCGCGCTGATGTCAGGAGTAAATCCAGTCACTGAAGCGGATCGATCTCTAGCAGTGCCTCACCCTCCCGCGCTCGCCGCCAATTCTCCTGTGGCTCCTCGCGATGCTCCGGCTCTTGCTGGCGTGGGCCGAACTGCTGGCGACACCGAGGCCGCTTTCGGTGACCTCGACCGGATCGACCTGGAACCTTCGCCTGCTGCCGACGTGACGAGCGTGGAAGTGCGGAGGTCGTGATCGTCGTAGTACATGGCGATCACGAGCCCGAACAAGCGCCAAATCGTCGCCACCACGCCGGATGGTGTCGCCGCGGCCGGTCGAGTCTCGCAGCGTCAGTCGCCTCGGCGACGCGGACGACCGACCTCCCACCAGTCCGTCGCCGGCTCCCCCTCCTCGCGCTCCCACTCAAGCATCAGCGCCGCGCGCTCCCACGCGCCGCCACTGGAGCCACAGAACGACCAGAGCTTCTGAGCTGATCGCTTGTAGTGATGAATCAGCTCGTCCAAGTCGAACGGGTCGATTTCGCCAGCGTCCATCTTTGCCAAGCCATCGCGGACGTGATCGAGGAGGAGACGCAGCTGCTGCTCGTGATACTCGCCGATCATCTGGCGGGCCGCGCGGCGGCGCGCCTTTTCGTTCTCTATATCGCGGATCCGCACGCCTTCGGTCATACGCGCAACCTACCGCGAGCGCCGGCCTGCGCGCACCACGTTTGGGCGCCATTCTCCACGGTCTTGGTAGCGCGTCCGTTGGTCGACGTGTCAAGCAGCGCCTCGATCGTCTGACGCAGTCCCAAGTCGGTTGGACGCGCCACAGTCCGCCGACGCACGCAACCACCGGCTGCACCCAGAATCCAGTGACGCGGCGGTCAGGAACACCGCACCGTCCTGCTCGGGCCCGGCCGCCCGGACAAGCGCCCAGCTCCCCGGGTGAGAACACCCCGATCTCTCCGCGCGGGAGCGGCGCGAACCTCTCGACCTCGGCCGCGGCGTTCCCCGGGAGCCCGTACGCCCGGCGCGCGCGGCCCAGAATCCCGTGAAGCTGGATCAACAGTTTGTGGCGCGAACCGATCGACCCGGCGAGCCACTCCTCGATCACCGTGGTCGTTACGTCTTCGATGGGCATCCCCCGAACGCCGGCAGCAGATGCACCCCGATCGCCGATCGGTGCCCCCGCAGTGTCGACGGCGTCAGCCGTCGGTCCTGCTGATGTAGCGCAGGTACGCGACACTCGCTCGCCCCGGAACACGTGGCCCATGTAGGTCTGAGAGGCCCCGGTCATGAACGCAGATCCTGCGCCGATCCCGGGACAGATTCGGGACACAAGACGTTTCCGCGGAAACGTCCCGCACCGCAAACCGCCCGGTCGACAGGACCATCACAGTCGAGTAGGCCGTGGAGAATTGCCGAGTTCGGGACACGTTGGAGACATGGTTTCGGCCCGACCGTCGAACGGCCGGACGTCGTCCGGCAACGTCGGCACCATCGGTGCGTGCTGCGGATCAGCGCGTTCTATGGGGATCGTGATCGAGATGTACTTCGGCGATCACGCACCGCCGCACTTTCACGCTCGGTACTCGGGCGGCGAGGCCACGATTGTGATCGCGACTGGCGAAATCCTCGATGGATCGCTCCCTTCTCGCGCGCTACGACTGGTGCGAGAATGGCTGAGCGAGCATCGCGAGGAACTGGCTGAGAACGTCGAGCTCGCAAGCGACTTGCAGCCCGTTCGACCGGTTGCTCCGCTCCCATGACAGACCTGATCAAGATCAATCACGTCGAGCCGCTCAAGGACCACTGGCTGCGCATCGAATTCTCCGACGGCGCCGTCAAGGATGTCGACCTGGGCGAACTGCTCGCGCGAGGCGGCGTGTTCGCCGAGATCCGCGACGACCGGCAAGCGTTTGAGCAGGTACGAGTCAACGCCGACTCCCACACGATCGAATGGCCGGTCGGCCTCGACCTCGACCCAGAGGTGCTCTACGGCCCACACGAGCCGGTGACCGGCGCCCGGATCGCCCGCCGCACCGTGAAGCTCCCCACTGCCGCCTAGAACCAGAGCGTTGCGGAGCCGACGTGTTGCGCCACAGCCAGCCAAGCCCATCGGAACCCGGGATGAGCGCTTGGTCGCCATCGCGGTCGTGAGCTACGTGACCGCCGAGCGACGAAAGAGCGTGATCGTAAGCAGGTCAGCCCGCAGCGACGGGCGCTGCGGCTGCGTCCCCGCTCCGGGCGGCCTCTGAGTGGTTCCGGCTGTCCCGTGAGGAGATCAGCAACGTGGCTAGGATCGCCCCGGCGACGGCGAAGCCGGCGCCGACGAGGAACGCCCGGTCGAAACCCTTGGTCAAGGCGACCGAGGCGTTGTGGACGCCGGAGTGGAACAGGCTCTGGGTGTGGCTGTTGGCGATCGTCGCGAGGATCGCTAGCCCGAGTGCGCCACCGACCTGCTGCGAGGTGTTGATCAGGCCCGAGGCGAGCCCAGCCTCGTGCGGCTCGGTTCCGGTGAC